>DATLNC010000212.1:0-13207 GCA_035536935.1 Thermoanaerobaculia bacterium
CAGGTCTTCTCGTCCGAATTCCAGGCGACGATGCAGCCGAGATGACGGCAGACCGCCGAAGGCTCGTGCGCGACGCCGCCCTCGTCCACGTAGACCGCCACCTTCGCAAGCCCGCGACGAATGATCGCTCCCTCGCCCGGCGCGACCGCCTCCATGGCGATCGGCCGGGCTATCGCGGACATGACATCTACGAGCACCGCGCCCAGCCGCTGCTGAAGGCGCGGGTCCTGCAAGGGGCGAAACCCATGTGGATCAACCTCCTCCTCCTCTTCGTGCCGGTCTCGATGGTCCTCGGCTACATGCTCGACGTAGGGCCGACCTGGGTCTTCCTGGCCGCAGTCCTGGCGATCGTGCCGCTGGCCGAGTGGATCCGGCGCGGGACAGAGCAGATGGCGGTGATCTCGGGCCCGGCCATCGGCGGGCTGCTCAACGTGACGTTCGGCAACATGGCCGAGCTGGTGATCGCGCTGTTCGTCCTGATGGACGGCCACACGACCGTGGTCAAGGCGCAGATCACCGGCGCCATCATCGGCAACGGGCTCCTCGGTCTCGGGCTCGCGATCCTGTTCGGGAGCTTCGGCCGAGAGCGCCAGCGCTTCAACCGCGAGCACGCCGGGCTCCTGTCGAGCCTGCTCATCCTCTCGGTGATCGCCCTCATGGTGCCGGCGTTCTTCCACTACACGGAGCGGGGGATCTTCGCCTCGCCCAGGGCCAATGAGCTCGACGAGAAGCTGAGCCTCGGCGTGTCGGTGGTGCTGATCCTGATCTACATCGCCAACCTGATCCATACGCTGGTGACCCACCGCAACGTGTTCGCCTCCGAGGAGGACGACCTCGAGCACGAAGGAACGCCCTGGCCCGCCTGGAAGGCCATGGGCGTTCTCCTGGGCGGCACGGTGCTCGTGGCCGTCGAGGCGGAGCTCATCTCCGGCGCGCTCGAAGGCACGGCGTCGCGGCTCGGCCTGTCTACCTTCTTCCTGGGCATCGTGGTGCTGGCGGTGGTGGGCAACGCGGCCGAGTACCTCTCCGCCGTCTACTTCGCGCGCCAGGACCGGATGGGGCTGGTCCTCGGGATCACCCTCGGGTCGACGATCCAGATCGCGCTCCTGGTGGCGCCGTTGCTGGTCCTTGTTTCGTTCTTCCTCGGCCATCCCATGAACCTGGTCTTCGAAAACCCGCTGGAGCTGATCGCGATCGCGGGGGTCGCCTTCGCGGTGAACGCCATCGCCCATGACGGCGAGACGAACTGGTTCGAAGGGATCATGCTGCTCGGCATCTATGCGCTGCTGGTGCTGGCCTTTTTCTTCGCGACTCCTCCTGTACAATAAGGGCCGGTTGCTGTTTTTCTGCAGGGGGGCTCTTCCGAAAGGAGCAGTTCATGGAAGAGATGTCACGGTGCCTCTCCCGCCGCGAGCTGCTGGCGGCACTCCTCCTCTTCACTCTTCTCGTCCTTCTGACTCCCAGCGCCCTCGGCGCCCACGTGGCGCAACTGAGCGGCCGCGAGCTCGCGGCGGCCTCCTCGAACGTCGTCGTGGCGGTAGTGGAGGGGCGGGAGGTCCGCTGGAACGGCAAGCACACTCTCCTGATGACGGACTACACGCTGCGCGTCGAGGAGCGGCTCCGCGGCGCGGCGCCCGAGCGGTTCACCCTCGCCATGCCGGGAGGCACCCTCGGTGACATCACGGACGAGGTCTGCTCCGCGGTCGAGCTCGAGCCCGGCGCGCGCTATCTCCTCTTCCTGGGCGACCTGGACCGCCCCAGCCTGTCGCCGATCCTGGGAGCCCGGCAGGGCGCGTTCCGCGAGGGGGCGGGCTTCGACGAGGTCGTCGCCGCCGCGCGCACCCTCGTGGAAGAGACGCCGCTCGCCCTGCGCACCGCGCTCCTGGAGGATGCCTCGCTGCCCGCGAAGACCTGGATCTCGGCGCCGTACGTCTACACCCAGCCGGCGCACCGTCCGATCGTGGTCGATCCGCTCCTGCCCGGTACTCCGTTCTCCCCGGTTGACCAGGAGCAGCTCGCCTACTGGAACCTCTATGCCGGCGACCTGTTCCGCGTCGCCGACAACCCCTCGGAGACCTGGTCCTTCGGCAACGGCGTCTTCGAGCTCGTCGGGTTCCCTTCGGAGAAGCAGATGACGGACGCGTTCGAGGTGTCCTGGGGCGATCTCGGCGGGAACGTGCTGGGCGTCGCATTCGTGCGCCGAAAGGACGGCGCCGTGATCGAGGCGGACGTGGCGCTCAACCCCGCCAAGGCCTGGACCCTCGACGATGTCGAAGCCACGACCCGCGGCGGGGCCTATTCCTTCAAGGAGGTCATGACCCACGAGGTCGGCCACATGTGGGGGCTCAAGCACCCGTTCGAGACCCAGAAGACGGGCTGGGACTCGGTGATGCAGTACAAGTCCAAGGTCTTTTACCTGGGGACGATCTACGCCGACGACGCCATGGCCGTACGCAGCGCCTTTCCGCCGGGCGTCGCGATCCGCGACGGGCTCGTCAGCTCCTACGTCACCTACTGGGAGAGCCCGGAAGCCGAGCTTGCCACCTACGACCCGGCCGGCCCCCGATCCTCGAACGCCAAGGCCGGCGGCAGCTTCAGCCTGAATGGACCGATCAAGATCGAGAACGCCGGCACCGTGCCGCTCGCGAACCCCAAGGTGGAGGTCTACCTCGTGCCGCGGCGTTTCAGCTTCGAGGGGGCCGTGCTGGTCAAGACCGTCCGTGTCCAGGGCATCCTGAAGCCCGGCGCCACCCGGCAGGTGAAGGTGAGCAAGATCGCGATCCCCGCGAAGGTGCCGCCCGGGACCTACTGGCTCGGCTATTACCTGCGCGACAACAAGGATCGCTACCCGGCCAACAACGGCGCTTGGAGCAACGCCGACGTCACGTTGACCGTGGGGCACTGATTTCATATAGAGAAACAGAATCACTATATAGAAAAAGAGAGGCTGGATATAAGACGGCCCGATTTCTATATGAGAATGCTCCTTTCGGCCCTGCCAAATGGCCTGACAAGGAGCGCAAAAGATCCCCATCTATATATTCGGGGAGATTTTCTATATGAAAATCTCTTTTCACTGCGCCATCAACACCCATTTATATATAGCCTTTCTACCTGCTCATATACACGGATAGGATTTCTATATGGAAATTTACTTTTCCCATATATCCACGGTGAAGTAGAATCGCCCTCATGATCGACAATCCGGACCGCCGCCGTTTCCTCGCCCTGCTCTCCGCCCTGGCCGCGGCCCCGGCCGCTTTGGCGCAGGAGGAGAAAAAGGGGACGATCACTCCCGAGATCCTCGCGGACGCCGAAAAGGCGATCGGCCTCGAATTCACCGGCCCCGAGCGCGACCTCATGCGCAAGGGGCTCGACGAGCTCTTGGAGGACTACAGGAAGATCCGCGAGGTGCGGATCGACAACAGCGTGCCTCCGGCGGTGAAGTTCGATCCCGTCCTGCCGGGCATGGACCTGGGCGGCAAGGGCTCGTTCCGTCCGAGCACGGCCGGCGAGATCCCCTCCGCGGCGGCGGAGCAGCCATTCCTCACCGTCACGCAGCTCGGCCGGCTCCTGAGGTCCGGCAAGGTCACGTCGGTCGGCCTCACCAAGATGTACCTCGGCCGGCTGCGCGCGCTCGACCCGGTGCTCCATGCGGTCATCAGCTACACGGAAGAGCGGGCGATGGCGGCGGCCGAGCGCGCCGACCGCGAGCTCGCCTCAGGCAAGGACCGCGGTCCTCTGCACGGCATCCCCTGGGGCGCCAAGGACCTCCTGGCGGTCAAGGGCTACCGCACCACCTGGGGCTCCGTACCGTTCAAGGACCAGGTCATCGACGCGGACGCCGCGGTCGTCGAGCGCCTGGACGCGGCCGGCGCCGTGCTCGTCGCCAAGCTCTCCCTGGGCGAGCTGGCCTGGGGGGACGTCTGGTACGGGGCCATGACCCGCAATCCCTGGAATCCGGAGCAGGGATCGAGCGGCTCCTCGGCCGGGTCGGCCTCGGCCACCGCCGCGGGCGCCGTGGGCTTCGCCATCGGCAGCGAGACCCTGGGCTCCATCGTCTCGCCCTGCACGCGCACGGGCTGCACCGGGCTCCGGCCGACCTTCGGCAGGGTGAGCCGCCACGGCGCCATGGCGCTCTCCTGGACCATGGACAAGCTCGGCCCGATCTGCCGCAGCGTCGAGGACTGCGCCGCCGTGTTCCAGGCCATCCACGGCCCGGACGGCCGCGACGCCACGGTGGTGGACGCCCCGTTCCGCTGGGATCCGGGGATGGATGTGCGCAAGCTGCGGGTCGGCTATCTCAAGTCGATCTTCGAGGAGAAGCCCGAGGAGGAGAGGAAGGAGTGGCACGCGCTCGACCTCGCGGCCCTGGAGGACCTCCGCAAGCTGGGGATCGAGCTGAAGCCCATCGAGCTGCCCAAGCTCCCGATCGATGCCCTCGGCCTGATCCTCACCGCCGAGGCCGCCGCGGCCTTCGACGACCTGACCCGCAGCGGCAAGGACGACCAGCTCGTCCGCCAGATCGAGCAGGCCTGGCCGAACGTCTTCCGCCAGGGCCAGATGATCCCGGCCGTGGCCTACCTGCAGGCGAACCGCATCCGCACCCTGGCCATGCGCGAGATGGACCGCATCCTGGCGGATATAGATGTCTACGTCTCGCCCACCTACGGCGGCAACAACCTTCTCCTGACGAACCTGACCGGCCATCCGTCCGTGGTGGTGCCGAACGGCTTCCGCAAGGACGGCACGCCCACCAGCATCACCTTCCTGGGCAGGCTCTTCGGAGAGGGCGAGGCCCTGGCGCTCGCCAAGGCGTACCAGGATGCCACGGGCTGGCACCTGAAGAGGCCGAAGCTGGAAGGCCTGAAGCCGACACCGGACTACCCGCCGAAGAAGGAAGGCTAGATCGCGCTAGCTGCCTTGGGCACCGAAAGCCGGCCTTCCAGCGCCTTCTCGCGGCACCTGGGGGCGGGGATGGGCGGGCTGAAGAGGTAGCCCTGGACCTTGTTGCATCCCTGGTTGCGCAGAATCTCGAGCTGCGTCTCGTTCTCCACGCCCTCGGCCACCACGTCGAGCTTCAGGCTGTGGGCGAGGGTGATCACGGCGGCGGTGATCTCGCTGCTGCCCCGGTTCGTGCCGAGGCCGCTGACGAACGAGCGGTCCACCTTGAGGATGTCGATGGGCAGCGTCGTGAGATAGCTCAGCGACGAGTAGCCGGTGCCGAAGTCGTCGATGGCGATCTTGATGCCCAGCTCCTTCAAGCCGCGCAGGACGCTCTGGCTCGCCTCGGCGTTCTGCATGGCCAGCGTCTCGGTGATCTCCAGTTGGAGCATCGACGCCGGCAGCCCGCTCTCGGCGAGCACCTCCTTGATGCGGTCCAGGAGGTCGGGGCGCTGGAACGGCCGGGCCGACAGGTTCACCGCCACGCGCACGTCGGCGCCGTCCTTGTGCCACTCCGCGATCTCGCGGCAGGCGGTCTTGAGCACCCAGAGGTCGACGGCATTCGACATGCCCGTGACCTCGGCCAGCCAGAGGAACTCGGCCGGACCCATCAGGCCGCGCTCCGGATGCTGCCAGCGCAGCAGCGCCTCGACCCCCTCGATCATGCCGGTGCGGGCGTCGAGCACGGGCTGGTAGTAGAGCACCAGCTCGCCATGCACCAGGGCCTTGCGCAGGTCGTTCTCCAGCGCCAGCCTCTCCAGGGCGTTTGCATCCATGGTGGGCGCATAGACCTGGTACTGATCGCCGCCGTGCTCCTTGGCGTGGTACATGGCGATCTCGGCCTTCTTGATCAGCTCGTCGGGATCGGCGCCATCGTCGGGGAAGCGGCTGATGCCGACGCTCGACGTGACGTACAGCTCCGTGCCCTGGACCGCGAACGGCCGCCGGATCAGGCCAAGGAGCTTCTCGGCCATCTGGGCGATCTTCCACTCGCTGCTCACAATGGGGAGGAGGACGGCGAAGCCGTCGCCACCCATCCGCGCCACGGTCTCGGTCTCCAGGAGATTGCGCCGCAGGCGTTCCGTGATGGAGCGCAGGATCTCGTCGCCATACGAGTGGCCGAGCGAGTCGTTGATGACCTTGAAGCGGTCGAGGTCGAGGAACAGCACGGCGCTGCGCCCCTCCGGCCGGCGCTCCGAGCGGTACAGGGCCGCGGCGATGTTCTGCACGAGCAGGTTCCGGTTGGGCAGGTCGGTCAGCGTGTCGTGGTACGCCAGGTGCTCGGCGCGCGCCGAGGCGGCGAGCACCTGCCGGCGCTCCTCTTCCAGCAGCCAGATGACCATGGCCACGCCGAGCAGGAACTGTAGCAGGAAGTCGACCGGAGTGAGATATGAGAGATAGCGTGGCGACACGTGGATCGACGCGCGGGCGAGATAGATCGTCAGGTGATGGGCCTCCTGCAGCAGGGAGAGCAGGAAGGCGCCGGCCATGATGCGCTGGCCCATGCCCGCCGAGACCTCCTCGTTGCCCGCGTTCCACACCCAGTAGCTCGCGACCAGAAAGGCCGCGGCCAGGCAGAGGGAGCGGATCGTCTCGGAAGCGCGGATGTCCGCGGTGCCGTCGAGGAATCCCGACATGATCACCGGCACCACGGCCAGGGCGACCAGGATGGCCAGGACCGTGTGCTGCATCCGATGCGGCACGAGCCGGGTCGTGGCGAGCTCGTAGGTGCCGAAGAGCAGCCAGGCGATCCGCCAGTAGCTGGCGATCAGGGTGACGAGCGTGAGCGCGGTTGCGAGCGCGGGGGAGAGCCTGCCGCGATAACCCAGGTACAGGATGAGCGCCGACGCGCAGAGCGCGACGCAGAACGCCCCCCAGCTCCAGGCCCAGGTGCGCAGGTATTCCCGCCGGTACAGACGGTGGAAACCCACCAGGACCAGCGCCAGAACGAGCGCGCCACCGGCCTGGGCCAGCTGGCTCACGAGGATGACAAGGCTGCTGCTATCCATTATTCCGGCTGCTATCTTAAACGAAGCAGGGTCTTTTGGGGTCGCCGTCGTGCGGAGGGACCCCTTGAGAGTAAAGGAGTTGGGGTGAGGCGCACCTTTTTCTGGGGAGGGACGAGAGGATGACTTCCAATGTGGGGTCTCTGGACCACCATCTGCCGGCCTATCGGCATCGCGAGGTGCACGAGGTCACGGTGGCCGCGGGTCCGAAGGAGGTAATGCGGGCGATCCGGGAGCTGAAAGGGCGCGAAGTTGCCCTGGCGCGCCCCCTCTTCGCCCTCCGGTCTCTCCCCGCCTGGCTGCTGCGCTGTCCGGTGCGGACCTCCCATCCGGACCAGCGGGTGGTGGATGTCATCCTCGAGGGCGGCTTCACTCTCCTGGACGAGGGGCCGCTGGAGATGGTCGTCGGAGTGATCGGCCGCTTCTGGCAGCTCTCGGCGTCGACGGTCCCCCTAGCCGGCCCCGCCGATTTCGCAGCTTTCGACCGTGACGGCTACGCCAAGGGCATCATGAACTTCACGGTCGAGCCCCTCGGGCCCGGCCAGACCCGTCTGCGCACCGAGACGCGCGTGCTCCCCCTGGGCCGCGAAGCCGCCCGGAAGTTCCGGCTCTACTGGCTGTTCGTCCGTCCGGGAAGCGGCCTGATCCGCTGGATCTGGCTGGCGGCGATCAAGAAGCGGGCCGAGAAGGGGGTCCCGTGATGCACCGCTCTCTTTGATCAAATCGCTTGAAGCTCTTGGAGCGTGCCGCTGAACAGGTCGAGGTCCACGGCCCCCGTCACTCCCGCGACCGAACCGCTTTGAGAGTGCTGCCAGAAGAGCCAGGACGTCCAGCCGTGGGGCAGCAGCGGCTGGGACGCATAGTCGGCCAGCCAGAGCGGATAGCTGGTGAGCGTGAGGACCGGAGCTTGGGAGTCCCAGAATCCGGGAGCGGTATAGATGATCGGCTTGCGCCCCGTCGCCTGCTCCACGATTTGAAGCCAGGTGGCCACCCCGCTCCAGATCTGCGGGTCGCTCACTCCGGCGGTGGTCTCGATGTCGAGAACCGGCGGGAGGTCGCCCGGAGCGAGCTGCACCATCGAGAGGAAATGCTGCGCCTGGGCCGCCGCATCGTCGTTCGCCTCGAAGAAGTGGTAGGCGCCACGCAGGAGGCCGGCGGCCTGGATGCCGGCCCAGTTCGTGGCGAACTGCGGGTCCAGATAGGTGATCCCCTCGGTCGCCTTGGCGAAGGCGAACGACATCCCGGCCTGCGCGACCTTCTGCCAGTCCACGACTCCCTGGAAGTGCGAGACGTCTATGCCCTGCACGGTGCCCATTCCTTGCCTCCTGGTTGTGCGCGGTAGGATAACCGAGAACTTTCGCGGACGTGCAGCGTATCCAGCGGGAAACGAAGGAGCACGTCTCATGCGGAAGATCGCCATCGTCGGTTCCGGCCAGGCTGGCCTGCAACTGGCCTTCGGGCTGCTGCGGCACGGATACGCCGTCACCCTGTATTCGGACCGCACCCCTGAAGAGATCCTGAATGGCCGGGTTCCGGCGACCGCGTTCATCTTCGACCGCGGCCTGTCCTACGAGCGCGAGCTCGGCTTGAACTTCTGGGATGACGAGGTGAAGTGGGGGGAGGGGATCCACCTCGACTTCTGCCTGGCCCCCGGCAACCGTCTCTTCCACATGACGGGACCCTGGCGCCGGCCCGGGCAGGCCATCGACCAGCGGCTCAAGTACTGGCGCTGGATGCGGGAGCTCGAAGCGCGCGGCGGCAAACTGGTCATCCAGCCCATCGGGGTGCCCGACCTCGACGCCCTGGCGGCGGAGAACGATCTCCTGGTGATAGCCGCGGGCAAGGGGGAGATCTCATCCCTGTTCGAGCGCGATCCCGAACGGAGCGTCTATTCAGAGCCTCAGCGCAAGCTTGCCCTGATCACGGTCAAGGGCCTGAAGCCCTGGACCAGCATCCCTTTCCATACCGTGAAGTTCACCCTGTTCGAGCAGGACGGCGAGGTCTTCTGGATACCGTTCCACCACAAGTCCTCGCAGTCCACCTACAGCATCCTCTTCGAATGCAAGTCCGGCCGCGGCCTGGACCGCTTCGGCGCGGCGGAGACCGGCGAGGACATGATGGCGGTCGCCAAGGAGCTGATTGCCCAATGGGCGCCCTGGGAGGACGAGCACCTCCGCGGCGCCGAGCTCGCCGACCCGCTGGCCTGGGGCAAGGGCACGATCACCCCCACCGTGCGCAAGCCGGCCGCCCGGCTCCCCTCGGGGCGGCTCGCCTTCGGGATCGGCGACACCGTGGTCCTCAACGATCCGATCGCGGGACAGGGCTCCAACTGCGCTTCCAAGGCCGCCCACCTCTACACCCGGCGCATCGTGGAGCACGGCAGCCGGCCGTTCGACGCCGACTGGATGCAGTCGGTCTTCGACGAGCACTGGGAGAAGGACGCCAGATGGATCACGGGCTTCTCGAACCTCTTCCTGGAGCCGATCACGCCCGCGGCCAAGGAGGTCCTGCTCGCCGGCACCCGCCATCCCGGCATCGCCGCGGAGTTTTTCGACGACTTCAACGATCCGCAGAACTTCTGGCCGCGAGTCGAGGATCTGGGAGCGGCGAAGCGGTACGTGGCCGACAAGACCGGCGGTCCCTGGCTCAAGACCGCGGCCCTGGCGCGCGCCGCGATCGCGGGCGGGCAGGTGAAGAGAAAGCTGGGGTTCGAGAATCGCTTGTAGGGGATCAACTTAGCGGGCGATCAGGTAGCCGACCACGGCGAGCACGAGCAGCAGCGCCACGAGGCCGCCGATCAGCAGCCCCTTGTTTTTCGAGCCCGCGGCCTTTTGCGTAACGCCGCGGATCTCGGAGAGCAGGCGGAGATTCAGCGCCTCTTCCATCTTGCCGAGGTCGCCCAGCAGCTCCAGCGCCGTGTTGTAGCGCTCGGACGGGTTGCGCGCCAGGCACTTGAGCACGATCGTGTCCGTCTCGGGCAGCAACTCGCTGTTGGACTGGCTGGGGAGCGAGAACTTCCCCGTAGGCGGACGGCCGGTGAGCATCTCCTGGAAGACAGCGCCCACGGCGTAGATGTCGGCCCGGTGGTCCGACGCCGCGTTGCTGTCCACCTGCTCCGGCGCCAGGTAGTGAAAGGCCCCAAGCGTAATGGCGCCGGTGCTGAGAGTGCCGGTCAGGCCGAGCGACTCGATGCGGGTGAAGCCGAACTCGGTCAGCTTGGCCATCGAGAGATCCGGAGCTACCAGGATCGCGTGCGGCGAGATGTGGTGATGGACCACCCCGTGCTGGTGGGCATGCGCGAGGCCGCGGCAGACCCCCTTCATGACCGTGAGGATCTCGGTCACCGAGAGCCGGCGCTCCTTGAGCACGTTGTCGAGACCGATGCCCTGGATCCATTCGGTCACCAGGTAGGGCCGGGTTCCCTCGACGCCCGTATCCAGAATCTGCAGCAGGCTCGGATGGGGAGCGGACATCAGCGCCCGCGAGTCGTGCTCGAACCTCGCCGCCGCGCCCGGGTTCTCGATCAGGTGCGGAGAGAGCAGGCGCACCACGACCGGCCGGCCGCTCTTCGGGTCCGCCGCCTTGTAGACGGGGGACGAGCCGCCCCGGCCGATCATCTCGGTGACGCGGTAGGGGCCGATCTGGGAGGGAAGGTCTGCAGTCATGTCACACGCCGGTCTCGAAGATGATAACCGTATCGCCGATCGCGATGCGATCGAAGGCTGAAAGCTGGGCGCGGGTGGCGGGCCGGCCGTTGACCTTGGTGCCGAAGCTGCTCCCCAGGTCGGTCGCGACCCACGAGCCGTCCTCCAGGGCGATCCGCAGGTGCTCCTTGCTGGCGTTGGGCTCGGTCAGGACCAGGGTGCAGGTGCGGGAGCGTCCCACGGTCACGGGCTCTCCGTCGAGATCCATGGACTTGCCGCGCTCGATTCCCTCCGTCACGAACAGCCGCGCCTTCCCAGCCTCGCTGGTATGAGGACGACGCGCGATCTCCACGGTGCGGATGGGGTAGGGCATCTTGATTCCGTCCTTGCGGAAGATCTCCCAGATGCGCCCCCTCACTTCGCTGGCGATCCGCGGCGCGTTGGCCACGTCGTCCACCCAGATCCGCAGCTCGTAGCCGAGGGAGCTTTCGTCGAACCTGGGGAGGAACACCTCGGGCGTGGGCTTGTCCAGGACCCCCGGCACGCCCGCTATGGACTCCAGGAGCGCCCGGCGGACCCGGTAGGGCGGCACGTCGTAGGAGGCGCCCACCTTGATCCGCTCCAGGTGCATGGGGTGCGGGTAGTAGAAGTTCACCACCCGCTCGTCCGCGAGCTTGCTGTTCGGGATCACCAGGTTGTCGTTTTCCCGCGTCCGCAGGTGGGTCGTGCGCCAGGTGATGGCGACGACGCGGCCTTCGAAGTCGCCGATCTTGATCCAGTCGTTGATCCGGAACGGCCTCTCCACGCTGATCACCAGCCCGGCGAAGAAGTTGGAGAGGATCGGCTGAAGGGCGAGACCGAGGACCAGGGAGGTGACTGCGCTGGTGGCGATCAGGCCGCCCAGCTCGAGCTTGGGGAAGATGACCCGGAGCGTCACGAAGGCGGCGATCAGGTAGATCAGGAACATCGTCACCGCCGGCAGGAGCGGCGGGAGCTGGAACCCGGTACGGGCGCGGAGGTGGATGTCGAAGAAATAGAGGCCCAGGAGGCGCAGGACGGTGACGGCGCCCAGGAAGAGGAGGATCCAGGCGCGCGTGCCGTCGCTCACCCCCGCATCCGGGGGCCCGAGCAGCGCGTAGACTTCGATGGCGGCGGCCGCGGCCGCGACGTAGAGCGGGAACGCGAGCTGCCGGACCAGGAAGAACTTGCGCTGGAGCCAGGCGACCAGGGCCACGAGCAGGGCGAAGGTGCCGAGGCTGGCGAGCAGGGCGAGGGTCTGGTGCACGGCGGGCGAATAGCTACCCGAGCCGCTCGCGGTAGACCGCGTTGATGGCGCGGCCGAGGGCTTCCAGGCGGCCGAGGGAGCCGGCGTCGTCGGACTTGACGACGACCGGCCAGTCGAAATCGACACCGTCGAGGACGCGGAGCTCCCAGACCTTCTTCTTGGCGTCCCACGTACCCGCACCGTCGCGGGTGAGGGACCAGCCGGTGGGCAGGTAGCTCTTGACCTCGGTCTCTGTGTAATTGAGAGGCTCGTTCGTCTTCATCACGAGCCGGATTGTGTCTCAAAGTCTTCCGCAGGGGAAGTTGCAGCGGAAATGTTGTCGCGTCTGGCATGCAGATTGCCTTCCAGAAGCCGCAAAGGAGGAAGGTGTATGCCCACAAACACCAAGGAAAGAAAGGTGTACCACGTAGTACCCGATTCCGCGGCGGAGAAGTGGCTGGTGAGCCAGGAAAACGCTTCCTTCCGCAAGGAGTTCGACACCAAGGAAGAGGCCGTCGAGGAGGCACGCAAGCTCGCGCAGGCGGCGGACCTCGGCCAGATCAAGGTCCACAAGAAGGACGGCAACATGGAGTACGAGTCGACCTACGGGGAGGACCCTCGGCGCTCGCCGAGCTAGGCCTGGCCAAGGCTTTCCTTGACCCCCTGTGAGCCCGGTTGCTACGATCCGGGGCGGCCGGGAGCTTCGCCTCCCGCCGCCCATCTCAATTAAGGAAAGCCATGCATATCGAGCTCACGGAAGAGCAGAAGCTCCTGCAAGAGACCGTCCGCCGCTTCGCTGAAGAGGTGGCCAAGCCCAGGGCCAAGGAGATCGACCAGACCGGGGAGTTCCCGCGCTCCTTCTTCGACCAGGCGGGCGAGATCGGCCTCGCCGGCGTGTTCATCCCCGAGGAGTACGGCGGCGGCGGCATGGACACCGTGTCCTACTGCATCGCCATCGAGGAGATCAGCCGCGTCTGCGCCACCTCGGGCGTCATCCTGTCGGTCAACAACTCCCTGGTCTGTTATCCGCTGCTCAAGTTCGGCACCGAGGAGCAGAAGAAGGATTTCCTGACTCCGCTCGCCTCCGGCCAGAAGCTCGGCTGCTTCGCCTTGACCGCGCCCGGCGCCGGCAGCGATCCCTCCGGCCTGCGCTCCACCGCCCGGCGCGAGGGCGACGACTACGTCCTGAACGGCAACAAGGTGTTCATCACCAACGGCACCGACGCCGATATCGCCCTGGTGTTCGCCTCGGTCGACCTGGAGAAGAGGCACAAGGGGATCACCTGCTTCATCGTGCCTGCCGACACCCCTGGGTACCATCACGGCACGCACGAGTTCAAGCTGGGCGT
>DATLNC010000213.1:0-16613 GCA_035536935.1 Thermoanaerobaculia bacterium
GGGCCCGGTCTTTCAGGGTTTCCGGCCGGAATGCCTCCAGGTTCAGGGCCGCCACCCGGACCAGCCCCTGCAGAACGCTGAAGGCCTCGTCGGAAAGGTCGCCGCGGTAGATCTCCAGCCGTCCGCCCGCACGGTAGCGAGGGTAATCCTCCAAGCCCAGGAAGCGCAGGAACCAGTCGGCGCGGAAGCGTCCGGTCGCCGCGACCAGGCCGGCCCAGTCCGCCATGAGCTCGTCGTGGGCGTGGTTGCGCATGGAGCCGAAGAGGCGGCGGGTGAAGTAGTGGGCGCACTCGTGGTCCCGGCGGATCGCGAGCGAGAGCTCTTTCCATTCTTCGTCGCCGAGGCCCAGATCGGCCGCGGGCACGGCGCTGTAGGGGCCGTCGCTCAGCAGGATGAAGCGGTCCTGGTAGAGCTCCTTGGGAGTGGTCGCCGTTATTTCCTCGCCCCGGCTCCGCAGCTCGCGGATCCGCGCCCAGTTGTTGAAGCCGGCGACCATGAGGGCGCCCTGGGAGTCGGGCACGGGGGAGGGCTCGTTCCGTTTCCCCAGGGCCTGGACCAGGGCCACGAATTCCGCCCGGCCGCGCACGAGAAGCACGGGGATGCGGCCGGCGGGGCTCGGATGGATTTCCAGCTCGATCACCTCCGGCCGTTCCAGCTCCAGCCCGGCGGCGGACGCTTCCGGGGACGCGCCTCTCAGCGTGGCATCGCGGTAGGCGTCGGTTTTGCTGATCCCTTCGCGGATGGGGAAGCGGAGCTGGGGCAGGTTTTCGGAAAGGACGGCGAAGGCCCCCCGCTGCCGGGCCTCGGCGGCCCAGCGCTCCCAGGTCGCGACGAAGGGCTCGTCGGGGAGGGGGAGGACCGTTCCCGGTCCGAGCGCGCCGAGGTCGAAGGGGTTCTCCAGGTAACGGCCGAGCTCGGCTTGAATCTCCCCGGTCATGGGTGTAGCCTAGCCGAGCCTGTTCCGTAGTGAATAGGGAAGAGCGAATATGGATCGACGTACATGTTCACGCCTTCAATTGTCCGTCATTGCTGGTGCGTCTGCGCGCTTGTCGTGCTGCCGCACTTTGTCTCAGCGCCGCTGAGAGCCCAGGAGAGGCCCCTGCCGGAGGGGCTGAGCCTCGCCGAGGCAGTCCGGCTCACCTTGGAGAACGATCCCAACCTGCGCCTGCAGGAAGCCCGCCTGCGCTCGGCTGAAGGAATTCTGCTCAGCAGCCGGGGGACCTTCGATTCGGTGCTCAGCTCCAGCGTTACCGAGACGGAGACGGAAGTGCCGGTGTCCGCCACCGAGAGCGAGAGCCAGGGGGTCATCGGCAATACCTATGGCGTCACGAAGCGCTTCCGCACCGGGCTGTCGATCGAGCCCGAGCTGGAGCTGCTGCGCACGGATCCGAGCGGCGCCGGGGCCGTCAACGTCGGGACGTTCGCTTTCACGGTCCGCCAGCCGCTGCTGCGCGGGCGCGGCCGGCGGGCCACGGCCGCCCCTGAGCGGTCCGCCGAGCGCCAGGTCGCGGCGGGAGAGTTCGATGTCCGGCAGGTCACGGCCGAGCGCGTCCTTTTTGTCGGCTCCCAGTACTGGCGGGCCCGGGCGGCGGCGCTCAACCTCGAGGTGCTGCGCGAGACCGAGGCGCGCTCCCGCGAGCTTTTGGAGACCACCCGCAAGCTGATCGAGGCGGATGTGACGCCCGCGGCCGAGCTGGTCCTGGTGGAGGCGAACCTGGTCTTTTCGGAGACAGCCCGCATCGGCGGCGAGCGGGATCTGTTTGCTGCCCGGCAGGACCTGGGCCGGGAGATCGGCCTGGACCGCGCCGCGATCGCCGCCCTGCCGATCCCCTCCGATCCCTTTCCGGCCGTGCCGGCGTCCGACCTGCCGAGGCCGGAGGATACCGACCGTTTCGTGACCGCGGCGCTGAGGCGCCGGGCCGATCTCCTGGCTGCGCGCGAGCGCCGGGATGCCACCGAGATCCTCCGGCGGGCCGCCGACGTCGGTCTGAAACCGCAGCTCGACCTCGTGCTCACCCCGAGCTACACGGGCCTGGTCGAGGGGACCGACCCCGGCAGCTTCTTCTCCCCGCTCTACCGCAACGTGCCGGGCGCCAATGCGACGTTCAGCTTCAACCTCTCCTGGCCGACAGCGAACAGCCGGGCGCGCGGCGAGCTGGCGCAGATCCAATCGTCCTTCGAGCAGAGCATCCTGGTGGAGGACCTGGTGGCGCGGAGGGTGGCGGCGGACGTCCCCACCGCTCTGGACGCGGTGACCCGCAGCGCCCAGCAGCTCGACCGCGCGAGCTTGGCCGTGCGGCTCTTCGGGCAGGCGTTGGTCAACGAGGAGAAGAAGCTGCGGGGCGGCACCTCGACGCTGATCGACGTGATCTCGCAGCGCGACCGCCTCACCGCCGCGCGTCAGGCGGAGGTCTCCGCGCAGCTTTCCCTCGCCCTGGCGCTGCTGGAGCTCCGGTTCGAAACGGGTACGATCCTACCGGAGGGGCAGACCGCCAATATGGAGGGCGGGATCGATCCCGCGTTCCTCACGACCGTGCCGCTCCAGGAGGAAGCCCCGTGATCTTCCGCAAGGTGGCGCTCGAGCGCCTCTCGTCCCCCGAGCAGCTCGACCAGCTCATGCAGGTGACGAGCCCGCGGGGCTGGCTGGCGCTGGGCGCCCTCGGCGCGCTGCTCCTCGCCGCCCTCGGCTGGGCGGTGCTCGGCTCGATCCCCACGGATGCTACTGGCGAGGGTATCCTGCTGCGCCAGGGCGGCGTGTCCAGCCTGGTCGCGGCCGAGGCCGGGCAGGTGGAGGAGCTGCTCGTCTCCGTGGGGGATGTGATCCAGAAGGGGCAGGTGGTGGCCCACGTGCGGCAGGAGGAGCTGCTGCGGCAGATCCAGGACACCCGCGACAAGCTCGCCGGCGTGCGGTCGGAGTACCAGGAGCTGCTGCGCTACGCTGGCGAGGAGGAGCGCCTGCGCGAGCGCGACCTCGCCCAGCAGAGGTCCAACCTGGAGCAGGCCATCCGCTCCCTGGACCGCGAGGTCGAGCTGGCGCGCGACCGCGTGGCCGCCGACCGCGACCTCCTCAAGGACGGCCTGGTCACGAAGCAGACCTTTCTCGCGTCGGAGCAGCGTCTCAACGACGCGCAGGACCGGCTCGCGGGCAAGCGGCTTGAGCTCAACGGGCTCGAGCTCAAGCGGCTGGAGTCCGCGCAGCAGGTCGAGCAACAGCTCGAGCTGCGGCAGAGGGAGATCCGCGGCCTGGAGCTGGAGCTACGCGAGCGCCAGGCCCGCCTCGCCCAGACTGCGCGCGTGGTGTCTCCCCGCGCCGGACGGGTGCTGGAGGTGCTGGTCGACCGGGGCGACGTGGTCGCCCCGGGTACGTCGATCCTGAACCTGGAGTTCGTCTCGCAGGATCTGGTGGCCGTGCTCTTCGTGCCGGCTTCGGCTGGCAAGCGGGTGCAGCCGGGCATGCGCGTCCGGGTCTCGCCGAGCACGGTCAAGCGGGAGGAGTACGGTTCGCTGCTCGGCCGGGTGGTCTGGGCCGCCGAGTTCCCGTCCACCTCGCGGGGCATGGTACGCGTGCTGGGCAACGAGGCACTGGTCGAGAAGCTGATGCAGGAGGGGCCGCCCATCCAGGTCAACGTCGCGCTGGAGCGGAACCCCGCGACTCCGACTGGCTACCGCTGGTCGTCCTCGATCGGGCCGAACGTCGAGATCAGCAGCGGCACGCTGGCGAGCGGCAGCGTCGTCATCCGGCAGGAGCGGCCGATCCACCTCGTCATTCCCAAGGTCCGGGAGAAGCTGGGGCTTTAGGATGTTCCGGCTCGGCAAACAGTCCGCGGACGGCCGGCGCTCGCCGAAAGCGGTGCGCAGCCCGACCGTCCTCCAGATGGAGGCGGTGGAGTGCGGGGCCGCGGCCCTGGCCATCGTCCTTGCCCACTTCGGCCGCTGGGTGCCGCTGGAGGAGCTGCGCATCGCCTGCGGCGTGTCCCGGGACGGCAGCAAGGCGAGCAACATCATCAAGGCCGCCCGCCAGTACGGCTTGGAGGCCAAGGGGTTCAAGCACGAGCCGAAGAACCTTCGTACCCTGAATCCGCCGGCGATCCTGCACTGGAACTTCAATCATTTCGTCGTCCTCGACGGTTTCCACAAGGGGCGCGTGCGCCTGAACGATCCCGCGATCGGGCCGAAGGTGGTGACCGAGGAGGAGCTGGACCAGGCGTTCACCGGCGTGGTGCTCACGTTCAAGGCCGCTCCCGGCTTCGAGCGCCAGGGCGATCCCCCGCGGCTGCTCCCGGCCTTGCAGCGGCGCCTGGCCGGATCGCAGGCGGCTCTCCTATTCGTCCTGCTCGCCGGCCTCGCGCTGGTGATCCCCGGCCTGGCCGTGCCCGTGTTCTCCAAGGTCTTCGTGGACAGCGTGCTTCTCGAAGGCCGGCAGGACTGGTTGCGGCCCCTGCTCCTGGCCATGGGCTCGACCGCCCTGCTCCTGGGGGCTCTGACCTGGTTGCAGCAGTCGTACCTTCTGCGGCTGGAGACCCGGATGGCGGTCGGAGCGTCGAGCCGCTTCCTCTGGCACGTCCTGCGCCTGCCCGTCGAGTTCTTCAGCCAGCGCTACGCCGGCGACATCAGCGCCCGGGTGGGCATCAACGACCGGGTCGCACAGCTCCTGTCCCGCGACCTGGCGACCAACATGCTCGGCGCGCTCATGATCGTCTTCTTCGCGGCGGTCCTGTTCCTCTACGATCCCGTGCTCACCGGAATCGGGATCCTGATCGCCCTGCTCAACGTGGCCGCCCTGCGCTTCGTCTCGCGCAAGCGGGTTGACGGCAACCGGCGGTTCCTCCAGGACCAGGGCAAGATGATGGGCACGGCCCTGGGCGGGCTGCAGACGATTGAGACCCTTAAAGCCACGGGCAGCGAGTCGGACCTCTTCGCGCGCTGGGCGGGCTACCAGGCGAAGGTCGTCAACGCCCGTCAGGATCTGGAGCGCTACACGCAGCTCCTCGACGCCGTGCCGCCGCTCCTCGGCGCGGTCAACACGGCGCTGATCCTCGGCATCGGCGGGCTGCGGGTGATGAACGGCACCCTGAGCGTGGGCGGGTTGCTGGCCTTCCAGCTCCTCATGGCAAGCTTCATGGGGCCGATCAACCGGCTGGTGAGTCTGGGCGGTCGGCTGCAGATGGTTGAGGGGGACATGAATCGTCTCGACGACGTGCTCCGCTACCGGGTGGACGAGAGCGCCGGGCTCGCCGCCGAGGAGTCAGTCCCGCCGGACGAGCCGGTCAAGCTGGCCGGCTGGCTGGAGCTGCGGGACGTCTCCTTCGGCTACAGCCGGCTCGATCCGCCGCTGATCGAAGGGCTGAGCCTGACCGTAAGGCCCGGCGCGCGCATCGCCCTGGTGGGCGGCTCGGGGAGCGGCAAGTCGACGGTCGCGCGGCTGGTCACCGGCCTGCACAAGCCTTGGTCGGGGGAGATCCTGTTCGATGGCCGGAGCCGCTCCGCCCGCCAGGGGATCCCGCCGCGGGTCCTCGCCAACTCGCTGGCCGCGGTCGACCAGAGCCTCTTCCTTTTCAAGGGGACCGTGCGCGAGAACCTCACCCTGTGGGATTCGACGGTCCCCTTGCCCGAGGTGATCGCCGCCGCCCGGGACGCGGGCATCCACGAGGAGATCGCCTCGCGGCCGGGAGGGTACGACAGCCCAGTGGAGGAGGGAGGAGCGAACTGGAGCGGCGGCCAGAGGCAGCGGCTGGAGATCGCCCGCGCCCTGATGGGACGGCCGTCGATCCTGATCCTGGACGAAGCGACGAGCGCGCTCGATCCCACCACCGAGCAGCTCATCGACGCGAGCCTGCGCCGCCGCGGCTGCACCTGTCTCATCATCGCGCACCGCCTGAGCACCATCCGGGACGCGGACGAGATCCTCGTGCTGGAGCGGGGCAAGGTCGTCCAGCGCGGCACCCACGAGGAGCTGCGAGGGGTCGAGGGACCCTACTCCCGGCTCATCCAGGCGGAGTGAAGGAGATGCTGGCGCAGCACGGCGAGGAGGTCCGCCTGGGGAGCAACGCGCCGCTGCGGCTCGATACCGGCGGTTCCGGCGGCGGGGAAGGCGGGATCTGGCTGATCGAAGAGGGGGTGGTCGAGGTCTTCGCCGTACCCCCGGATGGATCGGGGGCGAGGACGCACCTCAGCACGAAGGAGGCGGGCCAGGTGCTCTGCGGCGTCCCCGTGGACGGCGTTCGGCTCGGCCTGCTGGCGGTTGGGCACGCGGGTACGCGTCTGCGCCGCCTCCACGGGGCCAAAGTGGGCGAGCTCGCCCGCGACTCTGCCGTGGCGCCGGATCTGGCCGCCCTTGTCGACGGCTGGCTCCTGGGGCTTCTCGCAGGGCATGCTCGCGCCGCCGCTCCCAAGGTCTTCGAAGAGCTCCGTCCCGGCTCCGAGACCCACCTGGCCGAGGAGGGCCAGGCCGCCCGCCCGCGCGAAGGGGTCGCCTGGGTCCGCCACCTGGAGGGGGAGTCCCGCCTGCTCGGGGAGGAGGCGCTCGCCATCGGCAACGGCTCCCTCGTGCCGGTGCCCGATGGGCTCTGGCTGGTCAGCTCCGGCGGGGCCCGGATCGTGGCCTCGGCAACCGCGGACCTGCTGGGGCAGGAAGGTCTCTGGGAAGGGCTCTCGCGCTTCCACGAGCTCTGCCTCGGGTACGTCGCCCTCCAGCTCGAGCGCAGCGAGCGGCAGGAGCGCGAGCGGCTCGGCCGCAAGGCGGACCTGGACCGCGCAACCCTGCGCGGGGCCTACGCGCGGCTGGCCTCGGTGCTCCGGCCGCGGGAGCCGGGCGGAGGGGGGATCGAGGAGACCTCCGAACCTCTCCTCGCCGCCTGCCGCCTTGTCGGGCAGGTTCAGGGGATCGCCATCCGCTCCCGGCCTGGACCGCAGGGAACCGGCCAGGGGGACCGCGTCGCACGCATCTGCGAGGCCTCGCGGGTCCGCTCCCGGCGGGTGATCCTGCGCGAAGACTGGTGGCGCCGGGACAACGGCCCGCTCGTGGCCTTCCGCACGCTCGACGAGGAGCGCAAGGTCCGCCGGCCGGTGGCCCTGCTCCCGACCTCCCCCCGCAGCTACGAGCTGGTCGACCCCGTCGAGCGGACGCGGACGCCGGTCGATGCGGCTGTTTCGGAGACCCTCAGCGGCGAGGCCTACATGCTCTATCCTCCCCTCCCGGAGCGGCCGGTGGGCAAGGGAGACCTCCTGCGGATGGCCCTGCGTGACCGCCGGGACGATCTCGCCGCCATTGTCTTCATGGGAGTCTGCGTAGGGCTCCTGGGCCTGTTCGTCCCGATTCTGACCGGGCAAGTCTTCGGCAACGTCATCCCTGGGGCGGACCGCGGGCAGCTGGCCCAGATCACCCTGGCCCTAATCGTCGCCGCTGGGGCGTCCGCTGCCTTTCAGGTGACTCGCAGCATCGCGGTCCTGCGCCTCGGCGGCAAAGTGGACGGGACGGTCCAGGCGGCGGTCTGGGACCGTCTGCTCTCGCTGCCGGCCTCCTTCTTCCGGCAGTACACGGTGGGCGACCTGGCGAGCCGGTCCATGGGCATCGACACCATCCGCAACCTGCTCATGGGCAACGTCCTGACGTCGATCCTGGCCGCGGTCTTCTCGCTGTTCAGCTTCGCGCTGCTCTTCTACTACAGTTGGCGGCTGGCGCTGCTGGCGACCGCCCTGGTCGCGGTACTCGCCGGGGTCACGGGAGGCCTGACCTGGCTTCAGCTCCGGCATCAGCGCGAGCTCCAGCTCCTGCAGGGCAGGATGTCCGGGCTGCTCTTCGGCCTGATCAACGGGGTGGCCAAGCTGCGGGTGGCGGGGGCCGAGGCGCGGGCCTATGCGCGCTGGGCCGAGGGGTTTGCCGAACAGCGGCAGCGGACCTTCGCGGCGCAGCGCGCGGCCAACGCCCAGACCGCGTTCAACGCCGTCTACGGCATCCTGGCCTCGCTGGCGATCTTCGCGATGGCCGGCCTGTCGACGACAATATCCCTCTCTCTGGGCGAGTTCCTCGCGTTCAACGCGGCCTTCGGGCAGTTCCTGGCCTCGACGCTGGCGATGGTAGGAGTCCTCTCCAGCATCCTGGTCCTGGTGCCGATCTACGAGCGGCTCTCGCCGATCCTCGAGGCAGTGCCGGAGGTCGACGAGTCCAAGGCCGAGCCCGGCGAGCTGGCGGGAGACATCGAGTTCAGCCACGTCTCGTTCCGTTACCAGGAGGACGGCCCGCTCATTCTCGACGACGTCGCCTTCCGTGCGCGGCCGGGCGAGTTCATCGCCCTCGTGGGTCCTTCGGGGGCGGGCAAGTCGACCTGCCTGCGCCTGATCCTCGGCTTCGAGAAGCCGACCTCCGGCTCGATCTACTTCGACGGCCAGGATTTGGCTTCGCTCGCGGTGCAGGCGGTGCGGCGCCAGATCGGGGTGGTGCTCCAGAGCGGCCGGCCGATGGCGGGGAGCATTTTCTCGAACATCGTCGGCAGCGCGAGCCTGTCGCTGGACGATGCCTGGGATGCGGCCCGCATGGCCGGCCTGGAGGAGGACATCAAGGCGATGCCCATGGGCATGCACACAGTCATCAGCGAAGGGGCGGAGACCTTCTCGGGCGGACAGAAGCAGCGGATCCTGATCGCCCGGGCGATCGTCCACCGGCCGCGGATCGTCCTTTTCGACGAGGCGACCTCCGCGCTCGACAACCGCACCCAGGAAGTCGTGAGCCGGAGCCTGGAGCGTCTCAAGGCCACCCGCATCGTCATCGCTCACCGCCTCAGCACCATCCAGAACGCCGACCGGATCTACGTCTTCGAAAACGGGCGCGTGGTGGAGGAGGGCACCTACCAGGAGCTGATCCGGAGGGCCGGCGCCTTCGCCCGTCTGGCCGACCGGCAGATCGCCTGAAGCAATTCGCCTGAAAAGCAAGGGAGCACGCATGAGAAAAGTCCTCTTCCTCTTCGGCCAGCTCAGCGACGACGACCTCGAATGGATGCTGAAGGCCGGCCGCAAGCGGCCGCTCCAGCAGGGCGAGGTGCTGATCCGGCAGGGCATTCCGGTCGAGGACGTGTTCATCCTTCTTGAGGGGAGCCTCGCGGTCTGGCTGACTCTCCGGCACGGGCTGGAACGGGAGATCGCGCGGCTCCAGGCCGGAGAGATCGTCGGCGAGATGTCCTTCGTGGACGCCCGTCCGCCGTCCGCGACGGTGCGTGCCCTGGAGGATGCGACCGTCTTCGGCCTCTCCAAGGCGGTCCTGGGCGCCAAGCTCGCCGCCGACCAGGGCTTCGCGGCGCGCTTCTACCGCGCTCTCGCGATCTTCCTCTCCACCACGGTGCGCGAGCGCCACCGGGCGCTCGGCTACGGCAACGAGCAGGATCTGGAGGGGATGGAGGACGAGGCGGACGAGCTCGACGGCAACGTGCTGGACGGGATCTACCTGGCGGGCGAGCGGTTCGACCGGATGGTCAAGCGGGTGCTGGTGTCCTGAGCATGTCGGCCGGGCTCGTCCCCCTGCTTCTCGTCCTCGCCGTGGCTCTCTCGTCGGCGGGTTTCGACCTGTTCCGGAAGGTTCTGTCGCGGGATATCGCCCCGGTGCCGCTGGTGTTCCTGCTGGCGACCGCCTCCGCCCCCCTGTTCGGGGTTATGGTCGCTCTGGACGGAGGAGTGGACGTGGAGCCCGGCTATGTGATTCCGGCGCTCAGCTCGACGGCCCTCAACCTCTTGGCGAACTTCGCCTTTCTGCAATCGGTGCGGCTTTCGCCTCTCTCCCTGACCGTGCCGCTGCTCTCGCTCACCCCGGTGTTCACGACGCTTTTGGGGATGCTGCTCCTGGGGGAGCACCCCGGCTGGGGGGCGCTCGCCGGAATCCTCCTGGTGGTCGCCGGCACCTTCTGGCTGACCGCGGATGGCAATCTGGCGCGGCCCGGAGGGGGGCGGCGCAACCTCTGGCACGTGCTCTCGTCTCAGCCGGGCTCCTTGTGGATGGCCGCAACGGCGATGCTCATGTCCTGGACCATCCCTCTGGACAAGATGGCCGTCCGGCATGCCACCGTGCCTTTTCACGGTCTGGTGCTGACCGTAGGGATCGGGGCTGGCTCCTTGGCCGTGCTCGCTGTCCAGGGACGCTGGAGCGAGTTGGCGGGGATCCGGCACAAGAGGGGAGCCTTCGTCCTCGCCCTCGTTTCGAGCACGCTCGCTCTCGCCTTCCAGCTTTTCGTGCTGAAGTTCCTCCTGGTCGGCCTGATCGAGGCCCTGAAGAGGGGGATCGGGAACTTGATGGCCATGCTGCTGGGGCGCATGGTATTCGGCGAGCCGGTGACCGTTGGGAAAATGGGGGCCGTGCTCCTGATGGCCTTCGGGGTCCTGCTCATCCTGGTCTGAGAACGCTCCATGAAATGCCAGCAGTGCACGTTCGAGAATCCTCCAGGCATGAAGTTCTGCGGGCAGTGCGGAGCCAAGCTGGCGCCCCTCTGTCCGAGCTGCGGCACCGAGAATCCGCCGGGGTTCAAATTCTGCGGCGAGTGCGGCAAGGCGCTTCTGACGCCGGAGGTCCCCAGCGCCGCTCTGGTCGCGGCGGCTCCTCTGGCCGTGCCGGCTCCCGCTGCCGCACCGGAGCAGGCCGCCGCGCCCCGCAGCTATACGCCGGCTCATCTCGCCGACGAGATCCTCCAGTCGCGGGTGGCGCTGGAAGGAGAGCGCAAGCAGGTCACCGTGCTCTTCTGTGACCTGGTCAGCTCGACGGCCCTGGCCGATCGCCTCGGGCCCGAAACCATGCATGTCCTGCTCAACCGCTTCTTCGAGCTGGCGCTGGCCGAAATCCATCGCTATGAAGGGACCATCAACCAGTTCCTGGGCGACGGTTTCATGGCGCTGTTCGGAGCGCCGATCGCTCACGAAGACCACGCGCGCCGGGCCTTGCTGGCCGCCATCAGCCTGCAGGGCCAGATGCGCGACCACCGCGCCGACCTCGGCGAGCCCCACGGAGTCGATCTGAAGATCAGGATGGGCGTCAACACCGGCTGGGTCGTGGTCGGAGGGATCGGCGACCACCTGCGCATGGACTACACGGCCGTGGGGGACACGACGAACCTTGCCGCCCGCTTGCAGCAGATCGCGGAACCCGGGGTCACCCTGGCGAGCGAGGCGACGGCCCGCCTCGTCGACAGCACCATCCAGATGGAGCCTCTGGAGCCGGTCCACGTCAAGGGCAAGGAGAAGCCGATCCGGCCGTTCAAGGTCATCGGGGTGGCGCGCCGCCAGTCCGAGCAGAACATGCTGAGTGGCACCTCTCTGTCTCCCTTCGTGGGACGGCAGCGCGAGCGCGCGGCCCTCGAGGAACTGCGTGATCTGGCCGCAGCGGGGGAAGGGCAGGTTCTGGGCCTCACGGGCGAGGCCGGCTCGGGCAAGTCGCGGCTCCTGCATGAGTTCCGCAGCCGGTCTTGGGACGGTGACGGGGACGGGCGGACGGTCTGGCTGTCAGGGCGCTGCCTGTCCTATGGCAGCGGAGTCCCTTACCTCCCGATTCTCCACATGCTGCGCAATGCCTGGAACATAGGCGAGTCCGACGGGTCCGCCACCGTGGCCGCAAGGGTGCGCAGTGGGCTCGAGGAGGCGGGAATGGACGCGGAAGAGTCCCTGCCTTATCTCCTGCGTCTCCTGGGCGTCGATGAAGGCACGGAATCGCTGGCCGACCTGAGCCCGCAGGCGCTCCAGACCCGGACCTCCGCGATCCTCCGACAGGTGATCTTCAACGCCGACCCGGGAGGTCTCGTCGTGCTTGCGATCGAGGATCTTCACTGGATCGACGAGACCTCGGAGGCCTTCCTCGACTTCCTGATCGAAGGCATGGCCATGGCCAGGATCCTGCTGATCTTGACCTATCGTTCCGGCTACCTCCCGCGGTGGCTCGGAAAGTCGTTCGCCACCCAGATCGCTCTGCGGCGACTCACCGATCGAGAGAGCCAGGTCGTGGTGGAGGCCGTCCTCCACCGGGCGGAGCTGCCCGGCGAGCTGGTCGGCACGATCCTCAGCAAGGCGGATGGCAACCCCTTCTTCCTGGAGGAGCTCACGCGCTCGCTGATGGAGCACCCGACCTGGGCCGGGGCCTCGGTCCCGGACACCATTCACGACGTCCTCATGGCGCGGATCGACCGTCTGCCCGAAATGCACAAGCGGCTTCTCCAGACGGCATCGGTCCTCGGCCGGGAGTTCCCGCTCGACCTCCTGACGTCGATCTGGGATCGCCCGGAAGAAGTGCAGCCTCTGCTGTCGGACCTCAAGCGCTGGGAGTTCCTCTACGAGGCGCCCTCGACGGAGGAGGCGGTCTACTTCTTTAAGCATGCGCTGACTCAGGAGGCGGTCTACCAGAGCCTTCTGACCGGGCGTCGCCAAGCCCTGCATGCGGCGGTGGGGCGCGCCTTCGAGACTCTGTACGCGTCGCACCTGGAGGATGTATACGACAGCCTTTCGTATCACTACTCTAGGGCCGGCAAGCCGGCCAAGGCGGTCTCCTACCTGTCGTCGTTCGCCGGGCGGTCGGTCCGGGGGTACGCTCATGCCGAGGCAGCGAAGGCGCTCCGGGAGGCCCTCTCTCACGCCGAGCACCTGCCGGTGGAGGAGCGGGACCGGCGCACCCTGAAGCTGGTGACCCAGCTTGCCGAATCGCTCCTCCCCCTCGCCCGTTTCCCCGAGACGCTGCAGCTTCTCCTGCAGCACCGCGAGACGCTGGTGCGGACAGGCGACGCCTCCCTCGCTGGCCCTCATTACTTCTGGCTCGCCCACACCTACAGCTATCTGGGAAACCAGGAGGAGGTGGAGCGGAACGCCAATCTGGCGATCGCCGCGGCGCGGGAATCAGGCGACGGTGCCATGGAGGGGAAAGCCTGCTATGTCCTCTCCCGCGATGCTTTCTGGGCAGGACGCTTTTCCGAGGGCATCGGCCAGGGCCTTCAGGCGGTAGCCCTCCTGGAGCGAGGCGTTGATCGATGGTGGCAGGGGCAGGCCTACTGGGTGGCGGGGTTTCATCACTATGTCCTCGGACAGTTCGAACAGGCCCTGCAGGCCATGGAGCGGGCCCATGCGATTTGGCAGGCCCTGGCGGACCCCCGGCTCGATCCCTCCTGGAGCACCGGCTACTTCTACGCCACACTGGGAGAATGGGAGAGAGGCATCGCGGAGTGCCGGGGTGGGCTGGAGCGTGCCCAGGATCCCCTCAACACCGCCGCGGCGCTGGGATTCCTGGGTTACGCCCTTCTCGAAAAAGGTGACCTCCCGGCAGCGGTGGAGGCGCTCGAGGACGCTGTCCATCGAATGGAGGACGCGGGCATGCAGCAGCTCCAGGGGTGGTTCCAGGCCTTCCTGGCGGAGGCCTATCTTGCTTCGGGGCGCGCACGAGAGGCACGGGAAACGGCCCTGCGGGCGATCGAGGTCACCGGGGAGGTCCGGTTCTGGTACGGCCTGGCGCTCGCCCATCGTGCCCTGGGACGCGTCCTGGTCGCCGGCGCCGACCACGAGGGTGCAGCGG
Source organism: Thermoanaerobaculia bacterium (assembly GCA_035536935.1). GTDB lineage: Bacteria > Acidobacteriota > Thermoanaerobaculia > Multivoradales > UBA5704 > DATMER01. The sequence continues at coordinate 13,523 of DATLNC010000213.1, forward strand.
AGCACTTCCGGCAGGCTTTGAAGGGCTTTGCCGATCTGCAGGTACCATTTGAAGTCGCGCGCACACGCCTGAACCTGGCGCTTCTCGCCAGGGATCTTGATGATGCCGAAGAAGCTGGCCGGGAGCTTGCCGAAGCCTACCGGGTCTTCTCCCAGCTTCGAACGCCCAGGTACATGGAGCGGGTGGAGCAACTCGCCGACAGCTGCTCACCTTGAAGGGAGGGCTGTCTCGGCCGGCCGGGTGGAAGAGCCCGCAACGCGGGATATCTCGGCGCGAAGCCGGTCGGTGAACTCTTTCGGCATCATTTGGATCCACTTTTCCCGGATGATGCCGTCCCTGACGAGGACGGCCGTGGGCGTGATTCCGCGTGACAGCCTTGCGGCGACCCACGGCTTCACGGTGGCCACTGGAAAATGAATGGAAGACTCTTCGAGGAACTGCGGCAGTCGTTCCGGGGAGAGCGTGACCACTCCCTGGACCTCCGGAAAGCTCGGGAGCCAATGGATCGTGTTGAGCGGCTTGATCCAACGCTTGCAGTGAGAGCAGTTCGCCCCCATGAATACAATGAGCTTCTCACCCCCGTTTGCGGACGGGCCCGGGTTGTCTTCCATCCAGCGTGGATTCCAGAGGCGGCCGATCTTCAGCGGAGTCAGCTCGAAGAGGGGCTTTCCATAGCGGGCCGAGTAGTGGGAGATTCCGAAGGCCAGCAATCCTCCGCCGACTGTCGCGAGGAACACTGCGGAGATCTTCCATAGCCTCGCCTCGTCTGCCGGGGCCCACCACCAGGCGAGCACCAGTAGAGCGGCGTAACCGGCATCCAGGAGCAGGCTCTGCAGAGGAGAGAAGGTGAGGAGACCGTTGTAGCAGCCGCAATCAAACGCGCGCCCGGTGGCCGTGCTCCAATAGCCCAGCGCGGCCAAGGCCAGCAGCAGGACGGCCGCGGCGGGAAGGAGCCCGGCCGGCCATACGTGCAGCACCAGAGCGGTTCCCAGGCCACACTGCAGCGAAATGACGGCCAGCACGGCAGGAAACAGGAGTTGAGCGGGCAGGATACGGAGATCCTTGAGGTGGTGGACGAAGTGGCTCGGATCGAGCGCCTTCGCCAAGCCGGCAAACACCAGCACGATCCCTACGAGCACGGGACCGAGGAACGCGACGGCGGAAAGAATCGGCGCAGCGGTCATTGCCCCAAGGCGATCATGAACATGCCCCCCTGACCTCGCATCGTAGCCGCTTCCAGCAGCGCGTTCAACCTCCCTCTTGACGCTCGTCTAGCAGCACGTTAGTATAAGCCCTCGTTCTGGATACCGACCGCAGTTGGGCAGTCGGTTCGACAGGTGCAAAAGGAGTCGGATATGAGAGCGTCCCTCCTCCCCGTCGTGTCTCATGACCTCGACAGTAGCGATGGCTACAAGCCCTCGTTCTACAACTTGTTCGTCGACAAGGGCGACACTGTCCTGGCGATCAACTTCCGCTCCATGGCTCTCATCCGTCTCGACCGCGAGCGCTACCAGCAAGCGGTGGGCATCCTGGACGGTCAGCCCGTTCCGGGGGAAGCCGACCATCTGCAGTCTCTCCGGGGCGACCTGATCAAAGGCAAGTTCCTCATCCCCAACAGCCTGGATGAGGTCGAGTTCCTGAAGACCAAGCACTGGACCAACCGGTTTGGGGACAACGGCCTCACCCTGATCATCGCCCCGACCCTGCGTTGCAATTTCGCCTGCGAGTACTGCTACGTCGATCTCAATGCCAACAAGATGAAGGTCGAGGACCGCGTCAAACTCGGCAAGTTCTTCGAGAAGAAGCTTCCTGAGAAGAAGCCGGCCGTGGTCGTCTGGACCGGCGGCGATCCTTCGCTGGCGATGGACGTGGTCGAGGACCTGAGCCTCCGTTTCATCGATGCCAGCGAGCGCAAGGGCTCCACGTATAGGTCCTCCCTGATTACGAACGGCTTTCTCCTCGACGATGGCATGAGAAAGCACATGAGGAATTCCAAGATCGAACAGATCCAGGTCTCTCTCGACGGCAGCCGGGAGTTCCATGACAGGTCGCGTTTCCTGCACAACGGGAAGCCAACGTACGACACCATCATGAAGAACGTCGAGGACACCTGCGACGAGTTCCACATCTACCTGCGGATCAACGTCGACAGGCCGAATCATTCGAAGATCCCGGACCTTCTCGACGACATCGAGGCGCGCGGCCTGGCCAAGCGTCTCTCGGTTTATTTTGCGCACGTCGACGACGTCAACGAGAACAGCGTTGGCTATCACGACAAGTGCTTGAGTGCCCAGGAGTATGCCGAGATCGAGGTGTCTCTCCTGCGGCTTGTGATGAGCCGGGGTTTCCACATCGGCGGCCGCGTCCTCACCAAGCCCGTCTTCACCTTCTGCGGCGCCAACTCCCTCAACTATTACGTCGTCGATTCCAAGGCGAACCTGTTGAAGTGCTACCACGATTTCGGCACGGCGGACACGCATGGCATCGGCCAGATCGGGGACGACGGGACCGAGATCGTCACCAACCCCTACAACCTCATGAAGTGGCTCGGCTGGGATCCGTTCACGATCGACGAGTGCCGCAACTGCAAGGTCCTTCCGCAGTGCATGGGCGGTTGCAGCCACAAGATCATGAACAGCGGGATGAACATCGAAAAGGGCTGCCTGAAGCTGCGGTTTTCGATGGAGGAGATCGTGGATCTCGTTGCCGAGAGCGTCACTGCTCAACGCGGCGTTTCTTCCGGCTGTTCCAGCTGTGCTGCAACAGCCATGTCCAACGTATGAACCGTAAAGGAGAGTCAGCTATGAGTGAGGAGAAGAAGGACCAGCAAGCGCCCGAGGAGAAGACCGACTTCGTGTTCGAGCCGCTGTCCGACGAGGAGCTCGAAGATGTCAGCGGCGGCGGGGCTCCAGACGGCTGCACGAACGGCAGCGGCTGCTGCGATGGTAGCCACGAGCTGGTGGAAGCCTGAGTAAGTGAGTCCGGGAGGAGGCTTCCGCTGATGCGGAACCTCCTTCCGGGCTGGATCCGGGCAAGCCTGCGCCGATCATGCGAAGCTTCATCACCGATACTCTCCACGCGCTGAGGGGCT
>DATLNC010000214.1:0-8561 GCA_035536935.1 Thermoanaerobaculia bacterium
GCCCCCCATCCGATCTCCCAGCTCCATGCCCTGATCGGCCGCGTGCGGGAAGCGCAAACCACCCTGCTCGGCACGCGCGAGCTGCACCCCGGCCAGATCTTCCACGACCGCTGGCTGGTGGCGGCGAGGGGCGAGCGCGGCACGGCGGAGATCTACATGGCCTTCGGCCGGCCGTTCAACCGCTGGACCCTGGAAGTCCTGGGGACCGACGGCTCCGCCGAGGCCGATCTCGGCCACAGCTTCTTCTCCTACGAGCAGAAGACCTCCTGGCTCGACTTCTGGAACGGCTTCCTCGCCGGCCGCCGCCGGGCTCGCGCCCTGCGCCGCGACAGCCGGCAGAACCTCCTCGGGTACGCCCGCTACACCCTCGGCCTCGGCCGCCGGGCGGACAGCTTCTTCGCCGGCATGCGCGGCTCCATCGAGGCGTTCTACGCCGCCCTGCGGGCTGGAAAGACCCCTCCGGTGGATGCTGCCGGGGGCGCCGAGGTGTTGGAGTGGTGCGAGGCGATCTCCGAGATCGCCCGCCGTCCGGCCGCCGAATCCCGTCCGGCTTTGGATATTGCTCAGCCGACCCCGCCGCGACCCGGCGAGGTCGTGGTCCTCGGCGGCACCGGCTTCATCGGCCGCCGGGTGGTTCAAGGGCTGCTCGACCGCGGCGCTCCGGTCACCGCCGTCGTCCGGCGTACTCACGGACTGCCGCCTGCGCTCCTCGAAGCCGCTCAGGAAGGGCGCCTGCGCCTCGTGAAAGGGAGCCTGGAAGACCGCGTCTCCCTGGCCGCGGCCTTTCAAGGTGCCAAAACGGTCCTCCACCTTGCCACCGGCGGGGGAGATACCTGGGAGAAGGTCGAGCGCTCCATGGTCCGGGGCTCGACGGGCGCTGCCGAGGAAGCCATGGCGCAGGGAGTCGGGCGCTTCGTCTACGTCTCGTCGATCGCCGCTCTCTACGGCGGACCCGACGCCGGCACGGCAGTCCTCGAAGACTCCCTGGACACCGATCCCCAGCCCGAGGCGCGCGACGTCTACAGCCGGGGCAAGGCCGTGACCGAGCGCGCCCTGGTCGCCCTGCAGCGCGAGCGCGGCCTGCCGCTGGTCATCGCGCGGCCGGGGGTCGTCCTCGGCGAAGGCACTCCGTTCCAGCACTCGGGCTTCGGCCTCTGGGTGCGGGACAACCACTGCGTGGGTTGGGGACTGGGGGAGAATCCGCTCCCCCTGGTCACCGCCGACGACGTGGCCGACGCCCTGGTCCGCATCGCCCTCCACGAGGGGGACGATCTGCACGGAAAGGCCCTCAACCTCTGCGGCCGGCCGTCGCTCTCGGCGCGCGAGGTCGTGGACCAGTTGCGGAACGCCACGGGGCGGGATCTCCACTTCCACCCGCGGCCCTTGTGGTTCAGCCAGATCCTCGAGATCGGCAAGTGGGTGGTGAAGAAGGCCGGCCGCCGTCCGGGTACGGTCTTCCCCTCCTACCGCGACCTCAAGGCGCGGGCGCTCGTCCCGGCCTTCCCCTGCCGTACCGCGCGGGAGGTTCTCGGCTGGCAGCCGGTGGACGACCGCGAGGGGCTCCTCGAACGGACCGTGCGCATCTATTCCGAACCATCGTCCAAGTGAGAGTGCCTCATCTGCTCCACGTCTTCTCCAACTTCGTGCCGACCGGCCCGGAGCTCCGGACCGTGGAACTGATCGGCGCGTTCGGGCGGAGCTTCCGCCACTCGATCGTCTCCATGGATGGCAGGACGAGCGCGGCGGAGCGGCTGTCTCCGGATGCCGGCGTGCGCCTCCTGCCGGAACCGCCCAAGGCCGGATCGCTCGCGACCGCCCGCCGGCTGCGCAAGCTCCTCGAGGAGGAACAGCCCGACCTCGTGCTCACCTACGGCTGGGGGGCGTTCGACACGCTCTTCGCCGCCCGGAGCCTCGGCTTCCGGCGGGTGATCCATCACGAAGAGGGGTTCAACGAAGACGAGGCGGAGCAGTTCAAGAGCCGCCGGATCTGGGCGCGGCGGCTCGTGCTGCCCGGCGCGGCGGCCGTGGTCGTCCCCTCCGAGCGCCTGAAGACGATCGCCGTCGATCTGTGGCGGCTCTCGCCGGAGCGGGTGCGGCTGATCCCCAACGGCATCCGTCTCGACCGTTTCAATCCCGCCGACGGCAATCCTGAGCTGCGCGCCCAACTGGGCATCCCGGCCGGTGCGCTGGTGGTGGGGACGGCTGGGAGCCTGCGGCCGGTGAAGAACCATGCCCGGCTGCTGGAGGCCGTCGCCAAGGTACCGGAGGTCCACCTTCTACTGGTGGGGGATGGCGAGGAGAGGCCGGCCCTGGAGCGCCGGGCCGCGGCGCCGGACCTCGCCGGCCGGGTCTGCTTCGCGGGCTACCGGGAGACGCCGGCCCCCTTCTACCAGGCCATGGACGTCTTCGCCCTGAGCTCGGACAGCGAGCAGATGCCCCTCGCCCTGATCGAGGCCATGGCCTCTTCCCTGCCGGCCGTCTCCACCGACGTGGGGGACGTCCGGGCGATGCTCCCTCCGGAGCAGGCCCCCTTCCTGGGGGCCGATCTCGCCGGCCCCCTCGCCGAGCTGGCCCGCGCGTCCGGCCTCCGCCGGCAGCTCGGTGATCTCAACCGCAAGCGCGCCGAGGAGCGTTACTCCTTCGAAGCACTATGCGCCGCGTACCGGGAGCTGTACCAGTCCGTGCTGACCAGTTGACAGCTTGCTTCAGCGCTCCTAGACTTCAGTTATTCCATATTTTAATTACTCTCCCGCTTACCAAATACACCAGCGAGCGATCCCGGGCGCGAGAGTGCCCCACCTGCTCCACGTCTTCGCCAACTTCGTGCCGGCCGGCACGGAGCTGCGGACCGTGGAGCTGATCGGCGCGTTCGGGCGGGGTTTCCGCCATTCCATCGTCTCCATGGATGGCAGGACGAGCGCGGCGGAGCGGCTGTCCCCGGATACCGACGTGCGTCTCCTGCCGGAGCCGCCGAGGGCCGGTTCGTTCTTGACGGCCTGCCGGCTGCGCAAGCTCCTCGAGGGAGCAATGCCCGATCTCGTGCTCAGCTACGGCTGGGGGGCGTTCGATGCGCTCTTCGCGTCCCGGAGCCTCGGCTTCCGGCGGGTGATCCATCACGAAGACGGGTTCAACGAAGACGAGGCGAAGCAGTTCAAAAGCCGGCGGATCTGGGCGCGGCGGCTCGTGCTGCCCGGCGCGGCGGCCGTGGTCGTCTCCTCCGAGTACCTGCAGACTGTCGCCCTCGACCTGTGGCAGCTCCGGCCGGAGCAGGTGCGGCGGATCCCCAACGGCATCCGGCTCGACCGTTTCAAGCCCGCCGACGGCAATCCCGGTCTGCGAGCGCAATTGGGCATCCCCGCCGGGGCGCTGGTGGTGGGGACGACGGCGAGCCTGCGGCCGGTGAAGAACCATGCCCGCCTGCTGGAGGCCGTCGCCAAGGTACCGGACATCCACCTCCTGCTGGTGGGGGACGGCGAGGGCCGGCCGGGCCTGGAGCGCCGGGCCGCGCAGCCGGACCTCGCCGGCCGGGTCTGCTTCGCGGGCTATCAGGAGTCGCCGGCCCCCTTCTACCAGGCCATGGACGTCTTCGCCCTGAGCTCGGACAGCGAGCAGATGCCCCTCTCCCTGATCGAAGCCATGGCCTCCTCGCTGCCGGCCGTCGCCACCGACGTGGGGGATGTCCGGGCGATGCTCCCTCCCGAGCAGGGCTCCTTCCTCGGGCACGATCTCGCCGGCGCGCTCGCCGAGCTGGCCTGTATGCCCGCCCTTCGCCGGCAGCTCGGCGGTCTCAACCGCAAGCGCGCCGACGAGCGCTACTCCTTCGGCGCTCTCTGCACCGCGTACCGGGAGCTGTACGAGTCCGTGCTGGCCTCGTAGGGGCGGCCCTTGTGGCCGCCCTCCGGAGGGCACCCACAAGGGGTGCCCCTACACAGGGATTTATGAGTGGCGCCTATTGGGAGAGGGGGATCGTCAACCTCCACATGTCGTTGAGCAGCACTGGCGCGAACTCCGCGGTCGCTCCCCCGAAGATGTAGAGCTCGTAGGCCGTGGCGGTCTTGCGCGAGAAGTAGAACTGGCCGAACCTCGGCGCCGGCGCCGGCCCCGCCATCGCGGTGTCCACGCGCGTCCAGGCCGCGGTGTGGAGATCGAAGTACCAGACGTCGGACAGGGTGGTACCGTCGAACAGGCTGCCCCCGTAGAGCCAGATGCGGTTGTTGTGCTCATCGGCGATCAGCTTCGCGTTGTCGCGGTGGCCCGGTCCGCCGGCCTCGTCGAAGACGATCTGATTCCAGGTCTCCGTGTCGAGGTCGAACATCCAGAGATCGCCGAGGTAGTTTTCCGGCGTGAACAGACCGGTCCCGTTCACGGCGTCGTTGGTATATCCGCCGTAGACGATCAGGGCGTTCCAGCCCTCGGAGTAGACGAGCGGATGATGGGCTCGAGCGCGCGGGGCGGGCGGGCCGGCCGCGGCCTGCTTCCAGCCGTTCTTGTAGCGGACCAGGTCGTGCTGGAGGCCGTCCGGACGGTTGACGAAGGCCGGCAGCGTCGACGACGAGCCCGAAAAGGCGTACGCGACAGTCTTGTGCTTCCCCTTCCCGCGCACGGCAACCGCCTCCGTGGAGCGGTTGGCGCGCCCGATTTCGGCCGCGCTCTGCGCGATCTCCGTCCACCCGTTCACCGGATCGAAGCGGAACGTGTCCTGGTGCGTGAGGTCGAGCCCGCGCCGGAAAGGGCCTCTCCCGCCGGAGACCATCAGCGCGTCATCCTCGGCGACGTACCACATCATCGACTCGGCCCTGGCGGACGGCCCGCCCGGGTACTCACCAAGGTCGTACCAGGTCAGAGTGCCGACGTCGAAGACACTGAAATCGGCCACGGGCTCGTCGTTCGGATAGGTCCCGTTCAACCCGCCGAAGATGTAGAAGAGGCCCTGGTGATAGGTGCTCGCACCGTCCCAGATGGGATCGGGGACGGCGCCGCCCTGCGCAATCTCGGTCCAATACGGCAAGCCCGGCTGGGCGGCGCTCGGGCGGATCCCGGCGAAAGAGATCAGGAGAGAGAAAGAAGCGATGAGAACCATCCGGCGCTGAACCCTGCATGTCATTCGGGCTTACCTCCTTTGATGTGATCAGTCAAGCTAGTTCGCCTTGTGAATATCCCCGCGGAATCGCGGCAGCACCTCGTACTGGCCGAGGAACTGAGCGCTGAAGCCGGTCACCCGGATGCTGTTCCCCACTGTAACCCATGGGATGTCGAAGGGATTCACTCCGGTGCTGGCCGGGATGAAGATCTGGGTCTCGCCCGAGCCGTCGTCGATGAACACGCTGTAGCCGTAAGGCAGGTCGTTGGTCGGCCCGCGGGTGATGATGCCTTCCACCTCGACGAGAAGGCCCTCGGTGGCCTCGCTGACGTCGCCCGTGGCTACTGTGACCGGGGCGATGTTGCTGGCGCCGGGGATCTTGACCACGTCCGCCTCGCTCGCCGGCCGCAGCACGAGGAGCCCGAAGCCGTCATCGGCGAGGGTACCGGTCACGCGCACATTGTGATGGAAGTTGAGCCCGGAATCGAACGCGGTGCTGACGTAGATGCCCGCCGTCTCATCCTGGATGGCGAAGCCCTGGTCGAACGTGGACGAAGTGTAGCTCCCGGAAGGCACGGTCACCGAGCCCTCGACGGTCACCACCGTCCCCAGGGGAAGGTTGCGGGCGTCGGCGATCGAGATCGTCTGGGCGCTGGCGGCGATCTGTCCGGCAAGGAACAGGGCGGCGAAGAGCGAAATGCGATATCTCATGGGTTTCCTCCGTAGTGATCAGTTCTGTTTATCGCTTGGCCAGTTGGGTTTGTTTTTTCCCATCCCCAGGGTAGCGACCCCAATCCGCCCTGTACATCATCTCTAGGGTTGATTTTCGCGCCTCAACATCCTCTCTAGAGAGGATGCGCCTCCACCCTAGAGAGGAGGCGCGAGGCGCTCCGGGCTGCTACGCTCCTTTGAAAGGAGAACCACTTCATGACAAAAAAGCTCGTTCATGCCCTGCTCTTCGCCATCCTGTTTGTGTCCTCGTCCGCCTCGCTGCTCGCGGACGGAGGTCCGGGGAGCTGCACCGGAACCTACCTGATGGATGAAGCAGGCGGTGCCACCTCCCTCTGGACGATCGAGGCCGACGGAGCCTTCTTCGCCACGAGCTCCCTTCAGGGGCTCCTGAGATTTTCCGATCAGCAGGGGAACTGGGAGAGGGACGGCCACAACGGCGTCAAGGGCGTGGTGCTCGCCCTCGTGTTCAACGACGACGGCAGCCTTCAGAACGTCAGCCGCGTCGACATTTCCCTGCACGCGGTGGGTCGCGGGTGCGACAAGGTCGCCGGCTCGCTGGAAGTGCGCGAGTTCACCGCCGGTGAGGATCCGCTCGATCCCAGCACCGATACCGGAGAGCCCATCGCAGTCGACACCGTCACCGGACGCCGCGTGAAATGAGGCCATACAGGCTGGCCCTGACCGCGCTCGCCGCCCTCACCCTTTCCCTCGCCCCCGCGGGGTCCGACGCCGCGCGCCCGGAGCGGGCGGATTCGTTCGCGGTCACCAACGTGCGTGTCTTCGACGGGTTGCGAATCATCCCTGATGCCACCGTGGTGGTGCGCAACGGCCGCATCCACGGCGTGGGCCGGCACCTCGGCGTGCCGCCCAACCTGCCGGAGATCGATGGCTCCGGCAAGACCCTGATGCCCGGCATCATCGACAGCCACGGCCATGCCCGCGAGCGCCGGGCGTTGGAGCGGGCCGCGCAGTTCGGCATCACCACTCTCATGGACATGCAGTCGGTCAACCCGTTCGCCACCCAGATGTACGGCGAGCAGCGGCGGGGCGAGGCGCACGACCGGGCGGACTTCTTCAGCGCCATCAACCCCGCGACCGTGGAGGAAGGCTACCCCTACATCTTCACCCCGGAGATCGAGACCCCCACCCTGGACAGCCCGCAAGAGGCCGACAAGTTCGTGCGGCAGCGTATCGCCGAGGGCTCCACCCACATCAAGATCTTCCTCGAGAACGGCGAACTCTTCGGCTTCGGGATGCCGGTGCTCAGCCGGGAGACGGTGCGGGCGCTCGTCCTCGCCGCGCACGCAAGATCTGGAAAGGCGGCGTCGAAGTCGCCCGGCGGCTGGGAATCAATTAGGAAAAGGAGAGGTCCATGAACTGTTTTCCGAAGGAAACCAGGCGTGCGGCCGTGATCGGCTTGATCGCCGTTGCGCTGCTCTTTACGGGTTCGCCGGCGCGGGCTCACGACGAAACACCCGGCTCGGTCGAGCGCCACCTGCACGGCCTCGTCGACGGCGGTGCCATCACTCAAGACCAGCATGAAAAGATCGAGGAATTCGTGGCCGCGGGCCGCCTGTCGCGGCTCCGGAAGTGGCTGGTTGCCCAGGAGAAATCCGGGCAGCTCTCGAAAGACATGCGTCTCTACATCAGTGCACTCCTCGGCCTCAGCCCTCCGGTGACGGCGCAGGCTGCCGTTCCGGCCAACTACATCGGCAACGGCAACGTCACGAAGCTGGGCCAGCTCAATCCGCAGCCGCCGAGCCCCTACTATGGCGACAACAGCTCGACGGGCCTGCTCTACAACGGCATGTGGGGGTATGCGGCCGGCTCGCGCGAGTACGCGCTCCAGAGCAACAGCTTCGGCCTGCACATCATCGACGTGACCGACCCCGCCGCTCCCTTCCGGGTCCAGTACATCGACATGTCGGGCGGCGTCAATCCACCCAAGGGCCGGATCTGGCGCGACGCCGACACCCACTACGACCCAGTCTCGGGAAAGACCTACGCCTACGTCGGTGCGCAATCGAACGGCAACCTGTGGGTCGTGGACCTCTCGTATCTGTCAGATTCGGCGCCGCAAGGCGTCAATTCCAACCCGATCCCGCCGGCGGGCATCGCCGACCGGGGCCGTACGAACTACGGGCACACCGTGTTCGTCAATGACGGGCTCCTGTTCGTGAACACGGCCAACAACGGGGCGACGCTCGGCTGCCAGATCTTCGACCTGCTGCAAAATCCTTTCGATCCGCCCCTCCTCGCGGGCTGGACCGGGGCCGGGCACGACTGCCATGACAGCGTCGCGCGCACCAACGTGCCAGGGTCGGGAGGCAAGAACCTGCTCTACTCGTCGGACGGGTACGCGACCCGGCACCGGATCCTCGACATCACCAACGTCCGTTCGGGCGGGACACCCACGCTCCTGGGAGAGACGGCGCCGGTGGCCGGCATCTACGCCCACAGCGGCTGGCTGACGGACGACTCGCATTACCTTTACACCTTCGACGAGTTCAACGTCTACGACACCGGCATCTACGACGTCTCGAACCCGGCGAGCCCGACGCAGGTGACGACGTTCCAATGGTCGGGCGACGACACGGCGAACTCCCGCATGCACAACGGCCAGATCCGGGGGAACTACCTGCTGAGCGCCTACTACCAGGCCGGGCTGCGCGTCTTCGACATCTCGAACCCGGCCAACCCCGTGGAAGTGGGCAAGTACGAGACCTGGCGGGATCCCGACGGCGACGGC
>DATLNC010000215.1:0-17782 GCA_035536935.1 Thermoanaerobaculia bacterium
GAGGCCATGGGCGACTTCGCTGCCGCGCAGGAGTCCTACGCAGTGGCGCTGGCCCTCGTCCCTAACCACGTCGAGAGCCGGCGCCGCCTCGGCTGGCTGCGCGAGGGCTCGCAGCCGCCTCTGGTGCCGCCCGACGACGACGTCCTCATCCGTGGCTCGCGGATCGCCGGCCGCTACGAAGTGCTCTCGCTCCTCGGCCGCGGCGGGATGGGGAGGGTCTACAAGGCGCACGACCGGGAGCTCGACGAGGTCGTGGCGATCAAGACCGTCCTCCAACCCGCCACCAGCGACGAGGCGCGGCTCTTCCGCGAGGTCCAGATCTGCCGCCGGATCAGCCATCCCAACGTGGTCAGGGTCTACGACCTGGGGCGCTTCCCCGGCGGTATTTTCGTGACGATGGAGCACCTGGAGGGACGCAATCTCGAGCTGCTGATCGAGGAGGAGTTCCCCCTGCCCTTCGAGCGCATCCGCGCCATCCTCACCGGGGTCGCCTCCGGCCTGCGCGAGGCCCACTCGCTGGGAGTCATCCACCGCGACCTGAAGCCGGCCAACGTCATGGTGACCGCCACCCGCGTCAAGATCCTCGACTTCGGAATCGCCTCCATGCAGGACGGCGACCCGCGGCTGACCCAGGTGGGCTTCGTCATGGGGTCCCCCATGTACATGTCGCCCGACCAGCTCCAGGGACGCGAGCTGGACGGCAGGTCCGACCTCTACTCCCTCGGCATCCTGGCCTACACCCTGATCGGCGGACGGGAGCCTTTCGCGCATTCCGATCCAACGGTGCTCGCCCTGAAGCAGATCCGCGAGAAGCACGCCGACATCCGCGGCCTCCGCCCGGAGACCCCCGCGCCCTGGGTCGCCTTCCTCGACCGGCTCCTCGCCAAGGAGCCGGAGGAGCGGTTTCAGTCCCCGCAGGAAGTCCTGGACGCGCTGGCGGAGCTCTAGTTGTTGAATCCTGCCAAGGCGCAGTCCCTGGGAGCGCCGGCGTCTCGCCGGCGACTGGCCTGGAACCTCGAGCTGCTCCGCAAGCTCAAGGAGTGTTTCGTACGGACGCCCGAGTGACTCCCCCATCTGGGGGAGCCATCCCCCCGCATGTACGAGTGACTCGTACGTCCGTGGGAGTTGTCGTCCCGCGTGTACCAGTCATTCGTACGCATGGGGGAGCTCTCGCCCCACATGTACGAGTGACTGGTACGCATGGGGGAGCCGTCCCCCCACGTGTACCAGTCACTCGTACACCTGGGGGAGTCGTCCCCCCGCATGTACCAGTCACTCGTACGGTCGGGGGAGTCGTCGCCCCGCGCGTACCAGCCACTCGTACAGCCGGGGGAGTCGTCGCCCCGCGTGTACCAGTCACTCGTACAGCCGGGGGAGCCGCCCCCCCACGCGTACCAGTCACTCGTACGCGTGTACCAGCCACTCGTACGCTTGTAGGAGTCGCCCGGACGGCCGGAGGAGCCGTCGTTCCGCATGAGACAATTTCGTTGATACCGGTGTCAGCTTAGCGGATCAGGAAATCGGGAGCAAGAACTTCTTACCCGTTCAAGGCCGGCCACCGCGAAGCAGAGGGCCACGAAGCCGAGGAGCGCGAGCCAGGAGCGTCCCATCATGGCAATATTGGCTACATCGAGATCGAGCCCTTGCGGAACTCTGTCTTGGCGAGGTGGACGTTGATCAGCACCGGCGTGCCGGCCCGGGCCGTGCGCACCGCCTCTTCCAGGACGGCGGGGATGTCCTCCCCACGGGTCAGAAGCAGCCCGCGCCCTCCATAACCCTCGGCTACCTTGTGGTAGTCGGTGCGGGCCAGCACCGTGCCCACGTCGTCCTTGAGGATCTCCACCTGCTCGCGGGCGATCTGCGTCCAGCCGGCGTCGTTGCCGACCACCGCGATCACCGGAATGCCATGGCGCGCGAAGGTGTCGAACTCCGCGAGGCTGTACGCGACCGAGCCGTCGCCGTAAAGGATCCAGACATCCGCGTCCGGCCGGCAGAGCTTGGCACCCAGCCCGAAGCCGCCGCCCACACCCAGCGTGCCGAAGACGCCGGGATCGAGCCAGGAGAGCGGACGGCGCGGGCTCAGGATGTAGGAGGCCGTGGCCACGAAGTCGCCGCCGTCCACGACGAGCACGCTGTCCTCGGCGAGCGTCCGCTCCAGCTCCCGGAAGAGCTGGACTGGATTGACGAGGTCGGAATTAATCCCATCCCCCCTCTCCCCAGCCCTCTCCCCCGTGCCGGGGGAGAGGGAGTCCCCAAGCGCCGCAGCCTGCGCATCAATTTCCTTCTCGCGCTCCTGATCGCGAGCGCGCAGGGACTCCAGCCAGTTGCTCTTCCGCCCGCCGCCCTCCATGGCGGCAGCGATCCCTTTGAGCAGCAGCGCCGGATCGCCATGCACCGCGAGGTCCGGCTTGCGGTTCTGCCGCAGATCCTGCTCGCTCCGGTTCACGGAGATCAGGAACGCCTTGCGGCTCACGTGGCGGCCGTAGTCGAGGCGGAAATCGTTGGGGATGCCGGCCAGGAGGACCACGTCCGCCTCGCGCAGGGCCTCCTTGCGCTTGTGGCGGAGCTGCAGCGCATTGCCCGCGCCGAGCAGCCCGCGCGCGCCGCCGGCCAGGTAGACGGGCAAGCCGATCGACTCGATCGCCTTGGTCAGGTCGCGAATTCCGAGGGTGTCGAGCGTCACCTGGCTGCCCAGGACGAGCACCGGGCGCTTCGCCTTGCGCAGCTTCGCGGCGGCCTTGCGGACATGCCCTCTGTCCATGGGAGCAGGCGAGGCGATGCGCGGCGGCTGGGCGGTCCTGGGCGTCCGGCTCCCCTCCCCGAAGACGCGCGCGAGGTGGCGGTTCAGGTACAACCGCAGCGCGGCGCCGGCGAGGCCGCCGCCCTTGCCCGCGGCCATGTACCAGCCGCGCACCAGCTCCTGGTCGTAGAGGAGGTCCACCGGCAGCTCCACGAACACCGGCCCGGGAACGCCCGTGCGGGCTTCGAGGAAGGCGCGCTCCAGCGCGGGCACCACGTCGCGAACGCGCGCCACGGTGCTGGCCCACTTCACGTGCGGCGCGAACAGGGCCATCTGGTCGATGTCCTGGAGCGCTCCCTTGCCCTTGAGGAGCGTGGCCGCGGCGCCGCCGAGCACCACCACGGCCGACTGCGCGAGCTGCGCGTTCTTGACCGCGGTGATCGTATTCGTGACGCCGGGGCCGGCGGTCACGGCCGCGACCCCTGGCACGCCGGTCATGCGGAAGACCGCATCCGCGGCGAAGACGGCATCCACCTCGTGGCGGACGTCCACCACCCGGATGCCGAGGCGCTTGGCCCCGACCAGGATGGGCGAGATGTGCCCCCCGCAGAGGGTGAAGAGGAACGGCACTCCCTGCGCCTGCAGCACCGCGGCTACCTGATCGCCTCCGTTCATGCTTCCTCCTCGCCAAGGACGTGCTGGGCGAGGGTGACGCAGCGGAATTCCCCGCTCATCACCGTATCGCCATCCCGGAGCACCTCGACCCGCACCCGGCTCTTGCGGCCATCCGCCTCTTCGACCCATGCCTCGGCCACGAGCTGCTCGCCCACGACGACCGGCTTGAGGAAGCGGATCTCGGCCCCCGCGAGCACCACGTTGGGATGGTTGACCGCCAGCATGGCCGCGTAGTCGGCGAGGCCGAACACGAAGCCACCGTGAACGAGGCCCTGGTCATCCACGGCCATCTCGGGAAGGGCGAAGAGCGCCACGCGGGCGGTTCCTTCGGCCAGCTCGAGCGGCACACCGCACAGCCGGCGGTCGATGGAAAGGTGGGTGTTGGGCTCCATGAGGGGGGATTATAGTTCCCGCCCATGCCCGAGCCTCTCGAAGCCGACCTCCGCCGCGCCGTCCGCGGCGAGGTGCGCTTCGACGCCGGCAGCCGGGCGCTCTATGCCACGGACGCCTCGAACTACCGGCAGGTGCCCATCGGGGTCGTGCTCCCCCGGGACACCGACGACGTGCTCGCCGCGGTCGAGATCTGCCGCCGGCACGGCGCTCCTCTGCTCGGCCGCGGCGCGGGCACGAGCCTCGCGGGGCAGGCGTGCAACGTGGCCGTGGTCCTCGACTTCACCCGTCACCTGAACCGGATCCTGGAGATCGATCCCGAGCGCCGCATCGCCCGCGTCGAACCGGGAGTGGTGCTCGACGACCTGCGCCGGGAGGCCGGCAAGCATGCCCTCACCTTCGGACCCGATCCGGCCACGCACGCCTGGTGCACCCTCGGCGGCATGATCGGCAACAATTCCTGCGGCGCCCACTCCCTCACGACCGGGCGGACCTCCGACAACGTCGAGGAGCTGGACGTCCTTACCTATGGCGGCCTCCGCCTGCGGGTCGGCGCGACCTCCGAGGAGGAGATCGACCGCCTTGTCCGCGCGGGAGGCCGGCGGGGGGAGATCTACGGCGCTCTGCGCACCCTGAGGGACTGCTGCGCGGATCTGATCCGCGAGCGCTTCCCCGTCATCCCGCGCCGCGTCTCCGGGTACAACCTGGACGAGCTGCTCCCTGAGCATGGCTTCCACGTGGCCCGCGCGCTCGCGGGCACCGAAGGCACCTGCGTCACCTTCCTGGAAGCGACCGTCCGGCTGGTGCCCCTGTCCCGGTCGCGCACGCTCCTCGTCCTCGGCTACCCGGACGTGTTCGCTGCCGCCGATCACGTGATGGAGCTGCTGGAAGCCGGTCCGCTCGGCCTGGAGGGGATGGATCGCTTTCTCGTCGAGAACGACTTCACCCGCCATTCCTACCGCGAAGTGCTTGCGGGCCTCCCTCCCGGGGGCGCCTGGCTCCTGGCCGAATTCGAGCTCGCGGAGACGGCCCGGCGCCTGGCTGCTCGGCTGCCCGGAGCTCTGGTGATCGAAGATCCGGCAGGCCAGGCCGCAGTCTGGTCCGTGCGCGAGGCCGCGGTGGGTACCACGTCCCGCGATCCGCGGCTGGGCGA
The DNA here is from genome assembly GCA_035536935.1 of Thermoanaerobaculia bacterium. Taxonomy (GTDB): domain Bacteria; phylum Acidobacteriota; class Thermoanaerobaculia; order Multivoradales; family UBA5704; genus DATMER01. The sequence continues at coordinate 4,959 of DATLNC010000215.1, forward strand.
CGCCTGGCCGGGATGGGAGGACGCGGCGGTCCCGCCGGCCCGGCTGTCCTCCTACCTGCGCGAGTTCCAGGCGCTCCTCGGCCGCTTCGGATACGGCGCGGCGCTCTACGGCCACTTCGGGGAGGGCTGTCTGCACGCCCGCATCAACTTCGACCTGGCGAGCCCGGACGGCGTCAAAAGGTATCGCGCCTTCCTGGAAGAAGCGGCCGACCTCGTGGCGAGCCATGGCGGCTCGCTCTCCGGCGAGCATGGGGACGGCCAGGGCCGTGCCGAGCTCCTCCCCAGGATGTTCGGAGAGGAGATTTGCCGCGCCTTCCAGGAGTTCAAATCGATCTGGGACCCGGATGGCCGCATGAACCCCGGCAAGGTCGTGGACCCGCTCCCTTTCGATGCCGACCTCCGCCTCCGGACCCCGCTACGAGAGCCGGATTTCTCCCGCTGCGTGGGCGTCGGCCGCTGCCGGCGCGACGGTGGCGGCGTCATGTGCCCGAGCTGGCAGGTCACTCATGAAGAGAAGCACTCGACCCGCGGGCGCGCCCGCCTGCTCTTCGAGATGCTGAGCGGCGAGGTGATCACGGACGGCTGGCGCAGCGAGGAGGTCCGCGAGGCCCTCGACCTCTGCCTCTCCTGCAAGGGCTGCAAGAGCGACTGCCCTGCCGGCGTGGACATGGCCGCCTACAAGGCCGAGTTTCTCTATCGTTATTACCAGGGCAGGCGCCGTCCCAACCACGCCTACGCAGTCGGCCTGATTCATCGCTGGTCGCGCCTGGCGTCGCTGGCTCCGGGGCTCGCCAATCTCCTGGGAAGGACCGCCGCGGTCAAGCGCCTGGCCGGGATCGATCCGCGCCGGACCCTCCCCGCTTTTGCGCCGAGGACATTCCGTTCCTGGTTCGCTCGCCATAAGAGCAGGGAGGGAGGAACCCCCGTCCTCCTCTGGCCCGACACTTTCACGAACCATTTCCAGCCGGAGATCGGGATCGCGGCCGTGCGGGTTCTGGAGAGAGCAGGCTTCCGCGTGACCCTCCCCCGATCCGGCCTCTGCTGCGGCCGGCCGCTCTATGACGTCGGGATGCTGGACCTCGCCCGCCGGCAGTCCCAGGAGATCCTGGATGCCCTGCCGGAGGGAGTTCCGATCGTGGGGCTGGAGCCGAGCTGCGTGGCTGTGTTTCGGGACGAGATGGGCGACAGGATCAGGATGCTCACCCTTGCCGAGCTGCTCGAGCAGCCTTCAATCCCGCAGGAGCCCATCCTTGTCCAACCCCACTGCCATCACCACGCGGTCATGGGGCTGGAAGCCGACCGGCGCCTCTTGGGAGCCAACGCCCGCTTCCTGGAAGGATGCTGCGGCATGGCGGGCGGGTTCGGCTTCAGCCACTACGAGGTCTCCATGGCCTGCGCCGAGCGGGTTCTCCTGCTGGCCGTCCGGGAAGCTCCGGAAGCCATCCTCCTCGCGGACGGCTTCAGTTGCCGCGAGCAGATTCGCCAAGCCACGGGCCGGCGGGCTCTCCACCTGGCCGAGCTGCTGGACTATAGTGCCCGCCCATGAAAAGGACCCTCGCCCTGCTGCTCCTTTTCCCTGCTCTCCTCGCGGGCGAGGAAGCCCCCACCTACTGGGACCTGTACGAAAAGGCCCGCAACGCGCTCAAGGCCGCCGACCACCGCACCTACGCGGCCACCATGAAACAGGCCGTCGAGCTCCTCCCGCTCGGCGACCCGAACCGGGCCACGTCGCTCTACGAGCTGGCCCGCGGTCAGGCCCTGGCAGGAGAGCCCGAAGCCTCTCTCGCCACCCTCGTCCGCCTCTGGGACGAGAAGGCCGAAGCGCCTCTCGTTTTCTTCGCGGAGACCGATGCCGCCTTCGCGGCCGTCCGCGCCCTGCCGGGCTTCCGCGCGCTCCTGGGCCGCGTCGGCGAGATCCAGCTCCAGGCAATCCCTGTCAAGGGCAGCCTCTACCGCATCGAAGGCGCCGGCTGCACGCTGGCGGCCTCCATCGGGCCGGACGGCATCCTGCTCGTGGACACCGGCTACGGCGCGCTCGCGGACAACGTCCGCGAGGCCCTGCGCAAGCTCGCTCCCAACGCGCCGGTCCGCTTCCTCATCAACACCCACCATCACGAAGACCACAGCGGCGGCAACGCCCGCTTCGCCTCCGAGGCCGAGGTGATCGGCCACTCCGCGGCGCGCGCCGAGCTGTCACAGCCTCACGACGTGTTCGACCAGACCCTTCCCGGGCGCTCCGAGGCTGGCCTCCCCACCCTGACCACCGACCGCGCCATGACGATCCACTTCAACGGCGAAGAGGTCCGCATCCTGCCCCTGCCCAGCCACACCGTCGGCGACCTGGCCGTGATCTTCACTGGCTCGGGCGTCGCCCACCTCGGCGACACCTACTTCCGCAGTGATCCGACCCCTCTGCTCGATCCCGGCAAGGACGTGGACGCCTTCCTGAAGAACATGGAAGAGGTGCTGCGGCAGATCCCCGAGGGATCGGTGGTGCTCACGGGCCACGAGCCGCCGGTCACGGGCACGGACGACCTGCGCACGCGGCTGCAGAACACCCGGCTGGCCGTCGACTTCCTGCGCGCCCGGATCGCGGCGGGCGAACGCCCGGAAACGATCAAGGCGGATCTGCCTTTCCCGCTTCCGGGCCCCTGGCTGCGCTTCCTCTACGGGCGGCTCACTTCTCGTCCATGAACGGGTAGCGGAAGTCCTTCGGCGGCACGAAAGTCTCCTTCATCGCCCGCTGCGAAACCCAGCGCACCAGGTTCAGCATCGAGCCCGCCTTGTCGTTCGTGCCCGAGGCGCGCGCGCCGCCGAACGGCTGCTGCCCGACCACCGCGCCAGTCGGCTTGTCGTTGATGTAGAAGTTCCCGGCCGCATTGCCGAGCCGCCGCGACAGGTGCTCGATCGTCCCCCGATCCTGGGCGAAGATGGCACCGGTCAGGGCGTAGGGGCTCGTGGTGTCGACGAGGTCGAGCGTCTCTTCCAGCTTCAGGTCGTCGTAGACGTAGACCGTCAGCACCGGCCCGAAGATCTCGTGCGTCATCAGGCGGGCCTTCGGGTCCGTGGTCACGACCACCGTGGGCTCGATGAAGTAGCCGTCCGACTTGTCGCCGTTGCCGCCGGTCAGGATCTCGTACTCGCTGTTGTTCTTGGCGTGGTCGATGAAGCCCATGATGCGGTCGAACGACGGCTCGTCGATCACCGCGGCCATGAAGTTGCGGAAGTCGAGCGGCGAGCCCATGTCCACCTGCTTGATCTGATCGGCGAGCATCTCCCGCACCCGCGGCCAGAGGCTGCCGGGGACGTAGGCCCGCGAGCCCGCGGAGCACTTCTGGCCCTGGTACTCGAAAGCGCCGCGGACGAGCGCGGTGACGTAGGCCTCCGCGTCCGCGGACGGATGGGCGAACACGAAGTTCTTGCCGCCGGTCTCGCCCACGATGCGCGGGTAGGTCTTGTAGTTGGGGATGTTCTCGCCGATCGTCTTCCACATGGACTGGAAGACCGGCGTCGAGCCCGTGAAGTGGATGCCCGCGAAGTCCTCGTGCGCCAGGACCGGGTCGCCCACCTTGCTCGCCTTGCCGGGCAGGAAGTTGATGACGCCGTCCGGCAGCCCCGCGGCCTGGAGCAGCTTCATGATGTAGTAGTTCGAATAGACCGAGGACGAGGCCGGCTTCCACAGCACCGTGTTGCCCATCAGCGCCGGCGCCGTGGGCAGGTTGCCGCCGATCGACGTGAAGTTGAACGGCGACACCGCGAAGACGAACCCCTCCAGCGCGCGGTACTCCACCCGGTTCCAGACACCCGGAGAGGACGAGGGCTGGTCCCTGTAGACGTGGCGCATGAAGTAGGGGTTGAAGCGCCAGAAATCGATCATCTCGCAGGCGGAGTCGATCTCGGCCTGGTACACCGTCTTCGACTGGTTGAGCATCGTGGCGCCGTTGAGCGTGTCGCGCCACGGCCCGGCCAGCAGCTCGGCGGCGCGGAGCAGGACCGCCGCGCGCGCCTCCCAGCTCGTCGAGGACCAGTCGTGCCAGGCCTCTTTCGCCGCCTTGGCGGCGGCTTCGACCTCGGCGGCGCCGGCCTGGTGATAGCGGGCCAGCACGTGCTTGTGGTCATGGGGGCAGACCGCCGTGGCGACGCTGCCCGTGCGCACCTCGCGCCCGCCGATGAGGACCGGGATCTCGATCTCCTCGGACATCATCTCGTCCAGGCGCTTCTTCAGGGATTTCTTCTCGGCCGATCCGGGAGAGTAGGAACGGACGGGCTCGTTACTCGGGGGAGCGAGGGAAAAGATCGCGTTCGACATGCGGCGATCGTATCAGCGCAGGGTAGCCCAGGCGAAGAGGAGGAAGCCGACGATCATCAGCGTGCCGCCGATAGGGGTGATCGCCCCCAGGATGCGCGGTCCGCCAAGGGCCAGGGCCGCCACGGTCCCGCTGAAGATCACGCTCCCCAGGAGCAGGCACCACCCCGCGCCGTCGATCCGGCGAGCCCCGGGCTGGCCATAGAGGCCAACGAGGATCAGAGCGAACGAACCGTACATGAGATACCGCGCCGCGGTCTCCCAGAGCTCCAGCGCCCGCGCATCCAGCCGCGCCGCCAGCGCGTGCGCCCCGAATGCCCCCAGCACCACCGCAATTGCGCCGCCGAGGGCGCCGAGGAAGATCCAGTTCATGGCTTCCCTCCCGGGGCGCAGCCTATCACCGCGGAGGATATATACCCGGAGCGTCCATTCATATGAACCTGTCTTCCCGACAATACCCAGATCCGCGGGACCATATGAGATCGCCTTCTCCCCATCTTGGGCGGCGGAGGTTTATATGTCCGCGGCTTTCAGATATATAGATCCTCTCTCTTTTATATGTCCCAAGCGCGCAGGCATATGAAAAAGCCGTCGAGGATATGGGGGCCTGCCTGCTCTATATGGGTAGCTACCCCGGGCATAGGGGTAGATATAGCTACCCATTGTTCAGGGACGTTTGAGGGTCACCCGGCCTGCGGGGCATGTGAGCGTGAGGGCCATCTCCTCGATGGCGGCCTCGCGGACGGTCGCGTCGAGTCTAAGCTCTTCCACGAGCTTCCCCAGCCTCCCGGCCTGAGGCGTGTCGATCTCCATCGACTCCAGCGTGCATCCTTTCGGCGACGTCGTGGAAGGCTGGGCCGTCCCCGCGCCCCATTCGATGAGGAAAGGCGTCAGTCCGCCAGGGATGTCGATCCCCGCCGTGCGCCACTCCAGCCGCTGGCCGTCGGGCCGCACCCGCGAGCCCGCCCGCGGCGGTGAGACCTTGAAGCCCGCGGCTTCGAGGCGGGCCTTCGTCGCGTCGAGGTTCCGGGTGCCGATCGCCCAGCCGATTGGCGCGAGCTCTTTCAGGCCGGAAAGCTCTTCCATCCCCGGCGGAGGGCCTGCCACCGGCGCGATGATTTCCAGATAGGTAGGATGTCCGATGCTCAGCAGCGCGTTCTGGGTCCCGCGCCCGGGATGCTGGCCGCCGTGTTCCGCCGTCACGCCGGTCAGCTCGGCAAACCGCCGGATGCCCTCCTCCAGGTCCGCGATGCCCACGATCACATGGTCGATGATGGCGTCGTTCATGGCAGGCTCCTTCGCTACCGGGGCGGGAGCGGAAGAGCACCCGGCCGAGCACAGGATCCAGATCAGAGCCAGGGCCGTTTTCCTCATGCCTTCCTCCTCTCTGCGGATGCGAGTCTACGGCCGGAGCGCTGTCACCGATAGTCTGCAAGATACAGCTGCAGGGAAAGTAGCCGGGCGTGTCCGTCTGACTAGACGCACTGATCGTGGAAACGACAAGCGCGACAGGAGGGTAGCCTGACATGCATCCGATCGCCACCGACCGAAACGCCCTGCTCCGCATCGTGGAGGGCACAGTATCCGCGCTGCAGGCACCAGACCCGTCGTCCCTCGTGGCTGCCGTCGCCACGGCGAACGTCCTGACCGCGGAGGAAGTGGAGGCGCAGCGCGATGCCGTGGTCAACGCGCTCGAGAACTCGGCGCGGACGCTGCGACTGCATGGCGACCTCGTGTCGATGACGCCAACGGCCACCGCAGGCGCTGTGCGCGAGGCGCCCTTCATTCCCGAAGACCAGGTGCTGTCGCTGATGCAGAGCGCGATCGAAGAATTCATGCCGGAGGACAGCCTCGCAACAGCTGGCCCGTTCGAGCCGACCGACCCAGGGTGGGTCTCCATGGCGTGGGAGAAGCTGAAGGCGCTGTTCAGCGGCAAGCACAAGTTCATCACGCATACCTCTCTCGATTCTTTCCAGCTTCAACTGCCCGACCAAGCGACCGTCGCGCTGTTCTCTGACTGGGGTACGGGGGAGGAGACGGCGAAGCACGTCATGCGGCAGATCGCGCTCCAGAACCCAACTCACGCGATCCACTTGGGCGACGTGTATTACTCTGGGACCGAGAAGGAGATCCAGCGTCGATTCCTCGACATCATCGACGCCGAAGGCCCGCCGCCCGCGAGCTGCCGCTACTTGGCGCTTAACTCGAACCACGAGATGTACAGCGGGGGCCACGCCTACTTCGAGCTCACGCTGAAGACACGTTTCCACCAGGAGGCAAGCTACTTCAACCTCCGCAACGCGCACTGGCAGCTGATCGGCCTCGATTCGGGCTACGAGGACCACGGCCTGAAGGATCCGCAGCGGGAATGGCTGGCCGCTCAGCTTGGCGCGAGCGGACCAAGGAATATTCTGCTCACGCATCATCAGCTCTTTTCGCCTTTCGAGTCGCGCGCCTTCGATCGGAAGCTGCACCAGAAGGTTGAGCCGCTGCTGGGCCAGGTGTTCGCCTGGTTCTGGGGACACGAGCATAAAGCGATCGTCTACGGGAAGCACAAAGGCATCCATGCCCGATGCATCGGGCACGGCGCGATTCCGGAGGATGTGCCGTACGGCAACCCGAAGTTCCCGGATGTGCCGATCCTGAAGGCCGATGAGCGTCCGGGACCCGACGGAGACAACATGCACGGCTTCGCATTGCTGCGCTTCAACGGGAACCGGCTCCAGGTGTCCTACATCGACGAGCTCGGCAACACGTGGTTTTCTGAAGACCTCGCCTAACGGGCGCGAGAACGAGGAGCCTCCATGCCCATCCCAGTCATTGTCGTCGTCCCGGCCCAGGAGCCGATTCGTGAGTCCGCAGCCGCCTTTGCGGAAGGCCGCGCGCCGACCCTGGATCTCCGCGAAGCCTTCATGCCCAGCCTGCTCACCATCGACAATGAGGTGCCGGCCATGGCGGTGGGCACGGGCCGTCTTGAAGACGTGGGCCTGGCGTCGATGGCGCCCCAGCAGTCGCAGGCCTATGCGGTGCGAGCCATCGCCGACGTCGATCGGATCGAAGACCTGCCGGAGGTGATCGACGGCCGGCCGATTTTCGCGGATCCTCGGATCGAGCACTTCGTGACCTGCGGCAGCACGGCAGCCCTAGGCAACACCGCCACGGTGGCCACGAAGCTCAACGTTGCCGCTCTGACGGCAGCCGGGCGTGGTCTCGACGGCACCAATGTCGCCGTCGCGATCATGGACACGGGTATCAACCTCGCGTTTCTCACGGGGAAGGTGCCGGGCGCCAGGCTCGACGTGGCGAACTCCTGGACCCCGCCGAACAGCACGACGCTTCCTGGCAGGTATCCGGTCGACCATGGCACGATGTGCGCCTTCGACACGCTGATCGCGGCGCCGAGGGCGACGCTCCTCGATTTTCCGATTCTCTCGGCGTCCGCGCCGGGCGGCACGACCGTCGGCCGCACGATCGCGACAGCGATGCTGGCTTTCTCGCAACTGTTCACAAACTGGGCCGTGTCGTTCGCGCCTGGCGGCGTCTCACAATTCGCCGGGCTGGTCGTCAGCAACAGCTGGGGCATCTACCACCCGAGCTGGGATTTTCCCGCGGGCCACCGTGGCCGCTACATCGACAACCCGCGGCATCCGTTCAACCTCCTCGTCGCAGCGATGGCGGCCTCGGGGATCGACATCGTGTTCGCTGCCGGCAACTGTGGCCCGGTCTGCGCCGACATCCGCTGCCAGAGCCGCACCGTACAGGCGATCATGGGTGCCAACGCGCACGCCGACGTGCTGACACTCGGCGGCTGCGACACCAACGACCAGATCGTCGGCTACTCCTCTCAAGGGCCGTCAATTGCCAACATGTTCGCGCAAAAGCCCGATGTCGCCGCCTACACGCACTTCCTCGGCTCCGAGGCGTTCGGCAGCGGCAGCCCGGACAGCGGTACGTCCGCGGCCTGTCCAGTGGCGGCTGGCTGCATCGCCGCGTTGCGCACGAGGGTTCCCTTCGCCACGACACCTCCTGTGAACCTCTTCGCGCAGATCCGCGGCACGGCGCGAGCCGTGGCCGGGCACACCGGCTGGCAAGCGGACTTCGGTCACGGCATAATGGATCCGGACGCCACCGGCAGGTCGCTGGGCGTCTGAGGCAAGGATGCCCGAAAAAGCGCTGATGACGGTGCAATCCGAGGACGGGCCGCCCACGCTCGAGGCAGCGGCCCGCCAGCTCGGCGTCGGGGTGGAGGCCGTGGACGCCACGTTCGGAGTCGTGACGATCGACCCGAAGCACGGGCTCTACAGCGTGCAGGTGGATGCGGCGCAGCTGCCGCCTGAAGCTGCTACGGACGAAGCCTACCCTGGGCCGTTCTCGAATCCCCGCATTGAATCCTTTGGTCCGCCGCAAGACGGCTCGCTCGACGACTCACGCAAGAAGTCGCGCTGACACCCCACTAGGCGGCGTCTAGTTCCACGTGGAAGGAGAAGAAAGGCGGTCGCGCGCCTGAACTTCTTGCCGGCTGCGCGCTGATGGCGCTCACCGGCAAGAGTGATGAGATCGGCAAGAACTCGATCCTCAAGCTGCTGAGCGCCATGGGCGCCGAATTCTTGAAGTAGAAGGCTACAGCTCGCCCAGCTTCCGCACCGACGCGATCCTGTCCTTGGGGATCAGCAGGGCGTCGTGCTTCTTCCAGGTGCCGACCATGGCCGCCCGCTTGACGTACTCCTCCTTGGAGCGGCCGCCCTCGCCGTCCCGGTGCACGTCCACGTCATGGAGGATGATCCCCTGGTCGACCTCGTCGTCGCAGCGGCCGATGAAGATCTCCTGGCCGGTGGTGTCCACCACGACGGTGAACCCGTGCAGCTCGCTCCTGCCCTGATGGAACGTTCCCATCAGCTCGCAGGAACCGCGCAGTGCTCGTTGAAGAGCGCCGTCATGTCGCTCGCCAGGGCGTCGGCGGACCGGCTCTCGATGCGGTGGCGCGGGATGAAGCCGACCAGCTCGCCGTCCTTGAGGAAGGCGATGGACGGGCTGGACGGCGGGATGTCCGGGAAGTACGACCGGGCCCGCGCCGTGGCTTCCAGGTCCTGGCCCGCGAACACGGTCGCGACGCGGTCCGGACGGCGGTCGTGCTGCAGCGCCAGGCGGACGCCGGGGCGCGCCATGCCCGCGGCGCAGCCGCAGACAGAATTGATCACCAGCATGGCCGTCCCGTTCTTCTCGGCCATGAATGCATCGACGTCCTGCGCGGTCAGCAGTTCCTTGACGCCGGCGCTCGTCAGCTCTTCGCGCATGGGTCTCACCAGTAATGGGCTGTATGGCACGTTGACACCTCCTTGAACGGCCGCTCCAGGGCGGCGCGTGGGTAGCTATTCTACGCCAGCGGCGGGATTGCCCATGGCGGGGTTCTTGCTACCTCCAACACTCCGTCCGGGGGTCCGCCTTCCCGGAAAGGAGATGCCATGACCCGACGATCCTCGTCGTTGTTCGCTGCCGTCCTGCTCTCAGCCGTTTCCCTGGTCGGAATGGGGGGCTGCCGGGCGGACGATCCCGACAGAACCGGAGAGGCTGTCGTAGAGGCCACGCCTGCCGCCACCCCAACCCCTCCCCCGCCCTCGGCTCAGATTCCTCCTTCGCCGGTTCCCGCGCCCACTCCCATCGCGGACGGCGCGCCGATCCCGGGCCAGTCCGGCCCCGCGGCCGACCTGCCGAAGGACCGGCCGTTGCGGGCGGGCATCCTGGTCATCAACGGCGTCTACAACACGGAACTCGCCGCGCCTTTCGACGTCCTGCATCACACCCAGTTCCACACGCAGCCGGGCATGCAGGTGTTCACGGTCTCGCCGGACGGCAAGCCCGTCACAACTTTCGAGGGGCTCAGGATCACTCCCAACTACTCGTTCGCCAATGCGCCCCAGATCGACATCCTGGTCATCCCGAGCACCCGCGGGAGCATGGATGCCGACCTCCAGAACCAGGCGCTGCTCGACTGGGTGCGCACCACCGGCGGCCAGGCCCGGCACGTGCTGTCGCTCTGCGACGGCGCCTTCGTGCTCGCCAAGGCCGGCCTGCTCCAGGGCATCCCGGTCACCACCTTCCCGGACGACTATGGCCGCTTCTCGCAGATGTTCCCCAACCTCGACCTGCGCATCAACGTCAGCTTCGTGGATGCTGGAAAGGTGATCACCTCGCAGGGGGGAACGCGGAGCTACGAGGCCGCCATGCACCTGGTTGACCACCTCTATGGACGGCAGGTCGCGGAAGGCATCGGCAAGGGTCTCCTGGTGCCCTGGCCTCCCGATCCGGACACGATGACCGCGCGGATCATCGAGCCGGTGACGGCGCCGACTCCACCGGCGGCGACTCCCGCACCGCAAGGCACGCCCGGGCCGGGCTAGCGGCCCTGCATCCCAGCCACGTAGGGCTGCAGGCTATCCACGACAGTAGGCAGATCGAGCAGCTCGACTCCCATGCCGGCAAGCAGGTTGGGGCTGAGCGAGTCGCCGGACGGCTCGAAGCGCTGGACGACCCGGGCGCGCACGAGCACGGGCCGGGCGTTGGGGAAGGGCGGGTGCAGCTCCACGTTGACGGTCTCCTGGAGGCGGCCCGGGAAGCGGGTCGAGACGAAGAGGCCGCCGTTCACGATGTCGCGCCGGTAGACCTCCAGGAACTCGGCCGGGTTGAGGAAGTGGATCGCGAACGTGCCGCCGCCCTCCCGCGGCGTCGGGATCGGCTCCGCAGGACGGGAGACCGGAGGCGGGATTGGAGGGATTGGCGGGATGGGCGCGGCGGGAGCGGCGGGCAGCTCGGGGATGAACGGTTTGGGGTCTGAGATCACCGGGTCCCAGATCAGCTCCCGCTCCACGGCTCCTTCCTCCAGCGGCGGCAGCGGCTCCGCGTAGGCCGCCGGGAGGTCCTCATGCCCGTATCCCGTGGGCACCAGCTCCCGCACCAGGTCCTCGACCGACAGGAAGCGCACGCCCATGCCGGGCTGGCTCAGCCTCATCATCTCGCCCCGCACCTTGCGCGCGTGCGCCACCACCCCTTCGACCATGAAGCCGCGGTCTCCCTCGAGGACCTCGATCCGCAGGCGCGTCCCCGGCGGGAGCGGGCTCCGCGTGCCGATGAACATGCCGGTCAGGGAGATGTTGGTCGTGTACCCCGGATAGCCATGGGGCTCCCCGCGTTTCCAGAACTGCACCTGGACCCGTCTAGGACGGCGCGGGCTGATACGGCGGCTCATGCCAGCATCTTACTTGCGGCAAGTACCTCCTGCCACTACGATTTGCCGTCATGAGAACCGTCGTTTGCGCCGAGAGGGGCGCCGTGTTCGTCGAGAACCGCCCGCAGCCCAAGCCCGGCCCCGGAGAGCTGGTCCTCCGCCTGCGGTACGCGGGCCTCTGCGGTACCGACCTGTTCAAGCTGCGGCAGGCCACCGCGGCGCCTGGGTCCGTGCTCGGCCACGAGGTGGTGGGAACGGTGGAGGCCCTGGGCCAGGACACGGTCGGGTTCGAGCCGGGCGACCGGGTGGTCGTGCCTCATCACGTGGCCTGCGGCACCTGCGACCTCTGCCGCCGCGGTAGCGAGACGCTCTGCCCCATGTTCCGCGAGAACCTGCTCGTCCCGGGGGGATTCAGCGAGCACATCCTGGTGCGCGAGCGGGCGGTCCGGCTCGCGACTTTCGGCCTGCCGCCGCACGTCCCCGACGAGGCCGCCGTCTTCCTGGAGCCCGCCGCGTGCGTGCTGCGCGGCATCCGGCAGTCCCGCCTTGTCGAGATGTCGGCGTCCGTGGCAGCTATCGTGGGCGGCGGCAGCATGGGGCTCCTCCACCTGCTCGTGCTCAAGGCCGTCCATCCCACGCTGCGGGTGGCGGTCTCCGATCCCCTGGACGAGCGCCTGGAGCGCGCCCTGGAGCTGGGTGCCGAGGCCGCGGTCCCTCCCGGGTACGCCAGGGAAGCGGTCGACGCCCTTTCCGAGGGCTTCGGCGCGGACGTGGTATTCGATACGGCCGGCGGACCCGAGGCGCTCGCCGCGGCCCTCGGCCTGGTCCGTCCCGGGGGCACCGTGGTGCTGTTCGCTCACGCCGGAGAGGGCGAGCGGGCCGGGTTCGACCTCAACCCCTTCTTCAAGAGCGAGGGGAAGCTGATCGCGACCTACTCCAGCTCGCTCGCCGAGCAGCGGGAGGTCCATCGCCTGATGGTCACTGGCCGCCTCGATCCGTCGCCGCTCGTCACGCACCGGTTCCCGTTCTCCCGCTTCGAGGAAGCGGTCAATCTCGCCAACGAGCTGCGCGCGCTCAAGATCCTCCTCACGCCCGAGCAGGACGAGCAGTGAGCGTTCCCCCCCGTCAACGGACGGTCTTCCTGCTCGGCCCGGAGCGGGTCGAGCTGCGCACCGTGCCGGTCCCCGAACCCGGGCCGGGCGAGCTGCTGCTCAAGATCGAGGCCGCCACGACCTGCGGCACGGACGTCAAGGTCCTGCGCCGCGGCGGCCATCCGCGGATGCTGCACGTCCCCAC
>DATLNC010000216.1:0-2204 GCA_035536935.1 Thermoanaerobaculia bacterium
TGCCAATCGGGCCGCGAGCGGGTGGTCTGCAACCGCAGCCTGGAGCTCCTGGCCAGGCACCTGCCCCGGGCCCGCCTCGTCCTGTTCAAGGATGCCGAGCACGAGGTGATGATGGAGGTGCCGGCGGTCCGGGAGCGCTTCTTCGCCGAGGTGGAAGGCTTTCTCGGCGAAGCCCTGTCCAGCCCCTAGCACTACAGTTGCGTTTTTGTGGAGGGTGTGACTTGCTCAGTCACCATGATCGGGAGGTCATGGATGACGGGCATGTCGGTCGAGGATGCGCTGGAGCTGTGGGCTTCCTCGCTGCGAGAGATCAAGGGGCGGATCCGGCCCTTGTTCACGCAGGCGCGGGTGGCAGCCTCGGCGGGGCTGTTTCTGGACGGCCTGCTCGGACCCGAGCGGCGCAAGACCGGTTGGATGCGGGCGGAAGCCGCGGGCGACCCGGGCCCTTGGCGGCAGCAGGCCATCCTCGGCCGCGGCCGCTGGGATGCCGAAGCGTTGCGCGATCTTGTGCGCGAGTACGCGGTCGAGAGCCTGGCCGATCCGGACGCGGTGCTGGTTCTGGATGAGACCGGCTTTCTCAAGCAGGGCAAGGCCTCCTGTGGCGTGGCGCGCCAGTACACCGGCTCGGCCGGCAAGATCACCAACTGCCAGATCGGGGTGTTTGCCGCCTACGTGTCCCGGCACGGCCATGCCTTCATCGACCGGGCGCTCTACCTGCCCAAGGCCTGGACGGACGATCCGAGCCGCCTGACGGCCGCCCACGTTCCATCCGAGGCCGCCTTCGCGACCAAGCCCCGTCTTGCGCTCGCGATGATCGAGCGCGTGATCGCGGCCAAGGTGCCGTTCGTGTGGGTGGCGGCCGACAGCGTCTACGGCGTGGGCGAGATCGAGATGGCACTGCGCCGCGCCGGCAAGGGCTACGTGCTGGGCGTCAGCGGCACCCACCCCTTCAACGCCTGGGGCGACAAGCCGCCCGTGGCCGGCACGGCGGGAGCGATCGCCCAAGCCCTGCCCGCATCAGCCTGGGCGCGTCTCTCGGCCGGCGATGGCACCAAGGGTCCCAGGCTGCATGAATGGGCCTACCTGGAGCTGGCCGACCTCGAGGCTGCCCAGTACGAGGAGGGCCTCTCCGGCCTATGGACCCGAGGCCTGCTGATCCGCCGCTCCATCGCCGACGGCGAGCTTGCCTTCTTCTCCACCTGGTGCCCGGCCGGAACCGAGATCGCCACCCTGGTCAGGGTCGAAGGCCACCGCTGGGCGATCGAGGATGCGTTCGAGACCGCCAAGAACGAGCTCGGCCTCGATCACAACGAGACCCGCTCCTGGCACGGCTGGCACCGCCATGTCTCGCTGGTGATGCTGGCCTTTGCCATGCTGGCGGCGATCCGCCACCGTGCGAACCAGGCGCCACCCCCAAAAACCCTGCCGCGGCTTCCTCAAGCTCGCCAGAGCTCATCCGCTGGTCGGTCCAGGAGATACGACGCCTCGCCGTGCGGCTCGCCCAGCGCCGCATCCGGCCCGCTTCTGTGATCGCCTGGTCGCTCTGGAGACGAGCCCATCAGGCCGCAGCCCGCCGAGCCCACCTTGAAGGGAAAACGCAATTGTAGTGCTAGCTCAATGTTCAGCTTGCAGCCGGGATATGCGATGCACTTGGGGCGTGTAACCATGGCAGGAAGTAAGGGTCAAAGACCCAGGCTACGGACGGCCGAGACAGGCAGGAAAGATGGTAGGGGTGGGGACGGGCCGAGCCATCCTCACCCCCTGCTCGCTTAGCTCAGAAGCGGAGGCCGAGGTCCAGGCCGCCCCAGAGGATGCCCTCATCCCAACCGGAGTTACGGAACTGGTAGTCGTAGGCCAGCTTCGGCCGCAGCGTGAAGCCGCCCGGGAGGTTGATGTCCAGGGCGATCTCGGGCCCGGCCACGAACCCGTCCTGCACCCCCTCGCCGTAGACACCGCCGAAGTTGAGGCTCAGGCGCGGGCGAACGAACTTCAGATCGGGAGCGAAGTCGAGGCTCAGCACCGAGCGTCCCGTCAGGCCGTCGTCGACCCCGTTGAGGCTCCACAGGATGTCCTGCTTGAGCGACAGGCCACCGAGGAAGCCGGGCAGGGCGTTGAAGACGAGCTCGGCACCGAGCAGGTCGTTCTCGGTCTTGTCGTCGTCCCCGTCACTCTCGCCGAAATTGTGCCCGTAGACGGGGCCGAGC
>DATLNC010000217.1:0-43603 GCA_035536935.1 Thermoanaerobaculia bacterium
GGGGATGGTGGACCGCATGAAGTCTATGGGGGGCGCCTCCGGAGGTGGCAAGACGAGCGAGGCAGGAGCGCGTGAGCGCGAAGTGCTGTCCTGGGTCGAAGCCAACGCTCCGGGTGGTTTCGCCGCCTGGACCCCCGTCACCCTGCCCGACGGCACCAAGGCCGAGGTGGGCGGGCTCGATCCCTTCGTCGAGCTCAATCCGCCGCTGACTGTCCTCAAGCCCGCCGCCGCGGCTCACACCGAAACGGTGCTCGACCTCGCCGGCAAGCTTGCGCGGGTGGAGATCCTGTCGTTCGAGGTGAAGAGCGTGGGCGGCGGCATCTACCGGGTCAAGGCGGTAGCCGGCAACCGCGGCTATCTTGCCACCCATACCAAGCAGGCGGAACGCGCCCGCGCGCACCTGCCGGTGCGGCTTGCTTTACGGACAGGCGAGGATGTCGAGCTGGTGACCGGCTATCCGTTCGCCGTCGCGGAGCGGCTGGACGGCACGACCGGCACCCTCAAGGGCGAGTGGCTCGTGCGTGCCGATCCCGGCGCGAAAATCGTGATCGATCTGACGACGGACAACGCCGGCCGCGACCAGAAGACCGCCACCGTCGGGAAGGGAGAATGACCACCATGAAATCTGTTTTCTTGACCCTGGCGCTGATTGCGGCCACTTCTCCCTCCTTCGCGGAGCCCATCAAGCCGCAGGGGACGCCGCCTACGGCATCGTTCAATCGCCTGAACACCTACGAGGAGATCGTCGGTCTCCTCAAGGGCTACGCCGCCGCCTATCCGAAGTGGACCCGCCTCGAAAGCATCGGCAAAAGCATTCAGGGCCGGGACCTCTGGATGATCGCGATCACCAATCCGGCGACCGGCCCCGAGCTGTCGAAGCCTGCCATGTACATCGACGGCAACACCCACGCCAACGAGGTGCAGGGCGCGGAGGCCGCGCTCTACACCGTGGACTACCTCCTCAAGAACTATGGCCGCCTGCCGCGCGTGACCGAGATGCTCGACCGCTCGGTTTTCTACATCCTTCCCGTGGTCAACGCCGACGGCCGGGCTCTCTGGTTCAAGGGTCCCTCCGACGCCGACTTTCCGCGCACCGTGATGGTGCCGGTCGACGACGACCGCGACGGCCTCCTCGATGAAGACGGCTTCGACGACCTGGACGGCGACGGCCACGTCACTCTCATGCGCAAGAAGGTGCCGCTCGGCCAGGGCACGCACAGGCAGGACCGCAAGGACCCGCGGCTGCTCGTGAATGTCGAGCCCGGCGAGCTTGGCGACTGGATCCTGATCGGCAACGAGGGCTTCGACAACGACGGCGACGGCCTGGTCAACGAGGACACGATCGGCTACGTCGATCCCAACCGCACCTGGGGCTTCTCCTGGCAGCCCGAGTACGTGCAGGCCGGCGCGGGCGCCTATCCCCTCTCCATCCCGGAGACGAGGGCCATCGCGATGTGGGCGCTGAAGCATCCCAACGTGGCGGCGGTGCAGAGCTACCACAACAACGGCCAGATGATCCTGCGCGGACCCGGGGCCAAGGCCGATCCGGCCTACCCGCCGCAGGACCTCAAGGCCTACGACCTGATCGGCAAGGAAGGCGAGAAGCTCCTCCCCGGCTACCGCTACCTGATCTCGTGGAAGGACTTGTACAACGTCCACGGTTCCACGACCGATCACTTTTACAACATCATGGGCGCGATGTCCTTCACCAACGAGATGTACAACCCGCCTGCCGACTTCGACAAGGATGGCGAAACCACCCAGGAAGAGCTGATGAAGTTCAACGACCTCCTCTCCATGGGCCGTCAGTGGACGGACTGGAAATCCTACGATCATCCGCAGTACGGAAAGATCGAGGTCGGCGGCTTCAAGCGCGACGTCGGGCGCGTCCCCGAGGGCTGGTTGCAGGAGGACGAGACGCATCGCAGCAATGCCTTCGTGCTGCTCAACGCCTATCACCTGCCCAAGCTCTCCATGGGCAATGCCGCGGTGAAGAAGGTCGGGAACGGTCTGTGGCGGGTGGAAGTGCCGGTTCTCAACGAGCGCGCCATCCCCTCGATGACCGCCGCGGCAGTGAATGGCAAGCTCCACCGCCAGGACATCGCGACTGTCGCAGGAGCCAAGGTGCTCTCGAGCGGCCTCGTCGACGACCCGTATCTCGACAAGGTCTCTCTTCAGGAGCACCGTCCCGAGCGCCTGATGGTGCCCGGCGTCGACGGCCTCTCCACCCGCATCCTCTTCTTCCTGGTCCAGGGGGAAGGCGAGGTCACGGTGAGCTACGACAGCCTGAAGGGCGGAAAGCTGTCGAAGAAGGTCGCGCTGCGCGAAGCGGCGGCAAACTGAGACAGTAAGCCCACGGCGACCAGATCCTCGCCGTGGGCTACAATCGTCCGCGGATGCAGTACGAACCGCACGTTTCCATCATCGTTCCAAGCTACGTCGCCTCTCCCAGGCAGGCGGAGCTGCTCGACGAGACGCTGCATACGGTCGCGGGGCAGACGTGCAAGGACTACGAGGTCATCGTAGTTGACGATGGGTCTCCGCTCGACGTGGGCGCGATCACGGCCCGGCACGCGTCGACTGTGATGCTGCGGCAGGCCAATGCCGGTTCGGCCATGGCCCGGAACACCGGAATCGCCGCGAGCCGGGGCCGCTACCTGGTGTTCCTCGATGCGGACGACCATCTCCTACCGCCCGCATTGGAAGCGGGCCTGCGCTGCTTCGCCGAGCATCCGGAGTGCGGGTTCGTGATCGGCCGGCGCGAAGAGATGACATACGAGGGGGCTCCGGTCCCCTGGGGTATTGCGGCCATGCCGCGCGAGACGCAGTTGTACAACTCGCTGCTCGGCTTCGACTGGTACATCATCCCGCCCTCCTCGGCCATGTTCCGGCGCGACGTCGTGGAGAGCGTCGGCGGCTTCCGCGATCCGTGGGGAGCCGACGATCTGGATTTCTATCTCCGGGTCGCCAAACAGTACCCTGGCTGGTGCTACGAGGACCCGCCGGTGACCCGCTACCGGCGCTACAGCGCCAGCTCCTCGCGCGACGGAGAGCGCATGCTGCGCAGCATTCGCATCGTCTACGAGCGTCAAAGGCCGGTGGTGCAAGGGGATGCCGCCGGAGAGGCAGCGTTTCGCCGCGGTCTTGATCAGTTGATCGAAATTTTCAGGGATTGTCTCGGAGAGAACGTAGAGGACAGAATGCGCGCCGGAGAGTGGCGCCGAGCGCTGCGCAGCGCCCGGCTGCTCGCGCGCGAAAGCCCGCGCCGACTGGTCACCGCCACCGCGCGGGGGTTGCGCGCCGCGGTGAGCCGACAGGGGGGATAATCAGTGATCGAACGACCCGGATTCGGCGAGCATGGCTTTGGACTTAAGGGCCTGACTCGGCTACTCTCTACCCATGAAGCCCGGAAGCTCCGCCCCCCAGGGAGGCATGAAAGTCGTCGGCCGGCGCAAAGTCGGACTCACAACGCCGGAGGACGCCGATCGTCTGTTGCGCACAGCCTGGGCCGTCCGGGGCACGGATAAGCTCGTCCCCAAAGGCCTGTACCGATTCCGAAGCTTCGAGGAGGCGGATGAATGGATGAGGAGAACGATGGCCTCCACGTACGCGCACCTACGCTCGAAGACTTAGCCCGCCTCTGCCGATCGTTGAACGAGACGTCCGCACTTTATATCCTCATCGGCGGCTTTGCCGTTATCGCGCACGGCGGCGGCCGAACCACCAAGGACATCGATTTCCTCGTCGACAGTTCTCCCGAGAACGTCGCCAGGCTCAAGGTCGCGTTGCGAGTCCTCCCCGATAACGCGGCCGAGGAGATCGCGGAAAGCGACATCGAAAAGTACAAGGTCGTACGAGTGGCCGACGAGGTCCTTGTGGACCTCCTCGGGGAGGCATGCGGTGTCTCTTATACCGATGCGATCAAGGACGCAGAGATCCTGGACTTGGCCGGCATCCAAGTCCCCGTAGCGAGCAAGCTGACCTTGATCGCCACCAAACAAACCATCCGTCCTTCGGATCGGCTTGACGTGGACTTCCTTACTTCCCTGATAGAGGAGGAGAGGATGCGCTGAGTCTCACCCCATCGGCCCCTGATAGCTCTCCCGGATGCTCCCGTGTCCGAGGATGCCTTCTATGGAAACCGCGAGCTCCGGCCCGAAGTCGATCTTGTAGGTCTCTTTGGGGGCGATCCAGACGGTCTTCTCCGGGAACTCGATGCCGAGCCTGACCGGTACGTCGCCGGGATGCTCTTTGAGCAGATTGCTGAGATTCAGCATCGTCTTCGTGGAGACAGACGAGGGCTGGAACATCAGCTCGACCTTGGTGAGCGTGGGGCCCAGGTTCGTGACAGGGATGATCTCCTCTACTGTTATCTCAAAGTCGCTTCCGCGCTCCCGTAGCTGACCCTTGACCAGAACCACGGCGTCTTCGGAGAGGAGATGCCCGAATTTCTCCAACTGGCTGGCGAAGAGAGTTACAGGCAGACTCCCCTCGAGGTCTTCCAAGACGAAGCGGCCCATGAGCTTGCCGGCGTTGGGGCCGCTCTTGATCTTCACCTTGTTGATGCCGCTCACGATGCCGCCGACCGTGACAGTGCCCTCGGCCCCCTCGCGGAGGGAGACGGTGCTGTGGGTGGTCATGCGCTCGATCTGGGCCTGGTGCTCGGTCAGCGGGTTGCCGGTGAGATAGAAGCCGAGGGCTTCCTTCTCGTACTTCACCCGCTCGCGCTCGGGCCAGGGGGGCGTCAATGGATTCGGCTCGGGCTCCTTGAGCATCGAGGCGCCGGCTCCGAGGAGCGCTCCGAAGAGGTTGTTCTGCCCCTCTTCCCGCTCTCGCCGTCGGCGCTGGCCGTGATCGATCACGTCGTCGAGCGTGGCCCAGAGCGCGGCCCGGTGGACTCCGAAGCTGTCGAAGGCCCCGGCCTTGACGAGCGATTCCCAGACCTTGCGGTTGGCGAGGCGCAGGTCCACTTCGGTCGCGACCTGGGCCAGCGAGCGGAAGCGGCCCACGCGGCGGCGCGCATCCAGGAGCGACTCGATCGCTCCCTCCCCCACTCCCTTCACGGCTCCGAGACCGAAGCGAATTTTATCCTCCACGACGGTGAAGACGTAGCCGCTGTCGTTGATGTCCGGCGGCAGGACGGCGATGCCCATGTTCTGCCGGCACTCGGCGATGTACTTGGAGATCTCGTCCGAGGAGGAGAGCTCGGAGTTGAGCATGGCTGCCATGAAGGCCACGGGATGGTGGGCCTTCAGGTAGGCCGTCTGGTAGGCCACCATGGCGTAGGCCACGCTGTGGCTCTTGTTGAAGCCGTAGCCGGCGAAGGGCTCGATGTAGTCCCAGAGCTCGGCGGCTTTCTCGGGCTGGTGGCCACGCGCTGCCGCTCCCGAGACGAACTTTTCCTTCATCTTGGCCATGACGTCGGCCTTCTTCTTGCCCATGGCCTTGCGCAGCGTGTCCGCCTCGGCCATGGTGAAGCCGGCCACGGCTACGGCGATCAGCATCACCTGCTCCTGGTAGACGATGACGCCGTAGGTCTCTTCCAGGATCTCCTTCGTCTCAGGGAAGATGTACTTGGTCCTGCGCGTGCCTAGCTTGCGCTGGATGTATTCCTCAACCATGCCCACCGAAAGCGCGCCCGGACGGTAGAGGGCGTTGAAGGCGGCGAGGTCCTCGAACTTGCTCGGCCGCGCGCGGCGTAGCAGGTCGGTCATGCCGCGCGATTCAAACTGGAAGATGCCGCTCGTGCGGCCCTCGCAGAACAGACGGAAGACTTCGGGGTCGTCCAGCGGAAGATTGTCCAGGTCCAGCTCGATCCCCTGCTGCCTCAGGATCTTGACCGCGTCGTCAATGACGGTGAGGGTGCGCAGGCCCAGGAAGTCCATCTTGAGAAGGCCGAGCTTCTCGATGATGTTCATGTCCCACTGGGTCATGACCTGCTCTTCATCCCCCTTGGTGACCTTGTAGAGGGGCACGAGCTCGTCCAGACGGCGCGGCGTGATCACGATGCCCGCGGCGTGCACCGAGGCATGGCGGGTGAGGCCTTCGAGGCGGCTCCCCACCTCCACGATCTGCTTGACCTCCGGGTCCTTCTCCATCTCGCTGCGCAGGGCATCCACTTCCTTGGCAGCCAGCGCGAGGGACTTGGTCATGTCCGGGAGCAGCTTGGCGATGCGGTCGACCTTTGAGTAGGGCATGCCCAGAACGCGGCCCACGTCGCGGATGACCGCCTTGGCGGCCAGGGTCCCGAAGGTGATGATCTGGGCCACCCGGTCGCGGCCGTACTTCTCCGTCACGTAGTGGATGACCTCGCCCCGGCGGCGCATGCAGAAGTCGATGTCGATATCCGGCATGCTGATGCGGTCGGGATTGAGGAAGCGCTCGAACAGCAGGTCGTACTGGAGCGGATCGATGTCGGTGATCTTCAAGGCCCAGGAGACCACCGAGCCCGCGGCCGAGCCGCGGCCGGGACCGACCGGCACGTCGTTCTCCTTGGCGTAGCGGATGAAGTCCCAGACCACCAGGAAGTAGCCGGCGAAGCCCATCTTCTCGATGACCTTGATCTCGTATTCCAGCCGCTCGCGGTAGCGCTCTTCGGGGTTCTTCTGGAGGCGCTTGGCGTTGCGGGCGCGCAGCAGGGAGAGGCGCTGCTCCAAACCCTCCCGGGCCACCTGCTCGAAGTAGGACGAGAGCGAGTACCCGTCCGGTACCGAGTACTCGGGGAGCTGGAATCCTTCCATGGGGATGACCAGGTCGCAGCTCTCGGCGATGGCGAGCGTGTTCTCGATGGCCGCGTGGTCCTCGGGGAAGATGCTGTGCATCTCGTCCGCCGACTTCATGTAGAAGTTGTCCGAGGCGTACTTCATCCGATCGGTGTCGGAGGCCATCTTCTGCGTGCCGATGCAGAGCAGGATGTCGTGGGCGAAGGCGTCATCCTTCTTGTGGTAGTGGCAGTCGTTGGAGACCACCAGGGGGATGCCGGTGCGGCGCGAGATGCGGCGGAGGACTTCATTGGCCAGCCGCTGCTCGGCAATCCCGTGGTCCTGCATCTCCAGATAGAAGTTGCCGTCGCCGAAGATCTCCAGGAAGTCGCGCGCGGTGGCCTCGGCTTCCTTCTCGAGGTTACCGACGATCTTCTCGTTGATCTCGCCCTTGAGGCAGGCGGAGAGGCCGATGAGCCCTTCCCTATGCTGCCGCAGCAGCCCCTTGTCAATGCGGGGCTTGTAGTAGAACCCCTCCAGGTAGGCGGAGGAGGTGAGCTTCAGCAGGTTGCGGTAGCCGGTCTCGTTCTTCGCCAGGAGCACGAGGTGGTTGCTGCTCCCCCTGCCCGGCGTGCGGTCGAGGCGGCTCCCCTGGGCCACATAGGCTTCGACGCCCACGAGCGGCTTGATACCCGCCGCCTTGCAACGGGTATAGAACTCGATGGCCCCGAACATGTTCCCGTGGTCGGTCAGGGCCAGGGCCGGCATGCCCATGGATACGGCCGTGCCGATCACGTCGTCGAGGCGGTTGGCGCCGTCGAGGAGGCTGTACTGGCTGTGCAGGTGAAGATGGACGAAGTCGGTTTTACTCACTGCGGAGGAATGTTACCAGACGCCGGCTGGCCCGACGACCGGCTGTAGCGGATGACGTAGTCGAGGCCGGAGGAGATCGTCAGAACGGCTACCAGATAAAGCAGCGTCGTCGCGATCGACTCGAGATGCGGCGACAGAGCCGAGAGCAGTACCACCAGCACGGCAGCCACTTGGATGGCCGTGTTGATCTTGCTGAGGATCGTCACCGGAAACTTGCGGATCCCTCCGGCCAGGTAGAGGATCAACCCGACGACCACAAGCAGCACGTCCCGGCCGATCACCAGCACGGTGATCCAGACCGGGATCTGGACGCCGTGGTTGAGGCTGGGGATCGTCAGGGCGATGTAGGCCGCGGTGAGGAGGATCTTGTCCGCGATCGGGTCGAGATAGGCGCCGAGGAGCGACTGCTGGTTGGCGAAGCGGGCGATGAACCCGTCGAGCGCGTCGGTCAGGCCGGCGACGAGGAACAGGATCAGGGCGCGGAGCGACTGCCCTTCGAGGACGGCGATGATGAACAGGGGGACCAGCCCCATGCGCAGGACCGAGATGAGGTTGGGGATGGTGAATTTCACGCGCCGCCCAGGTGCTTCAGGGTCCGGCGGATCAGCTCCACCGCCTCGCCGCCCGTCAGGGCGGCGGTGGCGCGGCACTCCTCTTCGGGAGGTATCAGGCCGCAGCTCTCCGCCGTATCGCAGGCGCCCTTGCCGCCGCCGAGGCAGGTCAGCTTCTGGCCGAAGCGCGACAGCACGAGCACCAGGCTGCGCAGGGCCGTGCTCCTCCGTGCCGGCGCGCCGGGCGAGAAACGGTGCAGGGTCTGGTCCACGTCCATGAGGCCGAGGTTCACCACCCGCACGATCTCTTCCTGGTGCCGGTGCTCGAGCACGTCCGTGGCGATGCGCCCCGTGGTGGGCCGGCCGTAGCGCACGTTTGGGATGAGCCAGTAGAGGAGCACGGCGAGGTCGGCCTTGGTCAGCTCGGGCTTGGAGGCCACGTCCTGCACGTCCTTGGGCAGCAGCGACATCCGCCAGCGGAACTTGGCCGCGGCCAGCTTTTCGGCCAGCTCCGGATCGCTCGGGTTCTCGGCGGCGAGGTTCTGGATGATCTGCAGCCCGGCGCCCGGATCGCCCACGGCCATCTCGAGCTCGGCCCGGCGCTCGATCAGGGCGCGCTCGCCGGGCTGTTGCGTGGCCAGCTCCTTGACCGCGGCCAGCTCGGCGATGCGGTCCCCCCGCGAAACGGCCAGAGCGCGCGCCCCTTCCAGGGTGCGGACCTCGGAGGGCGCCCAGTTGCGCAGCAGGGAGAGGTGCTGCTCGGCCTCGTCCCAGCGGCTCTGGCGCAGGGCCTCCTGCAGCCGGTTCGCGACGATCTCGAGGGCGCGGGGGTGCAGCTCGCCCACCTTCTGGAAGGCGCGCTGGTTGCGGGGCGCGATCTCCCGGTAGGCCGAGTAGGCGAGCGGGATGTCCCCGACATGCTCAGCCGCGCGGCCGAGCACGAGCTGGCTCGCCACGTACTGCGGCATCTCGTCGCTGATCGGCAGCAGCCGCTCGACCGCCTTGGCGAAGCTCCCCTCACCCAAGTCGATCTGCGCCATCAGTACCTGTGCCGGAGCGAAGCCGGGGTCTTCCTGGAGCAGCTCTTCGGCCGTCTCCAGGGCGCCCTCCCGGTCGCTCGCCGTGAGCAGGGCCCGGTGGGCGGCCTGGATGCGGTCCTGGCGCTCGGGATCCGCCTGACGGGGGTAGCCCGTCAGCGGATCGACGAGGAAGGGCTGCTCCTGGACTGCGAACGGCTGGAGCTCGGGGCGACGGCGGGGCGGCTCCTGCGAGGGAGCAGGGCCGGGCGCCGAACTGCAAGCTCCCAGCACTGCCAGCAGGGCCAGCAGTACCGGGAGGCGACGCAACCGGCCCAAGGCCCTGGCGTCAGGCCGGATTGTGCGGCGCGGCGGCGGAAATCGTGGCAATGGCATGCTTGTAGATCAGGATTTCCTTGCCTTCGCTCTCCAGCACCACGGCGAAGCGGTCGAACCGCTTCAGGCGACCGCGCAGGTCTGTGCCGGTCACCAATTGCAGATGCATCGTCTGACCTTCCTTCAGGCTCTGGAAGAGATACCCGTCTTGAATGTTGATGTTGTGCTTAGCCATACGCCCTCCCGGGACCGCTGCGCTTGACATGTTCAAGGATAAGAAAAATTCGTCGATTAAAATCCTGCGCCGAAAACCAGGTCACATCGGGCTCTCTCCGGAACCAGGTCTCCTGCCGCTTGGCGAACCGCCGCGTGGCTTTCACGGTTTCGCCGATCGCCTGCTCGAGAGACCACTCCCCTTCCAGGTGACGGACGAGCTGCCGGTATCCGATGGCCTGGAAGGCAGGCAGGCCGGGATCGAGCCCCCGGGCCAGCAGCTGGGCGACCTCCTCGACCCAGCCTCGTTCTACCATCCGGGCCACTCGGCCCGCGATGCGATCGTATAGGACGGTCCGGGGGAGCGTCAATCCAACCCGGACCGCGTTAATGCGCTGAGTCCCAAAGGGTTGCTCCTTGATCCAGGAGGAGAGGGGACGGCCGCTCACGCGCGCCACCTCCAGCGCCCTCAGGATGCGCTGCGTATCGCCCGAGCCGAGCCGGGCGGCCGTCTCCGGATCGACCCGCGCCAGCTCGGCCGCGAGCGCCGGCAAGCCCTCCTCCTCCACTCGCTTGCGCAGCTCGCTCCGGACTTCCGGATCGCCCGGCGGGATGGGGCTGATCCCTTCGAACAGGGCGCGCAGATAGAGCCCGCTCCCACCGACCACGATCGGCACACGCCCGCGTTCCTCGATGCCGGCGGCGGCCTCGCGCGCCCGGCGAGCGAATTCGCCGGCCGACCAGCGCTCGTGCGGATCGAGGATGTCGATCAGGTGGTGCGGTACCCGGGCGCGCTCTTCCAAGCTCGGCTTGGCCGTCCCCACATCAAAACCGCGGTAGACCTGTAGAGCGTCGGCGTTGACGATCTCCCCGCGCAGCTCTTCGGCGAGCGCCATCGCGAGCTCGCTCTTGCCCGTGGCGGTGGCGCCAAGTATCGCGATCAGAGGGGCGATCACCGGATGGCTTGACGGCCGGCCAGGGCGGCGATGGTGGCGACCAGCTCCGCGGGATCGATCGGCTTGGCGAGGTGGGCCTGGAACCCGGCCGCGAGTGCCCGGATGCGGTCTTCACTGCGGGCATAGGCGGTCACGGCCGCGGCCGGCAGGTTGCCTCCGAGCTCCGCGCTCCGCAACCGCAGCTTGCGGATCAGCGAGTAGCCGTCCTCGCCGGGCACGCCGATGTCCGAGAGCAGGACGTCGGGCAGCACCCGGTCGAGGGATGCCAGGGCGTCCGGCACGCTCGGCACCGCCGTGACCTGCGCGCCGCACTGCTCCAGCGCCGTGACGAGCAGGTCGCGGGTGTCGGCCTCGTCGTCCATCACCAGCACGCGCAGGCCGGTGAGGATCTTGGAGCGCACCAGGTCCGGCACGTCCTCGGCGGGCCGCTGCCGGCGCTCGGTCAACGTCGCCAGCATTCCTTCCATCATCCCGTCCTCGATCCCCAGGCGGATGGGCAGGCGCACCGTGAAGGTGGACCCCTGGCCCTCGCCCGGGCTCTCCACACTCACCGTGCCGCCGTGCAGCTCGACCATGTGGCGCACGATCGAGAGGCCCAGCCCGAGGCCGCCGTACTGGCGCGTGGTCGAGCTTTCCGCCTGCCGGAAACGGTCGAACACGTAGGGCACGAAGTCGGGCCGGACGCCCGAGCCCGTGTCCTGGACCGCGATCTCCGCCTGGCCCTCGCTCTGCCCGAGGCGGACTTCCACGGATCCCCCCTGAGGGGTGAACTTGATGGCGTTCGAAAGCAGGTTCCAGATGACCTGCTGCAGGCGGTCCGGGTCTCCCATCAGGGGGCCAATGCCGCCAATACCGCGGTCGAGCGTCACACGGATGCGGATCCCCTTGGCGTCGGCGGCCGGCCGCACGCTGTCGAGGGCCGCGTCGATGATGCGCGGGATCTCCACCGGCTTGAGCTCCAGGCGGAGCTTGCCGGTGATGATGCGCGACACGTCGAGGAGGTCCGAGATGAGCTGGGCCTGGGCGCGCGCGTTGCGCTCGACGGCTTCCAAGGCGCGGGCCGTGGTGCTCTCGTCCACCTTGCCGGTGCGCAGAACCTGGGCCCAGCCGAGGATGGCATTGAGCGGCGTGCGCAGCTCGTGGGAGAGGGTGGCCAGGAACTCGTCCTTGATGCGGTTGGCTTCCTCGGCCTGTTTGCGCGCCTCCTGTTCGCGCACCAGGAGCGTCGCCCTCTCCTCCTCGATTCTCTGGCGCTCGTGGATCTCGCGCTTGAGCTCCTCGTTGGTCCGGGAGAGCTCGGCCGTGCGCTGGCGCACCAGCTCTTCCTGCTCGCCGTACATCTTCTGAAGGGCATCGTTGGCCCTGGCCAGCTCGGCGGTGCGCTCCTCCACCTTGCGGCGCAGCGCCACCTTCTCGACGGCGTTGTGAACCGCCCGCGGCAGTTCCTGGCGCGAGATCGCGCCCTTGAGCAGGTAATCCTGGGCGCCGCTCTTCATGGCCTGCACGGCCACCGCCTCGCTCCCCTGGCCGGTGAGGATGATCACGGGCACCGGCCCGTCCTGAAGCAGGCGGTCGAGGAACTCGAGGCCGTCCACGTCGGGCAGCCGGTAGTCGAGAAGCAGGCAGTCCGGCCGCTCCCGGCGCGCCAGCTCCAGGCCGTCCTCACCCAGCTCGGCCTCCAGGAACTCGTACTCCTGCCCCGGATCCTGAGCGAGCAGACGCCTGTAGAGCTCCCGGTCCTCGGGGCTGTCGTCGACGATCAGGATCCGCAGCAGTCCGGTCATGCTCAATCCCCCTTGGGGAGGATCACGACCTCGAACCAGTAGCCGTTGAGGCGCTCGATGGCCTTCATGAAGCCGTCGATGTCCACCGGCTTCTGGATGTAGCTGTTCGCGCCCGCCCGGTAGCAGGCCGAAATGTCGCGCTCGTCGGCCGAGGTCGTGAGGACCACAACCGGGATGTCGTGCAGGCGCTCGCTGTTCTTGATCTCGTTCAGGACCTGGCGGCCGTCCGTGCCCGGAAGGTTCAGGTCGAGCAGGATGACGCCGGGCCGCGGCGAGCGCTCCGGGTCGGCGTACTTGCCGCGCCGATGGAGGTAGTCCAGAGCCTGGTCGCCGTCCTCGCAACGGACGATGGAGTTCTTCAGGCCCGATTTCCGGAACGCCCGCAGGGTGGCCTCGAAATCTTCAGGACTGTCCTCTACCAGCAGGATTGGTTGGCTGACTGTGCTGCTGTTCGGCAAGTGAATCTCCTTTGGCAAGGGTGAAGTAGAACGTGGTGCCCTCTCCCGGAGTGGACTCCACCCAGATGCTTCCATTGTGACGCTCGACGATCTTCTTGACGATGGTGAGCCCCGCCCCGGTGCCGCCTCCGTACTTGTCCCGGGCGTGCAGACGCTTGAAGATGCGGAAGATCACGTCGTAGTGCTTATCGGGAATGCCGATGCCGTTGTCGCGGACGAAAAATACAGGAGGCTGGCTGTCCCGGGCGTCCCGATAGCCGATCTCGATCCGCTTCCGCTGGCTCTCATTGTACTTGACGCCGTTGACGATCAGGTTGTGGAAGATCTCCCCGAGCTGCACACGGTCGCCGAGGACCCCGGGTAAACGCCGGGGGATGATCACTTCGACCTGTTCGGCCTTGAGGTTGATGTCGAGATTCTCCCGGACCTCGGCCACGAGCTCGTTGAGGTCCACCTCTTCCATGGTCAGATCGATCCGGCCGAGCCGGGAGTACCGGAGCAGGGAGTCGATCAGGACCTCCATGCGCCGGGTGAGGCGCATCAGGGTCTCCAGCTTGGACTTGCCCTCGGCATCGAGCTTGTCGGCGTAGTCCTCCAGCAGGAACATGGAGTAGTTGTGAATGCCCCGCAGCGGCTCCTTGAGGTCGTGGGAGGCGACGTAGGCGAAGTCGTCGAGCTCGCGGTTGCTCTGCTGCAACTCGTCGTTGGCCACGCGCAGCTCGCTGGTGCGGGCCTGGACGCGGTGCTCCAGGTCGTCCTTGGCCGATTGCAGGGCGCTGTCGCGCTCCTCGATCTGGCTGAGCATCTGGTTGAAGGCGTCCACGAGCCGGCCCAGCTCGTCGGAGCTCTGCTTCTCGGCGCGCAGGGAGTAGTCGTTGCCCTCGGAAACCGCGCGGGCGGTCTCGGCCAGGTGGAGGACGGGCTTGGAGATCAGGCCCTGGAGGCCCGAGGAGAGCGCCAGGGCGGCCAGCGCCGACACCAGGAACACGGCGGTCATGGTGAGGAACCGGAACCGGAGCCGTTTCGCGATCTCGCTCAGGCTGCTTTCCAGGTAGACGGTGCCGATCGTGTCCCCTTCCAGGACCACGGGCTCGAACAGGGCGAGCGTGTGCTGCCGGAATTCGGAGCCTTCGGGCCCCGGCCGGGCCGGAAAGTCCGGATGCGCGCCCTTCCGCGCCCACTTTGCAAAGGGAGCCCCCTCCTTGTCGTAGACGGAGGCGCCGAGGACCGAGGGCTTGGCATCGAGGGCAGCCAGAGTCTCCTCGGCGGCGTCCGGGTAATGGAAGCTCAACGGCGCAGTGGTGTTCTGGGCCACGATCTCCGCCAGCGTTTCCAGGTCGGTGACCATCTCGCGGCGGAAGCGGAAGTAGTCGAGCGCGAGCAGGCCTGCGCCGGCCAGGAATAGCGCGCCGCCGGTGGCGATCATCAGGATCACCACCAGCTTGCGCCGGATCGGCAGGTCCCGCAGGAGGAGCATCATCTCCCCCCGGTGTTGACCGCCAGGCGCATCAGCTTGGAGCTGATCCGCAGGCCACTGCGCTGCGCCGCCTCCTGGCCGATCAGGAAGCGGACCTTGCTGCCCTCCAGGATGAAGTTGATGACGCCGCCGGCGCGCAGGAAGCCGTCCGTGTCGGAAACGGTGAGGACGGGCTCGCCCTTGATCTGCTCCATCACCTCGCCGAGCCGGCCCTTCTGCGAACGGGCGATGAAGAGGACGTGGCACTCATCGAGATCGTCGACGCTGTCCGGCCGCTGCACCAGGAGGCTCCGCTCGCCCACGCGCTCGTTCTGGACCACCGCGTCGAGGGCAGGGCCAAAGGGGTCTTCTCCGTAGACGCAGATCGTCAACGGCGCGCGTTCCCCGGCAAAGGCGCTCGCCGGCCACTCCACGAACTTGGCGAAGTTGAAGAGGAAGGCCGCCTTCAGGTCGTACTCCGGTGCTTGCGCCCGCAGGGGGGCAGCGGTGAGCAGGAGGAGTAGGAGGAGGAGGACCTTCCTCACAAGCGCCGTCAGAACCTCCATACTGCTTTTCCGTAGAAGCTGCGCTCGACCTCTTCGCGGAAGGCCGTGGCCGGGCCGAACTCCTCGTGCGATGAGTTCAAGAGGTTCTGCCCCACCAACGAGAGATCGAGGGAATCCGAGGCCCGCCAACCCAGGCGAAGGTCCAGCTCGGTGTAGCTGTCGACCGCAGGCGAGGGCAATGCGCTGACGTAGCGCAGCCAGCCGTCCAGCTCGAACCCGCCGGGCAGATCGAACAAGGACCTCAACGACGCCCGGTGCTCGGGGTCGTTGCCTTCGGCCACACCGCGCGTAGGATCGCGGCTGTCCGGGTCGAGGTGGAGGTCCTTGTCCAGCCAGGCGTATGCAGCCTGCACGCGCCAGCCCGGGACCGGCTGGAAGTTGCTCCTCAGCTCGACCCCCCAGGTCTCCGCGTTCAGCTTGTTGGCGAGCGTGATGGGAAACGGCCTGCCCACGGGCGGCTCCTGGCTGCGCAGGTTGTCGTAGACGTTGTAGAACCCGGCCATGTCGACCAGGACCTCCGGGTGAGGCTGGATGCGATAGCCGAGCTCCCAGGCGAGCACCTCCTCGGACTCGAAGTCGGGGCTTTCCTGGAGGAGCACCTGCCCGTTGGGCAGGAAGGCGACGAAGTCCTCGTCGATCCGGGTCGGGGTGCGCACGGCCCGGGAGACGGCGGCCCAGAGCGTGCGCCGCTCGCTCGCCTTCCAGGCGGCGTGAACGCTCGGCTGGACCTCCAGTCCGGTGGAGTCGTTGTGCTCCAGCTTGGTCCCGACGGTCAGGGCAAGGCGCTCGTCCAGCAGCGAGACCTCGTCCTGGGCAAAGAGGCTGAACAGGTCGAAGTCTTCATGGGCCGGCAGGAAGGCGAGCGACTGGCTGTTTCCCACGCGATCGTTGTGATGGCGGTATCCGAAACCCCAGACCAGGTCGTGCCGTCCACCCAGCGGCAAGCGGTGCTGGAAGTCGAGGTCCATGATGTCCAGGTGCTCCTCGAAGGAGCCGGGGATGAAGCGGTGGGTGCGGTCCCAATAGACCTGAAGCTCCAGGTTGGATTCCTCGGAGAAGGTCCGGGACCAGCGGCCGAGCAGGTTGCCACCGTCGACGTTGGTGTCGTCCCGGGTGGGCTCGCCGATGCGGCCGGTGTAGGCATCGCCCTGGAAGGTGAAGGAATCTCGCTCATCGCGCCCGGAGTCCTTCCAGTCGGCACGGAAGCCCCCCTGCCCCATCCACATGGGGTCGCGCGCGTCGGAGCCGTCCACCAGGCGCAAAGAGTCGCGGTTGGAGTACTTGCCGTAGGCGCGGTAGTGGCCGGTTTCGCCGAGCGTCCCGCCGTAGCGCACACCGCCGAAACCCTTCTCCTCGTTGCCGGCGCCCGCGGTGAGCAGCCCGCCCTGCGTGTCCGCGGCCTGCCTGGTGATGATGTTGATGATCCCGTTGACCGCGTTGGCTCCCCACAGGGTCGCGCCCGGGCCGCGGATGACCTCGATGCGCTCCACGTCCTCCAGGAGCGTGTCCTGCACATCCCAGAACACGCCCGAGAACAGCGGGGTGTAGACGCTGCGGCCGTCGATCAGCACCAGCATCTTGTTGGCGGTCGGGATGTTGAAGCCGCGGGCGCTGATCGCCCAGGTACGCTGGTTCTGGCGGGCCACGTGGAGCGAGTTGACCAGGCGCAGCGCTTCGGGGAGGCTGGTCAACCCCGAGCGCCGGATCTCTTCCTGGGTGATGACGATGATGGCCGCCGCGGCGTCGTTCAGGCGCTCGGACCGGCGCGACACCGAGGTGACGTCGATATCCATCAGCTCTTCGATGCTGAGCTTCTTCAGGTCGGCCGCCGCCGCGATCTTCTCGCCGGGCGCCTGCGCTCCGGCCGGCAGCGCGAGCAGGCAGGCCAGGAGGCAGGCACTTGCGGTCCGTCTCGTCATTCGATCTCCTGTAGGGGCGGCCCTTGTGGCCGCCCTCCGGAAGGGCACCCACAAGGGGTGCCCCTACTCTAAGGCAGCTCCGCCAGCAGGCGTTCCAGCTTCTCCGGGTCCGCGGGCTTGGTCAGATGGAGGTCGAAGCCCGCCTCCCGGGCGCGGCGCTGGTCCTCTTCCTGGCCATAGCCGGTGAGGGCGACCAGGCTCATCGCGCGGAGAGCGGGATCTTGCCTCATCCGGCGGGCGACTTCATAGCCGTCCAGGCCGTTGGGGAGCCCGATGTCGCAGAGCACGATCTCGGGGAGAAAACGCCGGGCCGCCTCCAGCCCTTCCCGTCCGTCGCTGGCGATCCGCACCTGATGGCCGTAAAGCTCCAGGAGCAGGCCCATGGTCTCGGCTGCGTCGGCATTGTCCTCGATCAGGAGACAGCGGCGCGCACGCCGGCGGTCTGCCGCTCCCGGCGCCGGGGCAGAGGGCTCGTCCCGTGCCTCCTGCAGCGGGATGCGGAGCTCCACCCGGGTCCCGTGGCCCAACCCCTCGCTCTGCGCAGAGGCCGTGCCGCCGTGCAGCTCGACGAGCCGCTTCACCAGGGCAAGGCCGAGCCCCAGGCCGCCGCGGCTCCGGTCGATTCCGCTGTCCGCCTGGCTGAAAGGCTCGAAGAGCCGCTGCAGTGTCTGCGCGTCCACGCCCACGCCCGTATCGCTTACGGACACGACCGCCTGCCCGTCTTCGGCGCGGAGGGCAACTTCGATCCGCCCGCCGCGCTCGGTGAACTTGACCGCATTGTGGAGGACGTTGCCCACGCACTGCGCGAGCCGCGTCGGATCGCCGTTCACCCACAGGGGCCGGTCCGGGAGATCGAGCTCGAGCGTCTCGCCGGCGTCGGCGGCCGGAGCGCGGTAGTCCTCGACCGCCGTGCGCACCAGGGCAGCCATGTCGAGCCTCCCGGTCCGCAGGAGGATCTTGCCCTGCGAGATGCGGGAGACGTCGAGCAGGTCGTCCACCAGGCGGGTGAGGTGCTGCACCTGCCGCTCGAGGGTCTGCCGCGCCCGCCCCGCCTGCTCGGGCGTGGCGCCCGGCTGGTCCAAGATCAGCAGGCAGTTGCGGATCGGGGCCAGGGGATTGCGCAGCTCGTGGCCGAGCATGGCCAGGAACTCGTCCTTGCGCCGCGCCGCCTCGTGCAGGGCCTCCTCCGTCCGCTTCTGCGCCGTGATGTCGTGGGCGATGGCCGAGGCCTCGACGATCCGGCCGCTGGCGTCGAAGACCGGCGAGACCACGAGCATGATGTTGAGGCGAGTGCCGTCCTTGCGCACGCGCACGGTCTCGAAGGGCTCCACCCGCTGCCCGCGCCGCAGCCGCTCGAAGATCGGGCCCAGCTCGCCGATCCGTTCCGGAGGCGCGATCAGGCTGATGTTCTGGCCGACCGCCTCCTCTGCCGTGTAGCCGTACAGCCGCTCGGCGCCGGCATTCCAGCTCGTGACGGTCCCCTCCAGGGTCTTGCCGATGATCGCGTCGTGCGAGGACTCGACGATCGCGGCGAGCCGGGCGCGGTTCTCCTCCGCTCTCTTGAGCTCCGTCACGTCGAGGAAGGTGACGACCACGCCGTCGACCCTGTCGTCCAGGGTGCGGTACGGCAGGATACGGAGGATGTACCAGGAGTCCCCTTCGCGGAGCCCGACCTGCCGCTCCAGGGGCAACAGGGTGTCCAGGACCTGGTGGATGTCCTCGGTGAGCGTTCCTTCGCCCGAGAAACGGGGCGCGATGTCCTCGATCCGGCGGCCGACGTCCGACCCGATCAGGCGGAACACCTCGGTGGCCGCGGGCGTGAACCGCTGGATGCGCAGGTCGCGGCCGACGAAGATCGTGGCGATCTGGATGCTCTGGAACAGGTTCTGGAGGTCGCTGTTGGCGCGGTCGAGCTCTTCGAGCTTCTTCTTGAGCTCGGCGTTGATCGTCTCCAGCTCCTCGTTGACCGACTGCAGCTCTTCCTTGGAGGTCTGCAGCTCCTCGTTGGTCGATTGCAGCTCCTCGTTGATCGCGAGCAGCTCCTCGTTCGAGGAGAGCAGCTCCTCGTTGGAGCTCTCGAGCTCCTCCAGGGTGGCATGGAGGTGGTCCTTGGTGCTGTGCAGCTCGGACTCCAGGCGCTGGATCCTGGCCATGGACTGAGGAGCATCCGGATCCACCTGGGGGCCAGGACCCGGCTCGGTCACGTCCTGGAAGACGACCATGTAGAGCCCCTGGTCCTCGCCGAGCTCGTGCATGGGCCGCACCGAGAGGTTGACCCTCTGCGCCTGCCCGTCGGCCTCGTAGGGAACCGCCTCGTGCGCCACCGGCGCGCGGGTGCTGATCGCCTTGTGGAGCGCCGTGCGCAGGTCGAGCCGCAGCCCGGGCCGCACCATCTCCAGGACGTTCAGCCGGGGCGCTCCGGCCGGCGGCTCCAGGTAGCGGCCGGTGCGCGGAGAGAAATAGACGATTTCGCCGCGCTCCTGCACCAGCACGCAGGCCGGCGAGTAGTGCTCCAGCAGGATGCGCTCGAAGACCTCCGAGAGGCTCTGGACGTTGGCCCGCGGGGCCAGCCCGCGGACCGCGAACCGGTTCCGCTCCGCCAGGGGGAAGCTGACCGGCGGACGCAGGATCGCCTCCTTGGCCTGGAAGATCCGCAGCCGCTTTTCCCCGGCGCGGAACAGCTCCGGGTACGGGGCCACGCTCTCCGACGGGCCGAGGAAGAGAAAGCCTCCCGGGCGCAGGGCGTAGTGGCAGAGAGGGATCAGCTTGTTCTGCAGATCGGCTTCCAGGTAGATCAGCAGGTTGCGGCAGGAGATCAGGTCGAGCCGCGAGAACGGCGGATCGGTGATCAGGTTGTGCGCGGAGAACAGGCACATCTCCCGCACCTCTTTCGCGACCCGGTAGAGATTGCCGTGCTTGGCGAAGAACCTCGCCAGCCGGTCGGGCGCGACCTGATCCGCGATCTGCTCGGGATACCACGCCTGGCGCGCCGTCTCCAGAGCCTGGGCGTCGATGTCCGTGGCGAAGATCTGGATGCGCGGCGGCTGGTCCAGCCTGCCCGCGTGCTCCAGCAGCAGCATGGCGAGCGAGTAAGCCTCCTCGCCCGTGGAGCAGCCGGGCACCCAGACGCGCACCTGGCCGTCGGCCCCCTTGCCCTCGAAGAGCTTCGGGATCACCTTGCCCTCCAGGGCCGCGAAGGCCTCCGGATCGCGGAAGAAGTGGGTGACGCCGATCAGCAGGTCCTGGAAGAGATTGTCGATCTCCCGCGGATCTTCCGCGAGGAGCTCCAGGTAGACGGCGGCGGAATCGGTCCGCACCTCGGTCATGCGCCGCCGGACGCGGCGGACGAGCGTGCTCTGCTTGTAACGGCTGAAATCATGCCCGGTGCGCCGGCGCAGCACGGCGCAGATGCGGGAGAGGTTCTCCTCGACCTCGTGCCGCAGCCCTTCGTGCCCGCCCCCTCCGCGCAGCGCGACCAGGTTGCGGAGGTGCTCCATGAGGCGGAAAGGCATTTCCTCGACCGGCAGGACGTGGTCCACCATGCCGGTGCGGATGGCGCTCCTGGGCATGCTGTCGTAGCGCGCCGAGGAGGGGGCCTGAGCCATCGTCATGGCGCCATGCTCCCGGAGAGCGCGCAGGCCGAGGGCGCCGTCCGCCCCGGTGCCGGAGAGGACGATGCCCACGGCGTCGTCCCCCTGGTCCTCGGCCAGCGAGCGGAAGAAGCTGTCGATGGGCATGCGCCGGCCGCGAGACCGCTCCCGCGGATTGAGCCGCAGCACGCACTCGTCGATGGTCACGGTCGAGTTGGGAGGAGTCACGTACACGCAGTCCGTCCCGATCGGGGTGTCCTCCGAGACGAGATGCACCGGCATGGCCGTGTGCTTGGCAAGCAGCTCGGGCATGAGCGTTTCGTGCCGCGGGTCGAGATGCTGCACCAGCACGAAAGCCATGCCGGTTTCGGCGGGCATGTGGGAGAAAAGGGCTTCAAACGCCGCCAACCCGCCCGCCGACGCGCCGATCCCGACGATCGGGCAAGGCGTGCGGCGTTTCTCGCCTGCACCTCGAGCGCTCTTTTCAGGCTCCTGATCCAGACCTGTCATCGGCCTTCCGATCTCCTAGTCGTCCCGTAGACTTCCCAACGGCTTGGTACGATAGTACGCATCCAAGAACGATGCCAGAACGGAATAATGAAACCACCACCCGGGTCGTGGCCGCCGTCATCGAACGCGGGGGACGGCTGCTGCTCTGCCGCCGGCCGGCGGGCAAGCGCCACGCCGGGCTGTGGGAGTTTCCCGGAGGAAAGCTGCTCCCCGGCGAGTCGATCCCCGACGCGGCGCGGCGCGAGCTGGCCGAGGAGCTGGCGGTGGAGGTGATCTCCGTGGGCGGGCAGCTCTTCGAGCTCCCGGATCCCGGCTCCCCTTTCGTCGTGGAGTTCTACCCGGTGGAGATCTCGGGCGAGCCGGTCGCCCTGGAGCACGAAGCCCTGCTCTGGGTGAAGCCCGGTGATCTCGCGGGAATGGACCTCGCGCCGAGCGACCGCGCGTTTGCGGAAAGACATGGACGATCACGGACGATCATGGACTGACACGGACAGCCCGGACCGTGTTCAGGGCTGGTAAGTCCGCTCCAGATGCGCCTTGATCTCTTCCAGGGTGAACCAGGCCGGCTTGAACTCTCCGCGGGCGTAGAGCGGCGCCTGGTCGAAGTAGTGGGGCGACTTCGGATCGCCGCTCTGGCCGAAGTAGACGATCGAGCGGGCCTTCACCTGCGGCGCGAATTCCACCACGCTCACGTAAGAGTTGCCCGTCATCCCGTAGCGCCGCTTGGATGCGGGCAGCCGCCGGGTGTAGAAGTTGTAGACGATGCCGAGCCAGCCCGGACCGCCGGGCACGGGCAGGCTCGCGCGCTCGTCGCTGAACGCCTCGGTACCGGTCCACGGCGTCCGCTGCAGGCGGTTGATCTCCCCCCAGGCCACCCGCCAGGTGCCCCAGCCGCGCTCCAGATCGGCCCGGACCTCCTCCAGCATGCGCACCCGCGTCCCGAGGGGCTGTTCCGCCTCGGACGACACCGGGCGCTGCCGCCAGCGGTCGAACCAGTCCGCGAACAGGGTCATGGCGACCGAGTCGAGCCGGGACACGCGGTCCCATGCCTTGAGCTCCGAGATCAGCGGCGCGAGCGCCTCCTTCCGCCCGCCTTCGAGCCGCTCCCAGTCCGCGACCAGCTCAGGGATCTGGGCCTCGGCTTCCAGAACCCGCGTGTCGGTCGCGGCGCGCGTCCATTCCTCGAAGGTGAACTTCTCCTGGCCGGACAGGATGCGCTTCGAGACCCGCGCCCGGCCGTTGTCGGTCTCGGGGCCGATCATGTACTTCGGGAAGCGCGCCGGATCGGGGTTGCCGGCCGTCGTGGTCGCGAACGGCGAGGAGTTGCAGCTCTGCACGAAGCCGGAGGGCGGGTTGGTCACCTGGGGCAGGTCCTCGAAGGGATGGAAGCCCTGCCACTCCGTCTCCGGGTCGCTGCCGTCGACCGGCTTGCTCCAGTCGAACTTCGTGGAGCGGCGCGGCACCGTGCCGTTGTAGACGTAGAGGATGTTGCCGTCCCGGTCCGCGTAGGTGATGTTCATGTAGGGGATGGCCACGCGGGCGAGGGCCTGCTTGAACTCCGCGAGGGAGCGGGCGCGGCTCATCTCGTACCACTGGTCCATCCACCCCCCCTCCTCGATCTTGGCCAGCTTGACCGCGACCGGCTTGCCGTCGTGCTCCGTGAGGATGGGACCGTGATGGGTCTTGCGGAAGGTGAACCGCTTCGTCCCCGCGCCCTTCACCCGGATCTCCTCGGTCCACTGCGTGGCGGTGCGGTGGCCGCTGCCGTAGCGGTAGGCGAGCGGGTTGGACGGATCGTCGAACGTCTCCACGTAGAGATCGCCGTGGTCGGGATAGTTGTCCGTGTGCGCCCAGCCGAGCGCCTCGTTGTGCCCCATGTAGGGGAACGGCAGCCCGTAGCGGCCCACGCCCGAAAAATCCCAGCCCTCGCCGCTGTGCAGGTGAGCCTCGTAGTACTGCCCGACTCCGAAGAAGCCGACGTGCGGATTGATGAGCAGGAGGGGATGCCCCGAGGCGCTCTTGGCCGGCGCCGCGGCCCAGGAGTTCGATCCCTGCGGCTTCTCGGCAGGGTCGGGCACGGCCACATGCAGGTTCTTGAAGTCGAGGCCCGCGTAGCCGAGGAACTCGAGCTGGTGGTACTTGAGGCGCATCAGCGCGAGCGGATACCAGGGCTCGAAGCGCTCCAGGATGCGGGGGGCCTGGGGGTTCTTCCCGGCGTAGCGCTCCAGGCCGGCGGCGTAGGCGTCGTAGATCGCCCGCATGCGGGGGGTGGAGCGCTCGTACTCCTCGCGGGCGAGCCGGGGGATCTCCAGGGCGCGGGCGAGCTGGTCGTCGCGCAGGGCCTCCTCGCCGTGGACCTCCGCCGCCCGGCCCAGGGCGCGGAGGAAGTTGTCCTGGAGGTGGGCGAAGTTGTCCTCGGCCTGCGCGTAGGCCATGCCGAAGGCCACGCTTGCGTCGGTAGGACCGTAGATGTGGGGAACACCCCAGGTGTCTCTATAGATGGTCGGGGACTGTCCTGTCATGAGCACAGGGATGGCGAAAAGGAGGAGAAAAAAGGAAAGGGCTCGCATAAGCGAGCCCAATCCTACAACAGTGGAAGAGTGCCCGGTATCGAGGGGGTTAGCGGGTCGCGGCCTCGCTGACCACCAGGATCTCTTCGGCGATCATGCGCCCGTTGAGCTCGCGCACCTCGACCTCGACCCGGTCGCCGCGCTCGAGGTTCTCGGGCTTGTAGCGCTGTCCCTTGAACTCGACGATGGTGCTCGAGTCGTAGTGCACCACGACCAGCCCGGTGCGGCCGGTCGTCGGCTCCAGCTCCAGGGTCTGATCGCGGGTGTCCACGTAGCGGACGGTCCCGCGCACTTCCGTGGTGCGGGTGTCGTCGTAGGAGCCGTTGTCGTTATTATTGTTATTGTTGTCGTTGTCGTAACGATCGTCGTAACGATCGTCGCTGGTGTTGCTGGTCACGTCGTAGAGCACCTGGATCTCTTCGACCAGCAGACGGCTGCCGCTCGACTCGACGTCGGCCAGGATGCGGTCGCCGTTCTCCAGGTCGTCCGGCGTGAAGGTGCGGCCCTGGAACTCGACCGTGGTGCGGTCGTCATAGTAGAGGACGACCTCGTCGTCGCCGTTGCGCAGGTTGCTCGTGGTCGCCTCGCTGTCGACGACGATGTAGCGCTCGGTCGTGTTCACGCGCTCGACCGTGCCGCGCACGTTGTTGATGTTCCGGTTGTAGGGGTCATTGGTGCTGGTGCCGCTGCCGGTGTTGGTACCGCCGCCCAGGATGTCGCCGATGCCCGAGGAGCCGCAACCGGTGAGGACCAAAGCCGCCACCAGTGCGGCCAGAAAGCTTACCCGTTGTAGTTTCATGATTTACCTCCAGTTAGTGCTGCTCCAACCCTCTCACTCACGAGGTACTTGCAGAACCCATGCCCACGTTGATCCAGCCGGATACCCGCGCAAACCGTCTGTACATCCGAGCGCACAGACTGTACAGCCGAGCGATCCGGAGAGACATCCGAGAGACTCGGATGTATAGGGGAGCCGCCCAACTGTACATCCGAGTGACTCGGGAATGTACCCGAAGGGGCTCGGATGTACATCCGAGCGGCTCAACTGTACATCGGAGAGACTCGGATGTATATCCGATCGACTCGGGTGTACATCGGAGCGGTTGAGGGATGTGCCCGAACGCCTCGGATGTACAACAGCTCTACCCGTCTGTACACCCGAACGCCTCGGCGATGCATCCGAGAGAGTTTGTCAAACTTTTTACAGAAGAAAGTGGCGGGTTTCTGTGCGCGGGACGTAGATCGGAGTGAGCCGGAAAGCCTCCCCGGCTCCTTGCATGGAGCTTGATATAGGGGCCGGTCCCGCGGGGCCGGTCCCGATCTTTTATTTCCTGCGCAGGGCTTCGGCGCGGGCCTGCAGGTCCTGAGCCTCCGCGTGCAGTCCCAGATTGCGGTACATGTTGCCGAGGTCCTCCAGCAGGTCGGCCTGCAGCGCGGGATCTTTCGCCATCTCCAGATCGATGCGCGCCACGCCACGGTCGAGGAGCTGCCTGGGCGTGAGCGCCTCCCCCTGGGATGGAGCCTCTAACAATTCGCGCAGGAACTCCGCCTCCTGCCGGGCGCGGTCTCTCTCCTGCACCAGCTTCGAGGTGTAGGCCAGCCCCAGCGACAGGCCGACCGCCGCCGCGACCGCCGCCGCCGTGAACGCCTTCGCGTGGCGCCGGATCAGCTTGCCGGTGCGGTAGGTCCAGGTGTCGGGCCGGGCGCCGATCGTCCGCCCCGCGAAGGAGCGCTCGAGGTCGTCGATGAGCAGGGCCACGGAGCCGTAGCGCTTCTCCGGCTCCTTGCACAGGGCGTTGAGGATGATCGCGTCGAGGTCGCCCGCGAGCATCCGGCGCAGACGACCCGGCGTGGTATCGCGAACCCGGGCGATCTCCTCCACCGTCTTCGGCTCCTGCCCGGGAGCGACGCCGCAGCCTGCCGGCGAGCAGACCGCGACCGAGGGCCGCACCGGCTCCTGCTGCGCGATGGCCAGCATGCGCGCCGCGGGAGCGCCGTCGCCGGTGTCGTACGGGAAGCAGCCGGTGAGCAGCAGATAGAGCAGGAGGCCGAGCTGGTAGACGTCGGAGGCCGTGGTCACCGGGTTGCCGCGCACCTGCTCCGGGCTCGCCCAGGCCGGCGTCATGAGCCGGATCGCGGAGCCGGTCAGCGCCTCTCCGCTCGTCGCCGTCGGATCGAGCAGCTTGGCGATGCCGAAGTCGAGGAGCTTGGCGTGGCCGTCCGCCGTGACCAGGATGTTCGAGGGCTTGATGTCGCGGTGCACCACCAGATTGCGGTGGGCCTCCTCGACCGCGTGCGCCACCTGCAGGAAGAGGCGGAGCCGGTCGGGCACGCTCAGGCGCTCTTCGTCGCAGTAGCGGTCGATGGGGCGGCCGTCCACGTACTCCATGACCAGATAGGGCCGGCCGCCCGGGCCGGGGCCGCCGTCGAGGAGACGGGCGACGCCGGGGTGGCGGGCCTGGGCGAGGATCTGGCGCTCGCGGTCGAAGCGCCGCGCGATATGGCCGCTGGCAATGCCGGCAAGGCCGCTCTGCAGGAGCTTCAGGGCCACCTCCTGGCGGAACTGGCCGTCGGCGCGCTCGGCCAGGTACACGACCGACATGCCGCCGCGGCCGATCTCGCGGATGATGCGGTAGCGGCCGATCAGGGTGCCCGCGGGCACGTCGTCCGAATGGGTCAGCTCGTTGCGGAAGGTGTCGCCGAAGGAGCCCTGCAAGGCGCCGCCGGACTTGAAGCCCGGGTCTTCGATCTCCGCGGCGTTGAGGAGCCGTTCCACCAGGGCGCGGAGCTGGGCGTCGCCGCCGCAGGCCCGGTCGAGGAACGCGGCGCGCTGGGCAGGGGGGAGGTCGAGGGCCTCGTCGAAGATCCCGTCGGCGCGCTGCCACAGGTCGTTGCTGGAGGCCAAGGGTTCAGCTCCCGCGCTCATCAGGCGCGCAGCTCCTCCTGCAGCCAGGCCCGGGCTTTCATCCAGTCGCGCTGGGCGGTGCGCAGCGAGACCCCGAGCGCGGCCGCCGTCTCTTCTTCGGAGAGGCCGGCGAAGAAGCGGCATTCCACGATGCGCGCGAGCCGCGGGTTGTGGGCCTCGAGGCGCCCCAGGGCCTGGTCCAGGGAGAGGAGGAAGTCGGCCT
Source organism: Thermoanaerobaculia bacterium (assembly GCA_035536935.1). GTDB lineage: Bacteria > Acidobacteriota > Thermoanaerobaculia > Multivoradales > UBA5704 > DATMER01. The sequence continues at coordinate 26,628 of DATLNC010000217.1, forward strand.
GGTCGTCGATGGCGATGTGCCCCTCCTCGATCGTGGTCTGGATGGCATTGCCGCCGCGCTTGGCCGCGCCGCGCCGCCGGGCGTAGTCGATGACCACCTGGCGCATGGCCCGTGCCGCCACCCCCAGGAAGTGGGAGCGGCTCTGCCAGTCGACCCGGTTCTGGTCGACCATCTTCAGGTAGGACTCGTGGACCAGCACCGTGGTGTCGAGGACCTTGTCCGGGTTGCCCACCCTGTTGAGCTGGCGGCGCGCGACCCGGCGCAGGTCGTCGTAGATCATGGGCAGCAGCAGGTCGAAGGCCTCGCGGTCGCCATGACCATAGGCCACCAGCAGCGATGTGACGTCGGCAGGGTTCTCCGGCAAGATTTCGTCTCCACGTTGGAGCGGGCTGAAGCCCACCCGGCCCGTGCATTGTATGCCGGATAGCCTCTGAGTCTTACCCCGGCAGCTCCAGCACCAGCCGGTAGGCGGTCACCTCGTGCGCGGGGTCGTTCATGACCCCCGCGGTGCCGGCGAAGAGGAGCTTGAAGAGGCGCCAGGTCTCCTCGCTGGAGCGGCTCACCACCTCGTCCCGGTTCTCGATCCAGCGGTCGTGGCCGTTCTTGGCCCAGAGGTGGTAGTTGCGGCGGTCGTCCCAGACGCCGACGACGTGCGCCCGGGCCTCGTCGGCCGCGGCCATCAGCTCGGGCATGTAGACCATCCGGAAGCTTCCGGGCCAGACGTACTTGGTGATGAAGCTGGAGGTCGCGACCGGCACCTTGCCCGCGGCGAAGTCCAGGTAGACCCGGCCGCCCGGCTTGACCAGCTCCTTGAGGCGCCGCAGCACCCAGGGGTAGTCGGAGAGGTCCTCGATCACCCCCATCATGGAGATGCCGTCGAACTTCCGCTCCGGGCGGAAGGTGAAGAAGTCCTGGTAGCGCACCTCCGCGTTCAGCCCCCGGTCGCGGATGAGCTGCTCGGTGTAGCCGAGCTGGTCCTTGGAGAGCGTGATGCCGGTGACCCGCAGGCCGCGGTCGGAGCAGAAATGGGTGAAGCCGCCCCAGCCGCAACCCACCTCCAGCACGTGCTCCCCCTCCTTGACCCGGATGGAGTCCAGCGCGAACTGGTACTTGCGGAGCGTGCTCTCCTCCAGCGTCTCGTCTCCCGTCGCGTAGATGCCGGGCGTGTAGGCCCGCCAGTCCCGGTCCAGGGCGAAGAGCTGGATGTTGCCGGAGTCGTAGTGCTTGGCGATCCAGTCGGGGTTCAGCTTGATGCGTCCCAGCAGCAGCGGCTGCAGCCGGCGCCAGGTCTTGATCCAGAGGTTGTCGTCGGACAGCATGCCGCGGAACCACATCGCCCGGATGACGTCGCCCTCGATCTCCAGGTCGCCGCGCACGTAAGCCTCGGCGATGGCGAGCTCGTTCAGGCTGCGCAGGGCTTTGATGCCGCTCCCGTTGCGGATCTGCAGCTCGAAGGCAGGCTCGCCGTCGCCGATCCGCTTCGCCGTGCCGTTCATGCGCAGGAGGAAAGGACAAGGCAGGCTGCCATTCGTGGGAAACAACTGGTCGAGTCCGTTCAGCTCCAACTCATACCCCCTTGAACATGCGCCGCGAGCCAGCGTGTCGAAAGGCCCGGCACGCTGCACGGCTGAATGGATTTCAGATGCTGCGGCAAGGCTAGCACAGGGCGGCTTGGCTTTGGAGGGGCGCGGGACTTAAGATACCGCTCCGAACGGAACAGCACACGTGCAGCCCGACAGGATAGGACCCTACCGCCTCGAAGAGCAGATCGGCTCCGGTGGCATGGGGGTTGTCTATCGGGCCTACGATGAGCGCCTGGACCGCTGGGTGGCGGTCAAGTTCATCCAGCCGGGCAAGCACGAGGACAAGGTGGGCCGCGAGCGGCTGCGCCGGGAGGCCAGGGCGAGCGCCCGGCTGAGCCACCCCGCCATCGTCCGGATCTTCGACATGGTCCAGACCGAGGACGGGGACGGCATCGTCATGGAGCTGGTGGAGGGCAAGACCCTCTCCCAGATCCTCCGCGACGGCCCCATGGACCTGGCCCAGGGGCTCGCCCTGGCCCGTGAGATCGCCTCCGCCCTGGTCGAGGCCCATGCCCATGGGGTGGTCCACCGCGATCTCAAGACCGAGAACATCGTCGTCACGGCGAGCGGCCGGCCCAAGATCCTCGACTTCGGCCTGGCCAAGCGGGTGGAGCATACGGAGGCCGAGGCCGCCCTCACCGTCGACGGCATGGTCCTGGGCACCTGCCGCTCCATGGCGCCGGAGCAGATCGAGGGGCGGCTGATCGATCCGCGCACCGATCTCTTCTCCTTCGGGACCCTGCTCTACGAGACCTTCACCGGCACCTCGCCGTTCTACGACAAGAGCGTCATCGAGACCCTGAAGCGGGTCTGCCTGCACCGCCAGCCCCCCGCCCGGGAGACCAACCCGCGCCTGCCCGAAGAGCTCTCGGGCTTGATCGACCACCTGCTTCAGAAAGACCCGGCGGCACGCCCGCAGAATGCGCAGTCGGTGCTCATGGCCCTGGAGCGGATCGGCCTGCCGGGTGGACAAGGGTCCGTAGCGATGCCTTTCCAGCCGCCATCCGAGACGGGCCTCGCTACGGATATGCCATCCTCGTACTCGGAATCCCTGGACGGCCCTCCCACGACCGTCGCCACCCGCCGTTCCAGCGGCGAGCGCCGGCAGGTGACGGCGGTGCGCTGCGGCCTGATCGGGCGCGGAGGCCAGGCCCTCGATCCCGAGGAGCTGCTGGAGCACATGCCCCAGCTTCAGGCCGTGGTGTCGGAGACCGTGCAGCGCTTCGAGGGGAACCTCCAACCCGGTCTGGGAGGTGAGCTGCACGCCACGTTCGGCTATCCCCAGGCTCACGAGGACGATGCCCGCCGGGCCGTGCACACGGCGCTGGAGATCGCGGCCCGCTGCGAGCGCTCGGGCGGGCCGTCCGTCCGGATCGGCCTCCACACGGGCACGGTGGTGGTGGCGCGGGCGGCCGGCTCCTGGCGGGAGGAGCTGGCGCTGGGCGACCTCCCCAACCTGGCCGGCGCGGTGCAGGGCCTGGGCGGCCCCGGGTCCGTGCTGGTCAGCCGCTCCACCTACCGGCTGATCGAACGCTACTTCGTGTGCGAGGAGGTCGAGCCGGCCCGGGCGTGGCGGGTGCTCCAGCCGCGGGACCTCCAGAGCGGCGAGGACTCGACCACCGGCATCGTGCTGGCGCCGCTGGTCGCCCGCGGCCAGGAGCTCGAGCTGATGCTGGAGCGCTGGTCGATGGCCCGCGAGGGCAAGGGCCAGGTGGTGCTGCTCGCGGGCGAGGCCGGCATCGGCAAGTCGCGCCTGATCCGCGAGCTGCGGCGCCAGCTCGGCGAGGACAAGCCTGTCTGGCTGGCGCTGCACGGCTCCCCGTACCACCGCAACAGCATCCTCTACCCGGTGATCGAGCTGCTCCGCCGCTGGCTGGAGCTGAACCGGGAGAGCGGCGAGCAGGGGATCTCGCTCCTGGAGGAGATCCTGAAGCATTACGGGCTGCCGGCCGAGGAGATGGCGCCGGTCCTCGCTGCGCTCCTCTCGGTCCCGCTCGACGGCCGCTACGAGCCGTCGAGCCTGAGCCCCGAAGGGCAGCGCAAGCGGACGCTGGAGGCCGTGCTCGCCGTGCTGCTGGAAATGGCCGAGCGCCGGCCGGTGGTGCTCGCGGTCGAGGACCTGCACTTCATCGACCCCTCGACCCTGGAGCTCCTGGGGCACGTCCTGCAGCAGGGGGCCTCGACCCGGATCTTCGCGGTGATGACCTACCGGCCGGACTTCCAGCCGCCATGGGGCCAGAGGTCCTACCTGACGCAGCTCAGCCTCGGCCCGCTCTCCGGCCGGCAGATCGAGCAGATGATCGAGCGCCTGGCCGGCAGCCGGAAGCTGCCGGCGCCGGTGCTGGCGCAGATCATCGAAAAGGCGGACGGCGTCCCCCTCGTCATCGAGGAAATGGTGAAAATGGTGCTCGAAGCCGGCCCGCAGGAGGGATCGGGAGCCCTTCTCAAGCCGCTGGAGATCCCGGCCACGCTGCGCGACTCGCTCATGGCGCGCCTGGACCGGCTGGGGTCCGCCAAGGAGCTGGCGCAGCTCGCCGCCACGCTCGGCCGGGAGTTTTCGCACGACCTGCTCGTCGAGGTGGCCCCCTGGGACGAAACCTGGCTCCACCGCGAGCTGACCCGCCTGGTGGATGCCGAGCTCCTCTACCGCCGCGGTTTGCCCCCACGCGCGCGCTACGTCTTCAAGCACGGCCTGATTCAGGACGCGGCTTACGAGTCGCTGCTGCGCAGCCACCGGCAGGAGTTCCACCAGCGGATCGCCGAGGTGCTGGAGCGCAAGTTCCCGCAGATCGCCGAGGGCCAGCCCGAGCTGGTGGCCCACCACTACACGGAGGCGGGCAGGGCGCCGGAGGCCCTTGGCTGGTGGTACCGGGCGGGCGAAAAGGCCCTGCGGGGCTCGGGCCACAAGGAGGCGGCCGGGCATCTCACCCGCGCGCTGGAGCTGCTCTCCTCGCTGCCGGAGAGCCCGGAGCGGGACCAGCGCGAGATCGGCCTCCGGGTCTCCCTGGGGGTGGCGGCGGGCTCGGCCACGAGCTTCGCGGAGCCGGACGTCCAGCGCTCGTTCGAGCGCGCCCGCGACCTGTGCGGCCGGGCGGGCCAGACGCCGCAGCTCTTCCCGGCGCTGCGCGGGCTCTACATCTTCTACGTGCTCACCGGCAAGCCGCGCACCGCCCGCGAGACGGCGCAGCAGCTCCTCCGCCTCGCCGAGTCGGCGCAGGATCCGGTGACTCTCCTGAGCAGCCACCAGGCCATGGGCTTCACCGCGATGGTGCTCGGGGACCTGCCGCAGGCCCGCGCCTATCTGGAGAAGGGGATCGCTTTCTACGACCTGGAGCGCGCCCGTTCGGCCCAGATCCTGGCCGGTCCCCAGCCTGGAGTGGAGTGCCTGGGCAACCTTTCGTGGGTGCTCTGGTTCCTCGGCTACCCCGACCAGGCGCTCTCGCGCAGCGAGGAGATGCTGGCGGTCGCGCGCGAGTTGGGCCAGCCCTTCTCCATCGCCTGCGCGCTCTTCTTCGCGGGCGAGCTGCGCGCCTTCCGGCGCGAGCCGGAGGCGGTGCGGCAGATCAACGAGGAGCTGCTGGAGCTGTCCACCCGGCAGGAGTTCCCCTACTGGCGCATCATGGGCACGGCCCAGCGCGGCTGGCTGCGCACGCAGGAAGGAAAGGCCGACGAGGGAGCCGTGGACATCCGCGCCGGCTCGCAGTTTGGCGGGCTGCGGCGAGATCCGCACGTCTTCGCCTTCCTGGCCGAGGCCTACCGGAGCCTGGGAAAAACCGCCGAGGCGCTGGAGGCGCTCGACGGCTCGGTGGACATGGTGGACGCCGGCCAGACCCTCTTCCAGGCCGAGCTTCACCGCCTGCGGGGAGAGCTGCTCGCCGAACAGGGAGCCGCCGAAGAGGACGTGGTCGACCAGCTCGCCTGCGCTTTGGGAGTCGCACGCCAGCAGAGCTCCCGTGCCCTGGAGCTGCGGGCTGCCATCAGCCTCGCCCGCCATTGGGCGGCGAGGGGGAAGAAGGCAGAGGCGAGAGAGGTGCTGGAGCCGGTCTACTCCGCGTTCACGGAGGGGCTGGAGACTGCGGACCTGGTGGAGGCTCGGGGGGTGCTGGGGAGCTTGTAGCCAGATCAGTCCGCCCAGACCAGGCTCACGTCATAGCTGGCGAGATGACGGTCGACCGTCATCAGCTCCAGGTTCTCCACCTGGGCTTGGGCAACCAGCATCCGATCGAAGGGGTCCTTGTGGTGAAGAGGCAGCGTGGCGGCGCGGAGAGCATGCTCCACTCGGATCGGAAGCGGGTTGACCCCTGTGTCCAATAGCCGGGTCGGAATGTAGATCTCCGGCGGCAGCGGCAGGGTGAGCTTTCCGTTCGAGCACTTGATTCCGATCTCCCAGGCGCTCGCCGAGGACAGGTAAAGCTCGCTCTGGGGAGAGTTCAGGAGATCCAGGGCCTCGGAGGCCAGTCGATCGACTTCCCCGTTTAACCAGAGCCAGACATGGGTGTCAAGCAGAAGGGCTCGGGTCGCCATAGAAGGATCGTTCCAGCTCCGGCATCGGATCGTCGAAGTCGTCGCGGATCACGATCTTCCCCGCGTCCAACCCGAAGCGCCGCTTCCTCGCTGAGGCGACCGGCTCCAGACGGACCAGGAGGTTGTCCTCCTTTGCGATCACGACCTCCTCTCCGGCCAGCGCGTCATCGACGAGCCGGTTCAGGTGAGTGCGGGCGTATTGGAGATTCACCTTCCTCATGAGCACCATTCTACTTCCCCTTCAATCATCCTGCTCCCCCTCCCCTTGCCCCGGAGGCACCAGGTCCACCGCCCGGCTGGCCAGGATCTCTGGCAGCTCCTCCTCCGTAGCGAAAAGCGGCGGCGCCAGGGCCGGGCGGCTCGCCCCATCCGCCGGCTGCCCGAAGCTCACGATCTGGTTCCAGACGCGGTCCAGCTTGTCTCCGAAGATCACCAGGAGATCTCCCAACCGGGCCTCCTCCAGGGCACGCTGGACCGCCTCTTGCTCGTTGTAGACGCCGGCGGCGATCCGCTCGGCCGGGAAGCCGGCCTCGACGAGGCCCTCCCGGATCATCTCCCCCACCACGCCGGGCCTGCGCCCGCGGAGATTGTCGTCCTCGCGCAGCAGGATCAGGTCAAAGGCGGGAGCCGCGGCCTGGGCCAGCTCGAGGATGTCCTCGTCACGGCGGTCTCCGGGCGCGGACAGCACTGCGATCCGGCGGCCGTGCACCGACAGCTCCCGTACCATCTGCGCCATCGCCCGCATGCCGTGGGCGTTGTGGGCGTAGTCCAGCAGCACGCGGAACGGATGCTCGTTGTAAAAGTTCATCCGGCCCGGAGTCTGGAAGAAATCGGTGGTGAACGTACGCAATCCCTGGCGGATGTTGTCCAGCGTGATCCCCATGGCATGGGAGATGGCCGCGGCGAACATGGCGTTCTGGATGTTGTGGAGGGCGTGCCCCTCGACCGTGGCCGGGATCTGCCGTGCCAGGAGCAGGGGGATGGCGTCCTCCCCCTCGTAGAGCACGATCACGCGGCCGTTCAGCCCGTCCTCCAAAGCGATCGCCCGGCCGCGGTTGCGGATGTGCTGCCGCACCAGCTCGTTGTCCCGGTGCAGGGTGACGTAGACCGGCTGGGCGCGGCTGTGCTCGCGCATGGGCGCCACCCGCGGATCGTCGGCATTGAGCACGCAGAAATTCTGCGCCACCTCGACCACCACCCGCTTGATCTCCGCCAGCTCGTCCAGGTCGTTGACCCCGCCCATGCCCAGGTGGTCCGAGGCCACGTTGAGCACCGCGCCAACCGAGCACTTGCGCCAGCCGAGGCCGGCGCGCACGATGCCGCCGCGGGCCGTCTCCAGCACGGCGGCGTCCACCGAGGGATCGCGCAGCACCAGGTGGCTCGCCCAGGGGCCGGTCATGTCCCCTTTGACAGTCAGATTGCCGTCGATGTAGACCCCATCGCTCGTGGTCATCCCGACGGTGCACCCCGAAAGCTTGAGGATGTGCCCAACCATCCGCGTGGTGGTCGTCTTGCCGTTGGTGCCGGTGATGGCCGCGACGGGGATGCGGTAAGGCGCCTCCTTGGGAAAGAGCATGTCGATCACCGGCCCGGCCACATCGCGAGGGGTGCCCTCCGTGGGCGCCACGTGCATGCGGAAACCGGGCGCGGCGTTGATCTCCACGATCCCGCCCCCGACCTCCTTGTAGCTGCGGGCGATGTCCGGCGAGATGAAATCGACTCCGCCCACGTCCAGCCCGACCGCTTTGACCGCGCGCTCGGCCATGATCCGGTTGTCGTAGTGGATCACGTCCGTCCGGTCGATGGCCGTGCCGCCCGTGGAGAGGTTGCCGGTCGAGCGCAGGGAGAAGACCTCGCCCGCGGGCAGGACCGAGTCGAGCGTCAGACCGGCCTGCTCCAGCAGGCGCTCGGCCTGGGGGTCCGCCTCCAGCCGGGTGAGGACCTTCTCGTGGCCGACGCCGCGGCGCGGGTCGGTGTTCACGGTCTCGATGAGCTGGCCGATCGTATGGACGCCGTCGCCCAGTACGTGGCCGGGGACCCGCTGAGACACGGCGAGCACCTTGCCGTTGACCACCAGGATCCGGTAGTCGTGCCCCTCCAGGAAGCTCTCGACGATGACCACGGACGAGCGCTCGCAGGCCTCGTCGAACGCAGCCCGCACCTGCTCCTCGCTCGTGAGGTTGATCGATACGCCGCGGCCGTGATTGCCGTCGAGCGGCTTGACCACCACGGGATATCCCAGCTCCCCGGCGGCCTCGACCGCGCCCTCGACCGTGCGCACCCGGTGCTGGCGCGGCACGGGAAGGCCCAGATCGTGGAGGATCTGGTTGGTCAGCCGCTTGTCCGAGGCGATCTCGACGGCGATGTGCCGGGTCTCGCTGGTGACGGTGGCCTGGATGCGGCGCTGGTACCTGCCGTGCCCGAGTTGCACGAGCGACCGTTCGTTGAGCCGGATCCAGGGGATGTCCCGCTCCTCCGCGGCACGCACCAGCGACGCGGTCGAAGGGCCGAAGGCGCGCCGCTGGGCCAGGCGCACCAGCCCCTCCAGCTCGGCGACGAAGTCGAACGGCGAAGGGTCGTGCGCCGCGCGTTCCGGCGGCAGGAGATGCCGGATCAGCCGCAGGCCCAGTTGCGCGGCCTCCAAGCCCACGGCTTCCTCGTCGAAGCTGTAGACCACCCAGTACTGACCCGCGGGCAGGTCCTTGCTGCGCGTCTTGCCATAGGCGACGGGGGTGCCGGCCAAGCACTGCAGCTCGATGGCGACGTGCTCCAGCACGTGTCCCATCCAGGTCCCCTCGTCCTCGGTCATGCGGCGCACGAAGCCGCCCGGCTGCTGGTAGGAGCAGGTGTGCTCCTGGAGCGTGGGCATCAGCTCCAGCAGCCGGTCCACGAACCCGGGGAGCTTGCCGGTCGGGTAGTCCTCCAGCTCGCCGAGATCGACCTTCAGCCGGATGACTCTGCGCAGGGCGTAGAGGTTGGGACCGCGGTAGACGCGGGTGTCCAGGATCTTCATTTGATCCCATCCCCCCTCTCCCCTGGGCCGGGGGAGAGGGAGTAAGAGAGATTGGCCACCTCCTCCTGTTCGAGGGACGGCTTTCCGGCGAGGGGCGGCAGGCCCACCCGCCGCCGCAGATCATAGCGGCAGCCGGAGGTCAGAAAGTCGAGCTTGAGGCCGAGCATGGACAGCGCCTGCCCACGGCGCACCTCGGAGCAATCCGTGTAGCGCACTCCGGAGGCGTCGAGCACGGTGACTGCGCCGCTGCCGATCACCCGCAGCTCGCCGTCATGGATCACGGCGGCCGTGTCCTCGTCGACTCCGATCCCGAGGGGGTCGGGGTTGTAGGACAGGGCGGTGACCAGCCGGCCGAGGCGGTCGCGCTGCCGGAAGTGCTGGTCGATGACCAGCTCCGGCGCGAGCCCCAGACCCTTGCCCATCTGCACCAGGCGGCGGCGCGGCGTGGCGCCGCTGTCGCCCATGGAGATCATGTGCTCGGAGAGGATCGCGGCGCCCGCGCTGGTTCCGGCCACGACCATGCCTGCCGCGTGGCGGCGGCGGATCTTGTCGGCAATGGCGGTGCCGCCCAGGGCGGCGGAGATGCGGAGCTGGCTGCCGCCGGTGATGAAGAGGCCGCTCGCGAACTCCAGGAGGTCGAGCACGCCGGAGCCTGCATCCAGAGCGTCTTCCCGGCTGCGCACCCGCAGGACTTCGACCGTATCCGCGTGCAGGGACTCGAAGATCGCGGCGTAGCGGTCCCCGGTCTCGGCCAGCTCCGACGCCGTCGCCAGCACCACGACGTTGGCATCGGGCCCACCGGCCGCCTCCACGAAGGCGCGCAGGATCACCCGCTCGCGGACCTTGTCCTCCGCGCCGCCGATCGCCATCAAGAGTCCCGACTCCATATACAGTCTCCTCCCCCGCGCGCCGGTGCGCGCCAGCATGAAAAAACTTCGCCAGTTGTAGGCTGGGAGATCGTAGCATGGGCGTCCTCTGATACGCTTCCGCGGAAGCTCGGAGACATTGATGAAGCTGCTTGATTCGCGCCGGCTGACCGGCCCCAACCTGCTCTGGGATCTGGAGGGGGCCATTCTCGACGTAGCCCTCGACGACCAGGAGGCCGGACCGATCACCCAGGCGTGGATCCGCCAGGCGGGCCTGATTCTGGAAGCCATTGGCTGGGGGGGCGAGGAGCTGTGCATCCGCCTCTTCCCCGGCGGAGCCAACCTGGGGATGTCCGCCCCGATCGACCGCCTCTACACCGCCACCGAAGTCAACGAGTGGGCCTGGGAGGCCGCCGTCGCCACGGTCTCCGGCCGCGAGCCCTCGGCCGCGGAGATCTCCGCGGCGGCCGTGCGGCTGCGCCAGGCCGCCGATTTCGAGGCCAACCCCGCCCTGCTCGAGCTGCGCGACGCCGCGGGCCGGCGCCGCCTCTCCCTGCTCTGGGACGCCGACCACGTTACCCTGGGCCTCGGTACAGGCTCCCTCACCTGGCGGATGGACGACCTGCCCACCCCGCGCGAGGTCCCCTGGAACGAGGTAAGCGACATCCCGGTCGTGCTGGTGACCGGCACCAACGGCAAGACCACCACCGTCCGCCTGCTCGCCGCCATGGTCCGCGCAGCCGGAGCCGTGCCCGGGACGACTTCAACCGACCGGGTCGAGGTGGACGGCGAGGTGCTCGACGAGGGGGATTGCTCCGGGCCGGGCGGCGCCCGAACCCTGCTGCGCGACCGGCGGGTCGAGGTCGCCATCCTGGAGACCGCGCGCGGCGGCATCCTCCGGCGCGGTCTCGCCGTGCGCCGCGCCGATGCCGCCGCGGTCACCAACGTGGCCGCCGACCACCTGGGCGAGCTCGGGGTCTACGACCTCGCCTCCCTGGCGGAGACCAAACTGGTGGCTGCCCGGGTGGTCAAGTCCCAGGGCCGCGTGGTGCTCAACGCCGACGATCCCGAGCTGGTGAGCCGGACCAGCCGTTTCGGCGCCCAGGCGGTCTGGTTCTCGATCGATCCGGACCGGCCCGGCTTCGACGACCTGCTGGTCGCCGGCGACGCGGGCTGCACGCTGGAGGACGGCGAGCTGGTGCGCTACGGCGAGGAGCGGCGGCAGGTGATCGCCAGGGTGGACGAGGTGCCCATCACCTTCGGGGGCGCCGCCAGGCACAACGTGGCGAACGCGCTCGCCGCTATGGGACTGGCCGGAGCCATCGGCCTGCCGGTGGATGCCATGTCCGAGGGACTGAAGAGCTTCCGCGGCTCGCCCGAGGACAACCCCGGGCGCGGCAACCTGATGGACATTGGAGGCGCCCGCGTCCTGGTCGACTACGCCCACAATCCCCACGGGCTCGGCGCCCTGCTGCAGTTCGCCTCGACCCTTCCGGCCGAGCGGCGGCTGATCCTCCTCGGCCAGGCGGGGGACCGCGACGAGGCTTCCCTCCGCGAGCTGGCACAGACTGCCTGGGCCTTCCATCCCGACCTGGTGGTGATCAAGGAGCTGCCGGAGATGCTGCGCGGCCGGCAGCTCGGAGAGGTGCCGGCGTTCCTCGAAGCCGAGCTGCTCCGCCTGGGAGCGCCGTCCGGCTCGCTGGTCCATGCCGCGGATGACCCTGAAGCGGTGCGCAAGGCCCTGGCCTGGGCGCGTCCGGGGGACCTGCTAGTGCTGCTGATCCACAGCCGGCGGGAGGAGGTCCTGGAGATTCTGCGGGCGGCGGCTCCGGTGGCGCGGTAGCTACTCCCGATCGGTCCTTCCCCGGGGGGTCGCCTCGGCGAGCATCTGCTCACGCACCGGCTCTTCTTTGGGCACCTGGGCGTCGCGCTCGGGCGCCTGGCTCTTGAAGTTGACGATCAGATCCCAGACGCGCTGCAGCTTGTCGCCGAAGATGACCACAAGGTCTCCAGCCCGCGCCATCTCCAGGGCGCGCAGCGTCGCCTCCTCCTCCATGTAGATGCCATCGCAGATCCGCTCGGCCGGGAACCCGGCTTCGAGAAGGCCCTCGCGGAGCAGCGCGCCGGCTTCGCCCCGGGGCCGGCCGCGGGGATCCTCGTCCTCCTTGAGCAGGATGTAGTCGAAACCGGGCGCGGCGGCCGCGGCCAGGGCACGGGCGTCCTCGTCGCGGCGGTCGCCGGGGATGGCGAGCACCCCGATCCGCCGGCCGTAGACCGCCAGCTCGCGCACCGTGCGCGCCACCAGCTCCATGGCCGCGGCGTTGTGGGCGTAGTCGAGCAGCACCCGGAAGGGGTGCTCGTTGTAGAAGCTGAGCCGGCCGGGCGTCTGGAAGAAGTCGGTGGTGAACGTCCGCAGCCCCTCGCGGATGTCGTCGACGCCCACTCCCATGCCGCTCGCGATGGCCGCGGCGAACATGGCGTTCTGGATGTTGTGGACGGCGCGGCCTTCTACAGTAGCCGGGATCTGGCGCGCCCAGAGCAGCGGGATCTGCTCCTCCCCCTGGTAGAGGACGAGCATGGGACCGTTGAGCCCCTCCTCCAGCACCACGGCCCGCTTGCGCTCGCGGATGTGCCGGCGCACCAGCTCGCTGCCGCGGTCCATGGTCACGTAGATGGGCTCGGCCCGGCTGTGCTCGGCCATCTGCGCCACTCTCGGGTCGTCCGCGTTGAGCACGCAGAAGTCCTGCGCCACCTCGACGACGATCCGCTTGACCTCGGCGAGGTCGTCCAGGGTATTGATCCCCCCCATGCCGAGGTGATCGGCCGAGACGTTGAGCACCGCGCCGACGCTGCACTTGCGCCAGCCGAGGCCGGAGCGCACGATGCCGCCCCGCGCCGTCTCCAGCACGGCCGCGTCCACCCGCGGATCGCGCAGCACGAGCTGGCTCGACCAGGGGCCGGTCATATCTCCGCGCACCGTGAGCACGCCGTCGATGTAGACGCCGTCCGTGGTGGTCATGCCCACGTTGTAGCCGGCGAGCTTGAGGATGTGGGCCACCATGCGGGTGGTGGTCGTCTTGCCGTTGGTGCCGGTGATGGCGGCGATGGGGATGCGGCAAGGGGTCCCCGGCGAGAAGAGCATGTCGATGACCGGCCCCGCCACGTCGCGGGGAGTCCCCTCGGTGGGGGCGAGGTGCATACGGAAGCCGGGCGCGGCGTTGATCTCCACGATCGCCCCGCCCACGTCCTTGAAGCTGCGGGAGATATCCGGGGAGATGAAGTCCACGCCGCCCACGTCGAGGCCGATCGCCTGCACGGCCCGCTCGGCCATGATGCGGTTGTCGTAGTGGAGCGAGTCGGTCTTGTCGATGGCCGTGCCGCCGGTGGAGAGATTGCCGGTCGAGCGCAGGTACACCACCCGCCCCGCCTCCGGAACGGCCTCGGGGCTGAGCCCCTGGGTCTCCAGCTTGCGGTGCGCCTGGTCGTCGATTTCCAGCCGGGTGAGGACCTTTTCGTGGCCGACGCCGCGCCGCGGATCGCGGTTGGTGATCTCGACCAGCTCGGCGACCGTGTGCCGGCCGTCGCCAACGACGTGGCCGGGTACCCGCTGGGCCACCGCGACCACACGGCCGTTGACGACCAGGATGCGGTAGTCGTGGCCCGACTGGCAGGCCTCGACGAGGACGCGGCTGGAGTAGTCCTGCGCCTTCTCGAAAGCGTCGCGCACCTGCTCCGGAGTCTTGAGGTCGACGACCACGCCCTTGCCGTGGTTGCCATCCAGCGGCTTCACCACCACGGGAAAGCCGATGCGCTCGGCCTCGGCCACGGCTTCCTCGACATCGTCCACGAGCACCTGCCGGGGGACCGGCAGGCCGAGATCCTCCAGGATGCGATGGGTCAGCCGCTTGTCCGAGGCGATCTCGGTGGCGATCTGCCGCGTCTCGCTGGTGATGCTGGCCTGGATGCGGCGCTGGTACTTGCCGTGGCCGAGCTGGACGAGCGAGCTGTCGTTGAGGCGGAGCCAGGGGATGCCGCGGTCCTCCGCGGCGCTCACCAGGGCGGCGGTGGTAGGTCCCAGGGCGCGGCGCTGGGCGAGGCGCACCAGATTCTCCAGCTCCGCCCTGTAGTGGAACGGCGCGGGATCATGGTCGGCGCGCTCGGGCGGCAGCAGGTGATGGATCAGGCGCATCGCGATCCGTCCCGCCTCCAGGCCCACGGTTTCCTCCACGTAGCTGTAGACGACGTAATACTGGCCGTCCGGAAGGCCGTCCCCGCGGGTCTTGCCAAAGGTGACATAGGTGCCCGCCAGGCACTGGAGCTCGATAGCCACGTGCTCCAGGACATGGCCGAGCCAGGTGCCCTCGTCCTCCCTCATACGCTGGAGGAACCCCCCCGGCACGCCAAGGCCGCAGGTGTGCTCGCCGAGAGTCGGGATCAGCTCCAGAAGCCGCTCGGTGAAACCGGGCAGCTTGACGGTCGGGTACTGCTCCAGCTCCCCGAGGTCCACCTTGAGGCGGATCATCGGCCAGAGCGCGTACTGATTGGGACCTCGATATACCCGGGTTTCCAGGATTTCCATGATGCCTCTTCCGATGATGTTTTTATCGAGGAAAATTCATGCGCGTTAGAGTATGAGCAAACCCCGTGCCTATTCGCCGTCGCGCATCCCCACCGGCGTCGGGTCCGCCGGGGTCTCCTCCAACGCGGCCGGCTCCATGAGCGGATCGATGCGCGTGGCTTGCTGGGGCGCGATGCCAATGCGGCGGCGCAGATCGTAGCGGCAGCCCGAGGTGAGGAAGTCGAGCTTGAGGCCGAGCATGGCGAGCGGCTGGCCGCGCTGCACGGCGTAGCTGTCGGTGTAGCGCAGGCCCGAGGCGTCGATGACGGTGACGCCGCCCGCGCCCAGGACGTTGAGGACTCCCCCGGCCTCGATGATGGCGGCGGTGTCCTCGTCGATGCCGAGACCCAGGGGCTCCGGGTTGTAGGAGAGGGCCGTGAGCAACCGGCCGAGGCGGTCGCGGCGCCGGAAGTGCTGGTCGATGATGATGTCCGGAGCGAGGCCCAGCCCCTTGGCAAGGTGGACCAGCCGCCGGCGGGGGGAGGCTCCGCTGTCGCCCAGGGCGACCATGTGCTCGGCAAGCAGGCTGGCGCCGGCGCTCGTCCCGGCCACCACCATCCCCTCCTGGTGGCGGCGGCGGATGGCCGCGGCGAGCGGCGTGCCGCCCAGCGCCGAGGAGAACTTGAGCTGGCTGCCCCCGGTGATGAACAGGCCGGTCGCGAACTCCAGGAGGTCGAGCATGTCCCGATCCGCGTTGAGGGCATCCTCCCGGTTCTCGATCTTGAGAACCTCGACGGTCTCGGCCCGCAGGCCGAAGAACAGCTCGGCGTAGCGTTCGCCGGTCTCCGGCACCTCGGAAGCGGTGGCGAGCACGACGATGTTGGCATCCGAGCCACCCGAGGATTCCAGGAAGTAGCGCAGGATTACGCGCTCCCGGGTCTTATCCTCGGCCCCGCCGATCGCGATCAGCAGGCCCGGGTGGGTAAGGTGGGGGGAGGGAAGGGTATCCATGGAGTCTATTTCCGTGGCAAATGGGATGCCAGCGAGACGGCAGTGAACAGTCCAAGCCGGCCTGGGGTTGAAACCCCAGGCTAGAAGGGTATCGCCCCCTCCGGGGGCGAGTCGCAGGCAGCCTCCGGAGGAGGCTGTACTTTTCTAGCCTGGGGTTTCAACCCCAGGCGGCGATGCTAGGCTCCCTCCTCATGCGCCTCGCATCCCGGCTGCTGGCCCTCTTCCTCATTGCCGCCGCCCCAATCTCCGCCGGCCGGCTCGACAGTGCCGTGGTCGAGCGGCTCCCAAACGGCCTCACCGTGATGGTCCTGGAAGACCCCACGCTGCCGATCGTCAGCACGCAGGTCCTCTACAAAGTAGGAGGCCGCACCGAATGCACGGGATCGACAGGCCTCGCCCATTTCGTCGAGCACATGGCCTTCCGCGCCAGCGAAAGCTTCCCGGACACGGACGTGGTCAGCCGCATCTACGCCGTGGGCGGCGAATGGCACGGCTACACCTGGATCGATCAGACCACCTACTTCGAGACCGTCCCCAGGGAGCGGCTGCCGCTCGTCCTCGACATCCAGGCCGACCGCATGAGCCGGCTGCTCATTCCCGCGGCCGAGCTGGATGCGGAGCGCGGAGCGGTCCTGACCGAGCTGCATGGCTACGAGAACGACCCGGCGAGCGTGCTCCACGACGCGGTCGCGGCGGTCTCGTTCACGGAGCACCCCTACCGCCAGAACGTGATCGGCTGGACCAGCGACGTGGAGCGCATCACTCACGACGACGTAGCCGCCTTCTATCGCCGGCACTACAACCCGGCCAACGCCGTGCTGGCGATTGCGGGGGACGTGAAGGCCTCCGAGGCGCTGGCGCTGGTCCGCAAGGCATTCGGCAGCATCCCCGGCGGCGAGGCCACGCCTCCGCCCCGCACCGTGGAGCCACCGCAGCTGGGAGAGCGGCGCGTAGAGGTCCCCGGCGGCGGGAGCCGCTTCCAGATCGCCTGGCGGGCGCCGGCCGCCACGGACCCCGACTGGGCTGCCTTCCTCCTGATCCAGGCGCTCCTGACCGGCTCCTCGGGAGCCAGCTTCCGCCAGGACGGCGATCCCTTCCCCGCCCGTCCCGGCTCGCGCCTGTACGGCGCCGCCGAAGAGATCGCCTCCTTCTTCGCGCCGACCGCCCAGCCCTACCTCTTCAGTCTGCAGGGGAGCGGCGGTCCGGAGATCGAGAAGGCGATCGAGGAGCGGATCGCGGCGCTACGGGACAACCTCGTACCGGCGGACGAGCTCGACAGGGCCCGGCGAGCCCTGCTGACCGAGTTGGAACTGGACGTCGAGACTTCCGAGGACGCCGCCCACCAGATGGCCTTCTACGAGGGGATCGGCGCCTTCCAGGTGCTGAAGCGCCTGCCCGAGCTGATCGCCACGGTGAGCCCG
>DATLNC010000218.1:0-10886 GCA_035536935.1 Thermoanaerobaculia bacterium
AGCTACCTCCAACGCGGACGGCGGTGATCTCGCCTTCCTGCTTGTCCACTTCGAGGTGGAGGAGGCTGGGGCGGCCCATTTCGAAGCCCTGTTCGACGACCCAGGCGAGGGTGCCGTCGGTCTCCGGGGCACGGATTCCCAGGTAGCCCCCGAGGGCGGAGACCGCGGCGCCCGTGGCGGGATCTTCCCCGATGCCGAGCTCGGCCGCGAACATGCGCGCCCGGATGTGCGAGCCGGGCAGCTCGGGCTCGCGGCACATCACGAACACCTCCCGCGCCCATCCCCCGAGCAGGACCTCTTCCCAGACGTCCATCCTCAGACGAGCCCGGCGCAGCGCGTCCCGGCTGCGGAGCGGAATGAAGAGGAACGGGTTGCCGCAGGAGAATCCCTGAGGGTAGTCCTCCCCCTTGCTCAGCACGTCTTCCGGAGCGAGGGAGAGCATCTCGGCCAGCTCGGCCGCCTCGGGCGGCGTCGGGCCCTGCTCGGGAAGCTTCGCCGCCGTGAGCTGCGTGAAGACCGGACGGCCCTCCTCGCTGCGGATCAGGACGGGAACCGCGCCGACCCCCTCCTCGAAGACGATCCGCGTCTCGGCCCCGGTGAGGGGGATCTCTCCAAGGGCGGCGAGCACGTAGGCCGCGCCCACCGTGGGATGGCCGGCGAAGGGAAGCTCGGCCTTGGGCGTGAAGATCCGCAGGCAGCGGGTGTGCCGCGCGTCGTCCGGCGGCAGGACGAAGACCGTCTCCGAGAGGTTGAACTCGCGGGCGATCCGCTGCATCAGTTGATCGGACAGCCCGCGGGCATCCGGGAAGACCGCGAGAGGATTCCCCTCCAGCGGCCGGCTTGTGAACACGTCGGCGGTGATGAATCGGCAGCGCATGGTCTCTCCCTCCCGCGGCCGATTCTATCCTGCCGATGTATTGCCGATAAATTGCCGATAGATTGCCGATAACGAGTAGGCACGCGTCCGTCGAGCGGAGTCCGCCACCTCCAGCCAGCCTTCGTCCACCCACTTCCGGAGCAGGAGGCGGGCCGTCCGGTCGGAGAGGCCGAGCGCGGCGGCCACATGATGAGCAGTGACTCGCTCGTGCCTCGCGAACAGGCCGAGCACCGTGCGCGCACGCGGATCCAGGCGGCGTAGCGCCTCGGGCTCCAGCGAGACCCCGGCCTCTGCCGCCCGGAGGGCTTCGTTCTTGGCAACAGTGAACACTCCCGCCAGAGTGTCGAGAAAGTACTCCAGCCAGGGGGTCAGGTCGGCTTCGGCGCGGCCTTCGTAGTAGTTGTGGTGCGGGTGCACCGCGAGCGAGCCGTAGTAGGCGGCGAGGTCGCGGGCATGGTGCTCTTCCAGGGAGAAGAGCCCCTGCAGCCCATGACCTCCACGGTGAAGCAGGAACGTGGCGAGGAGCCGGGCCGTGCGGCCGTTGCCGTCGTAGTACGGGTGGATCGTCACGAACTGGTAATGAGCGAGCCCGGCGATGATCGGGACCGGCAGCCGCTCCTCTTCGGCTTGGCGTACCCAGGCGACCAGCCCGGACATCAGGAGCGGCACGTCTTTCGCCTCGGGCGGCAAGTAGACGAGGGCTCCGGACTCCGAGTCGCGGATCACGTTCTGGCCGTCCCGCCAGGGGCTCGGTTTCGCTCGGGGGCCCCGGGGGCCCCGCTCGACGAGGCCATGAATGCGCTGGATGAGATCCTCGGTCAGAGGCCGCCCGCTCGCGGCCCACTCCTCCACTCTGAGCAGAGCGTTCCAATAGTTGCGGACTTCGGTAGCGTCCCGCTCGCGGCCGTGAAACTGCACACGGTTTCCTCCGATCGCCTGCTCGGCCTCGGCGAGCGTCAGGCGGTTGCCTTCGATGCGGGTCGAGTAGTGGGTCGAGCGAACGCGGGCGCGGCGCCTCAACTCTTCATGGACGGCCGGAGGAATGGCGAGGTGCTCCACGACCGCGGCCGCCGCACCCACTTCCATGAGGGCACGCGCCATCGCCGGGGTGAGGCGATAGCGCGGTACCCAGGCTTTCACCCCGCCTTCACCTTGCGCGGACCCGCGGACCTCACGCCTTCGCTCACCTGGTCCTCGTACTTCTCGAAGTTGTCAGCGAACATGTCGGCGAGCTGGGCGGCCTTGGCGTCGTAGTCGGCGGGGTTCTTCCAGGTCTCGCGCGGGCGCAGCACCTGGTCGGGTACCCCTTCGATGCGCACCGGCACGGCCAGGCCGAAGTTGGGATCGTTCCAGGTCTCGGCGCCGTCGAGCTCGCCCGAGAGGGCCGCGGTCACCATGCGCCGCGTATAACCGAGCTTGATGCGTGTCCCCACTCCGTAGGGACCGCCCGTCCAGCCGGTGTTGAGCAGCCAGACCCTGGCGCCGTGCTGGGCGATCTTCTCGCCGAGCATGCCGGCGTAGACGCTCGGATGGAGCGGCAGGAAGGGCGCGCCGAAACAGGTGCTGAACGTCACCTTGGGCTCCGTGATCCCCTTCTCCGTGCCCGCCACCTTGGCCGTGTATCCCGAAAGAAAGTGATACATCGCCTGCTCGGGCGTCAGCCGCGAGACCGGCGGCAGGACTCCGAATGCGTCGCAGGTCAGGAAGACGATGTTCTTCGGATGGCCGGCCATGCCGCCGAGGTCCACGTTGCGGAGCTGGGTGAGCGGATAGCTGGCGCGGGTGTTCTCGGTGAGACGCTCGGAGTCGAGGTCGAGACGGCGGGTCTCGGGATCGCAGACCACGTTCTCCAGGATCGTGCCGAAGGTCCGCGTCGTCTGGTAGATCTCGGGCTCGCCCTCCGGGCTCAGGCGGATCACCTTGGCGTAACAGCCGCCCTCGATGTTGAACACGCCATCCTCGCTCCAGCCGTGCTCGTCGTCGCCGATCAGAGTGCGCTCCGGATCGGACGACAGCGTGGTCTTGCCCGTGCCCGAGAGGCCGAAGAACAGGGCCGTGTCGTCCTTGGTCGCGCCGTAGTTGGCGCTGCAGTGCATCGAGAGCACTCCCATCTTGGGGAGGTAGTAGTTCATCACGCTGAAGATCGACTTCTTGATCTCGCCGGCGTACTGGGTGCCGCCGATCAGGACCATCCGCCGCGCCAGATCGAGCAGGATGAACGTGGAGCTGCGGGTGCCGTCGCGGCCCGGATCGGCCTGGAGCGAGGCGACGTTCCAGACCACGAACTTGGGCTCGAATCCAGCGAGCTTCTCCGGGTCTTCCTCGCGCACGAACATGTTGCGCGCAAACAGGCTGTGCCAGGCGTTCTCGGTGACGATGCGGACGGCCAGGCGATGCTTGGGATCGGCTCCGGAGGCGCCGGCATAGCCGTCGAAGACGAAGAGGTCCTTGCCGCGGACGTGCTCCCGGGCGCGGGCGAGCAGGCCGTCGAACTTCTCGCGCTCGAACCTGCGGTTGACGTCCCCCCACCAGACGTCGTTCTCGATGGACGGATCTACCACCATGAACTTGTCGTTGGGGGAGCGGCCGGTGTGCGGGCCGGTGAGGCAGACGATCGGCCCACCGGCCGCCATTACGCCCTCGCCGCGCTGGATCGCCATCTCGTACAGCCGGGCGGGTGGAAGGTTCCAGTACACCGTCCCGGCAT
This sequence comes from Thermoanaerobaculia bacterium, assembly GCA_035536935.1. Taxonomy (GTDB): domain Bacteria; phylum Acidobacteriota; class Thermoanaerobaculia; order Multivoradales; family UBA5704; genus DATMER01. The sequence goes on from DATLNC010000218.1 coordinate 3,585, forward strand.
CCGCGATGCCGTGGCTCTCGATCCCGTGGCTGCTCTGGTACGGCCCTTCGTTTCGCATTCCGTCACCTCAAAAAAGTTATCGCCCCTGGCTCAGCCAGTCCACCAGGAGCCTCGACATCGCCTTCATGCCGACCGCGACCGAGCTGTCGTCGGCACGGAAGGTCGGAGTGTGAAGGCCGCCGGACGTGGTCCCCGGGGCGACGACGCCCAGCCGGAAGTAGAACCCGGGGATCTCATTCGCAAAGTAGGCGAAGTCCTCGCCGCCCATCGAGGGCTCGACGACCTTGACGTTGTCGGCCCCCACCGACCGCGCCAGGAGCGCGGCGGAGGTCTGGGAGAGCGCCGGCTCGTTGACCGTGGCCGGCGCGTTCTTCTTGTACTCCAATTCGTACGAGCCGCCTCCCGCGCGGGTGATCCCGTCGAGGATCTCGTTCATGCGCCGCTCGATCTGGCCGCGCACCTCTTCGTTATAAGTGCGCACCGTGCCCTCGAGGTGGACTTCGCCGGGGATGATGTTGAAGCGTTCGCCGCCGCGGAAGATGCCGACGGTGACCACGCTCGGCTCCAGAGGCGGGAGGTTGCGCGAGCGGATGGTCTGCAGGGCCATCACCACCTGCGACGCCATGACGATCGGATCCACGCTCAGGTGCGGGTAGGCGCCGTGGGACTGCTTGCCCTTGACCTTGGCCACGAACTGGTCCACCGCCGCCATGGTCGGACCCGGGTTGTACCCCACCTGTCCGACCTGGAGGTCCGGGAACGAGTGCAGGGCGAAGATCGCCGCGGGCTTGATGTCGCGGAAGACGCCGTCCTTGAGCATCAGGTCGGCCCCGCCCTCCTCTCCCGGCGGCGGACCCTCCTCCGCGGGCTGGAAGACGAAGACGATCGTCCCGGGGATGTCCGCCTGGAGGGACTTGAGCACCTTGGCCACGCCGAGCTGCACCGAGGTGTGGATGTCGTGCCCGCAGGCATGGGCCACCCCGATCTCCTGGCCGAGGAAGGTGTCGCGCCTGGTGGAGCGGAAGGGGAGGTCGGTCTGCTCGGTGACCGGCAGGGCGTCCATGTCGGCCCGGACAGCCACGATCGGGCCGGGCTTGCCCCCTTTGAGGATGCCGACGACGCCGGTCTTGGCGATCCCGGTCCGGACTTCCAGGCCGAGCTTCTTCAGGTAGTCGGCGACCAGGGCGGCGGTCCTGGTCTCGCGGTTGCTCAGCTCGGGGTTCTGGTGCAGCTTGTGGCGGATCTCGACGATCTCCGGGGCGGTCCGCTGGACGGCCTGGTCGATCCGCGCGGAGAGGTCCTGTGCCCTGGTCTCCTGGACAGCGCCGGTTTGCCCGGCGCTGGGGAGCGGGAAGAGGGCGAGAAAGGCGAGCGCCGCCGACGCGCAGCGGAAAGACATGGTTCCTTGACCTCCGAGTCCGATGCTGGGGTTCCCCGGAAGCGGAGAACCCCGGGAGTGTACACTGGCGTAGAATCGCCTGCCAGCGGCAAGCCCGGCCTACATCATTTGCTCAAGCTCGGAGGGAGACGCTTTGAACGTCGAGAATCGGAAGATCCTTGTTCTGGGGGGAGGCGGCATGGTCGGCCTGGCGATGTGCCGGGAGCTGCTGGAGCGGCGGCCGCGCGAGATCCAGATCCACAGCCTCACCCTGGCGGAGTCGGAGGACGCCTGCCGCGAGCTCGTCCCCCTGGCCGGGACCACGATCCTCACCCCATCGGCCGGAGACGTCTTCGGGCTGGTCCACGGGGGAACGCGGCGGGAGAAGATCCGCGCCCAGCTCAACCCGCTCGTGGGCGAGGACCTCCAGGGCTTCGTCCTCTACGACCTGCTCGTCCGCTCGCGGCCGCACATCGTGATCGACGCCGTCAACACCGCCACGGGAATCGCCTACCGCGACATCTTTTCCGCGGCGGACAGGCTGCTCACCCAGCTCGACGGTGGGGAGATCGGCGAGTCCGAGGTGGAGACCCTGCTCGAAGCGCTCTCCATGCCGCGGCTGATCCGGCACATCCAGATCATGTACAACGGCATGCTCGACGCCGGCACGGGGGTCTACGTCAAGGTGGGCACGACCGGGACCGGCGGCATGGGCCTGAACGTCCCCTACACCCATTCGGAGGAGAAGCCGAGCCGCACGCTGCTGGCAAAGACGGCCATGGCCGGCGCCCATTCGATGCTGCTCTTCCTGATGGCGCGCACGCCCGGCGGCCCGATCGTCAAGGAGATCAAACCGGCGGCGGCCATCGCCTGGAAGCGGATCGGCTACGGCGCCATCCACCGCAAGCGGGAGCCGATCCGCCTGGTGGACGCGCAGCCGCGCCCCCTGGGATCGACCTTTTCCACCGACGATCCCGGCGCCGCCCGGGTGAGAGAAGAGACGTTCGACAACGTCTTCATCGACACCGGCGAGAACGGCGTCTTCAGCCTGGAGGAGTTCGTCACCATCTCCAGCGGCGAGCAGATGGAGTTCGTGACCCCCGAGGAGATCGCCAAGTACGCCGTGTTCGAGATCCTGGGGGGCAACACGGGCTACGACGTGGTGGGCGCTCTCGACAGCGCGGTGCTCGGCCCGACCTACCGCGCGGGCCTGCTGCGCCACTGGGCGATCGAGAAGATGACCGCGCTCGAGAAGGAGCACGGGGTGCGCAGCGTGGCTTTCGAGCTGCTCGGTCCGCCGAAGAACTCGAAGCTGCTCTTCGAGGCCCATCTGCTGCGCGCCGCCTTCCGCACGATGGGCGCGGTGCGGGAGTCCACGGCCGAGCTGGTCTGCGAGCGGCTGAACCGGCTGGTCCGGGAGGAGCCCGAGGAGGCGAACCGGATCGTGTCGGTGGGCATGCCGATCCTCCTGGAGTCGGGCGAGGTCCTGCGCGGTCCCAAGGTGATCGTGCCGGCGGACGCCTGCAACGAGGAGGTCACGCCCGAGAAGCTGGAGCGCTGGGTGCGCGACGGCTGGGTGGACCTCCGCCTCGCCAACTGCGCGAAGTGGCTGGACCGCTTCCGCAGCATCTACGACGAGGTGCAGTCGCTCCCCGAGGGGGACACCTCCAGCCGCAACCTCCGCGACCGTCTCTTCTGGAACGAGGCGCAGGGGATCCAGCCGGGCAAGACGGTGGCGTGGATTTTGTCTTCCGAGGAGGGGGGGTGGCGGTGGAAGCGGTAGGGGGGCACCTGCCAGCAAGCGCCAGCCCGCCTGGGGTTGAAACCCCAGGCTAGAAGAGTGTCGCCCCCTCCGAGGGCGAGCTTCCGGCGAGATCCGTGACGACGAGGCGCAGCCTGCTGCGCCTCCAGCCTCGGGAGGGGGCTGTACTTGTCTAGCCTGGGGTTTCAACCCCAGGCGGGGGCTGCCGGCCGGCCTCCCCCGCCCCACCCTCCCTACTTCGGCGGCCACTCCTGCTTCGGATTCGCCGGCACCTTCAGCTTCGCCGTCGGGTTCTTGCGCAGCTCTTCCTGCAACACCTCGATCGCCTTTTCGAGCGACGGGTCCTGGCCCTTGGCCACGAGGTCGGGACGGTCGATGACCTCGATGTCGGGCGCGACGCCCTCGTTCTCGATGCCCCAGTTGCCCTCCGTGTCGAGGAAGCGGAAGGTGGCGGCGGAGAGGTTGGTGCCGTCGATCAGGTCCGGGTTGCCCGAGATGCCGATCAGGCCTCCCCAGGTGCGCGTGCCGATGAGCTGGCCGAGACCCATCTTCTTGAAGTAGTAAGGGAAGGCGTCGCCTCCCGAACCCGCCTGGCCGTTGATCAGCGTCACCTTGGGGCCCGTGTGGACGAAGCCCGGCACCCTCTCCGGCTGCTCGCCGCGGCGGATCCAGTAGTGCAGCAGCGGACGGTCGAGCAGCTCGACCATCTGGTCGGGCACGAAGCCGCCGCCGTTGTAGCGGTCGTCCAGGATCAGGGCGTCGGTATTCGTCTGCGGGTAGAAGTACTTGAAGAGCTCGCGGTTGCCCTCCACCGCCGTGTTCGGCAGGTGGATGTACCCGATGCGGCCGTTCGAGGCCTTCCGCACCTTCTCCCGCGTCGCCAGCACCCAGTCGAGATAGCGGAGGTTCTGCTCCTTCGCGACCGGCCGCACCCGCTCCACCCAGGCGCCCCTGGTGTCCGCCTTGTCGTTGACGAGCAGCGTCACCACGCGGTTCGCCTTGTTCTGCAGCAGGCGGTAGAAATTGTCGACCCCCTTCGTGGGCGTGCCGTCCACCTCCAGGATGAAGTACCCCTCCTTGACGTTGACGCCCGGCTCGGTCAGCGGCGAGCGGAAGTCCTGGTGCCAGTTCTCGCCCGGGTAGATCTTGGTCACCCGGTAGAAGCCCGACGTGTGGGGCTCCACCTCGGCGCCGAGGAGGCCGTTCTCGACCCGGTTCGGCCCCGGCCGCTCCCCCGGCTGGATGTAGACGTGGCCGGCCGAGAGCTCCGCTCCGAGCTCGCCCAGGATCCAGTCCAGGTCCTCGGTGCGGGCGGCGTAGGGCAGCAGCGCGCCGTAGCGGTCGCGCATCGCTACCCAGTCAAGCCCGTGCATGTTCGGGTCGTAGAACCAGTCGCGGAGGATGCGCCAGGCATCCACGTACATCTGGCGCCACTCCTCTTTCGGCTCGATGCGAAGCTCGAGCTTCTCCAGCGCCAGCTTGCCGTCGCCCATCTTCTGCCCGGGCTTGGCGTCGACAATGCCGAAAGTATCCCCCTGGCGGTAGAGCACCTTCTTGCCGTCGGCCGACAGCTCGTAGCCGGCGACCCCGCCGTCCAGAATCGTCTGCTCCTTCTCGGCCTTGAGGTCGAACATCTTGAGCGCGGTCTGGGGCCCGTCCCCGACCCTATAGAAGATACCGTCCGAGTTGGCCTGGAGGCCGCGGTAGTCGCCCGGCGCTCCGGGGATCGCCCGCACCCGGCTCTCGAAGCCGTCGAAGTCGATCTTCACCCGGACCGGCGCTTTCACCTCCGCCGAGTCCGGACCGTCCCCGGTATCACCGGCCTCGGCGTCGCCGCCCTTGGCTTCCTGAGCAGAGTCCGCGATCATCGGCTTCGGCGGCTTGCGGTCCTCCCCGGGCTTGGCGCTCTCCTCCTCCCACTCCTCCTCGTCGCTCGTGGGGAGGAACAGCGCCGGCCCCTCCTTGGAGAGCACTCCCACGTAGACCCGCGTCGGATTCGTGTAGACGTAGGAGAACTCGAAGCCGCTGAAGGTCAGGTTGAAGTCGCGGTTGGAAAGGAAATAAAGATAGCGCCCGTCCGGCGAGAAGACCGGCTCGGCCTCGTCCGTGAGATCGCTGGTCAGGCGGGTGGCCTTCTTGTCGTCGAGCGAGTAGACCCAGACGGAATCGAGCTGCGTCTCCCCCTCCTTGGTGTAGGTCAGCCAGCGGCTGTCGGGCGACCAGCGGTAGTCGAAGATGTCTTCGCGGTCGCTGTGGTCGGCCTCCGTTGTCTTCCCGGACGGGACGTCCACCCAGAAGAGATGCTGGTCCGAGTCGCCGAACGCGATCTTCTTCGAGTCGGGGGACCAGACGGGCGGGAAGCGCCAGACCTTGCCGCCCGTGGTCACCCGGCGCTCGTCGCCCGAGCCGTCGCTCGGCCGGACGTAGACCTCGTACTCGCCGCTCCGGTCCGACAGGTAGGCGATCCAGCGGCCGTCGGGCGACCAGACGGCGTCCATCTCCCGGATGCCGGGGGTGGAGGTCAGGTTGCGGATCTCCCCCTTCTGCCCCGGGACGGTGAAGATCTCTCCCCGGGCGCCGAGCACGGCGCGCTTGCCGGTCGGCGAGACGGCCATGGACTGGGTCTCCCCGGTCACGTTCTTGAAATAGGGGAGCGTGGCGGGGAAGTCGCCATGGACCTGGATCGGCACCTGCCGCGTCTGCCCCGAAGACGTGTCGAGCACGTGGAGATAGCCCGCCTGCTGATAGACGATGCGGCGGTCGTCGCCGCTCGGCCAGAGCACGTCGAACTGATCGTGATTCGTGATCTGCCGGGTCTGGCGCGCCTGAGGACCACCCAGGTCATATGAGAACAGGTTGAGCTGCCAGCCGCCGCGGTCCGAGGTGAAATAGATCGTGTTGCCGATCCAGATCGGCATGTTGTCCGTGCCCACGAAGTCGGTGAGCCGCTCGGCCGTGTCGTTCTTCAGGTCATAGATCCAGATGTCCTGGGCGCGTCCGCCCTTGTGGCGCTTCCAGGTGCGGAACTCGCGCATGCCCGGCGTGTAGACGAGCTTGGTGCCATCCGGCGAGAGGGTGCCGGTGCCGCTCTCCGGCATCTGGAGCGGACGCTCCATGCCCCCCGCGGCCGGCACGAGATAGGGGCGGCCGATGCGGTCGCTCCAGGGCACCCGGTGGGACTTGAAGAGCACCTCCTTGCCGTCCGGGGTCCAGCCGAAAACCTGATTGTCCACGCCGCCCCGGGGCGGGAGCGCGCCGATGTCGTTGCGGAAGGTGAGCTGCCGGGGCGGCGCGCTGCCGTCCGCCGGGATCACGTGCACCTGATTGGTGCCGCTGTACTGACCGGTAAAGGCGATCTGCTTGCCGTCCGGCGAGAACTTGGGGAACTGCTCCATCCCGGGATCGGCGGTCAGCCGGCGCGCCTCGCCACCCGAGGCGCCGACCGTCCAGAGATCGCCGGCATAGACGAACGCGATCGTGTCGCCGTGGATGTCCGGGTAGCGCAGGAGGCGGGTGCCACCAGCATCCTGGGCGCTGGCCTGCGCGGCGAGCGGCAGCAAAAGAAGAAGACAGAGCAATCTACGCACGGAAGCTCCTTTCGGAACGTTGATCGATCAGGGTGCGGGTGGGATAGGCGAGCTCGATCCCCTCGGTCTCGAAGCGCCGCAGGAGATCGAGCAGGACCGACTGCTGCAGGTCCAGATGCAGGTTGTTATCCGGCGACAGCACGAACCAGACCGCCTCGAAACGGAGCCCGGAATCGCCCAGCCCGATCAGGTGCGCGTGATCGAAGCGGAGCTGCTCCCGCGTATCCACGAGCCGGCGGACGATCTCGGGGATGCGCGCCACCTTCTCGGCCGGAGTCTGGTAGACCACGTCGAAAGCGTGCGCAACCCGGCGCTCCCCCATGCGCTTGAGGTTGCGGATGCGGCTGCGCACGAGGTCGCCGTTCGAAAACACGAGCTGCTCGCCCGTGACGCTGCGCAGGTGGGTGGTCTTGATGCCGATGCTCTCCACCATCCCGGTGAAAGTATCCACCTGGATCGTGTCGCCGATCACGAACGGCTTGTCGAGGACGATCGAAAGCGAGGCGAGCAGGTCCCCCAGGATGTTCTGGAGCGCGAGCGCCACGGCCACGCCGCCCACGCCGAGCCCCGCGATC
>DATLNC010000219.1:0-6208 GCA_035536935.1 Thermoanaerobaculia bacterium
GCTGCCCCTCCTCACCCACTACGCCCTCGCCAAGGGAGCGCGCCGCACCCCGAAGAGGCTCTACGAGCGCCTGCCCGATTTCATGGAGCTGCTGAAGCAGCACTTCGCGGGGGTGAAAGAGGAGCGGATGGCGGAGGGGGCGTTCCGGCTGTAGAGCCCCGAAGGGGCGCAGGCATAAAGCCTGGGGTTTCAACCCCAGGTAAGAGGCCCACCAACATCCCAAGTCCCGAAGGGACGCAGGCATAGGCCCCGGGCGCGAGCCTGGGAGCTCTCCCCCCGCCGCGGGGCTGCGCCCCTGGCCATGCCTACGCCCTTCCAGGGCTCTGAAGATTTTTGGGGATTCGCTTACCTGGGGTTGAACCCCCAGGCTTTATGCCTGCGCCCCTTTCGGGCTTACTCCTGCAATTCCCCGAGCTTCTCGGTGGCATCCCCGAGTCTCTCGGGTAAATCCCTGAGCCTCTCGGGTAACTCCCTCAGTCACTCGGGGATATCCCTGAGTCGCTCGGGTAAATCCCCGAGTTACCCGGGTATAGAGCTACGGCTCCCCTCCAGCCCCGCCGGACGAAGCGCCCTCTCCACCCATCCCAGCAGACCATCCACCAGCAGCGCGAGGATCGCGGCCGGAATCGCTCCGGAGAGGATCATCGGCGCGTTGGCGAGCTGCAGTCCGGTGACGATCGGCTCGCCCAGGCCTCCGGCTCCGATGAAAGCGGCCAGGGTGGCGGTGCCCACGGTGAGGACGGCGGCGGTCCGGATCCCCGCCATCAGGACAGGGGCGGCGAGGGGGAGGCGGATCTCGCGCAGGATCTGCCCCGGCGTCATCCCCAGGGCGGTGGCGGCTTCGACGGCGCGCGGGTCGGCGTCGCGGACTCCCGTGTAGGTGTTCCGGACGATGGGAAAGAGGGCGTAGAGCCAGAGGGCCACCACGGCCGGGACCGTTCCCACTCCGAGGAAAGGGATGAAGAAGGCCAGGAGAGCGAGGGAGGGGATGGTCTGGGTCATCCCGAGCAGGCGGATGGCCGTCTCCGCTCCGCCCCGGTGGCGCTCGAGCCAGAGCCCCAGGGGGACGGCCACGGCGATCCCGGCCAGGAGCGCCAGCGCCGAGAGACTGATGTGCTCCAGCGTCCTTCTCAAGAGCGCGCTCCGTTCGTCCCAGAGATAGTGGGTGAGGGTGGGGGCGGTTTTCGCCCTCGTCTCCGTCTCCCCTCCTTTGATCAGGCCCATGGAGCGCAGGGCATCCCTCGCCACGACGGCTTCGTCTTCCTTCCCCTCCTGGAGACGGAGGTTGAAGGAGCGCATCGTCTGTTCGTCGAAGGCGCCGGCCAGGAGGCTCAGGGTGGCACCGACCTCGGGAGGCGCCTCGCCCCGCACGAGCGCCGCGGCTTCGTAAGGAGGGAAGAAGCCGCGGTCGTCCTCCAAAACGACCAGGTTGTGGGTGATCAGCAGGGCGTCGGTCGTGTAGACGTCGATGGCATCTACATCCCGCGCTCCGGCCGCCTGGTACTTGAGAGCGTGCTGGAGAGGCTGGATCGAGGCGAATTCGAGCCCGTAGACCCGCTGCAGACCGAGGAGACCGTCCTCGCGCCCCACGAACTCGTGGCCGAAGCCGCCGCGCAGACGCTTCGAGATCCGGGCGAGGTCGGAGATCGTCTTCAAATGCTCGCGCTCGGCAAGCTCCCTGGGCACGGCGACCTCGAAGGAGTTCTCGAAGCCGAGGGGGGCGAGCCACCAGAGGTCCCAGCGGTTCAGGAACTCGGAGCGCACCCGGTTCAGAGTCTGAGCCGGGCCGCCCTTCGCGGGCTCGTTCAGGATCGAGACGAGCCCGGTGCCCGTGTATTCCGGGTAGACGTCGATCGCGCCGGTCTTCAGGGCCTCGAAGCAGACCTGGGTCCCCGCGAGCCCGAGCCGGCGCTCCACTTCGAGATCGGTCCGGCTCTCCAGAAGCTGGGCGAAGATCTCGCCGAGGAGACGGCTCTCCTCGAAGTTCTTCGAGCCGACCACGACGCGATCGGCGGCGAGAACCGGAGTGGAGAGGAGGAAGGTGAGAAAGAGGGCCTTATGCATCCAGCAGCGCCCTCACATAAGGATCCGCCGGCCGCTCCGCCAGCTCCTCGGGCGCTCCGATCTGCAGGATGCACCCGCCCCTCATCACCGCGATCCGATTCGCCAGCCGGAAAGCCTCGGCAAGATCGTGGGTCACCAGGACCAGCGTCTTGCCGAGCGTCTTCCTCAGCTCGAGGAACTGCCGGTGAAGCTCCAGGCGAGTGAGGGCGTCGAGCGCTCCGAAAGGCTCGTCGAGGAGGACGACGGGCGGATCTGCGGCGAGGGCGCGGGCGAGGGCGACGCGCTGGCGCTGTCCTCCGGAGAGCTCGGCGGGGTAGCGGGGAGCGTGGAGGTCCGGGGAGAGCCCGACCAGCTCCAACATCTCGCGGACCCGCGCCTTGCGGCGATCCGCATCCCAGCCCAGGAGACGGGGGACGAGATCGACATTGCGCTCCACCCGCCAGTGAGGGATGAGCCCTCCATCTTGAGGGACGTAGCCGATCCCCCTCCGCAGCGCGATCGGATCGAGCTCGGACACGGGCCGGCCTTCCACCCGGACCTCTCCCTCGGACGGATCGACCATGCGATTGAACAGGCGGAGAAGAGTGGTCTTGCCGCTGCCGCTTTCGCCGACCAGGGCCAGCGTCTCCCCGGGCGGAATCGCCAGGCTCACCCCGGCGAGCGCGGCCGTGCCGTCAGGATAGGTTTTGACGACGCCTTTGGCTTCCAGGGCGGACACCGAGGTAGTCTAGTGCGGAAGCCAGTACGGAAGGAGGAACCGCCCTTTGCCTCGTGAGCGCCTGAAGTTTCCCGGATCGCAGGATTACGAGCTGGCCGGTTGGCTGGAAACCCCCGACGCTACCCCCGTGGCCTACGCGGTCTTCGCGCACTGCTTCACCTGCTCCAAGGACATCAAGGCCGCGGGACGGATCAGCCGCGCCCTGGCCGAGCGGGGAATCGCGGTGCTCCGCTTCGATTTCACCGGCATCGGCGACAGCGAGGGGGAATTCGCCGAGACCGACTTCTCGTCCAACCTGGACGATCTCGTCGCGGCGGCGGACTTCCTGCGGCGCGAGCGCGAGGCGCCCCGCCTCCTGATCGGGCACAGCCTGGGCGGGGCCGCGGTCCTCGTCGCGGCGGCGCGCATCCCCGAGGTCGCCGCCGTGGCCACGATCGCTGCTCCGAGCGACACCGAGCACCTGCGCAACACCCTGGTCCGCCTCTCCCCCGAGCTCGAAGCCCGGGGGGAAGCCGAGGTCGACCTCGGAGGAGGACGGCCCTTCCGCATCCGGCGGCAGCTCCTCGACGATCTGTCTGAGGATCACCTCCAGCGGACCCTCGCCGACCTCCGCAAGCCCCTGCTCCTCTTTCACTCCCCCGTGGACCGCACCCTCGGGATCGAGAACGCCGAGCGTCTCTTCCTGGCCGCGAAGCATCCCAAGAGCTTCGTCTCCCTGGACAAGGCTGACCACCTGCTCTCGGACGAGCGCGACGCCTGTCACGCCGGAGACGTTCTGGCTGCCTGGGCGCTGCGGTATCTAGATAAAAGCGTCAAAGTCTCGGCGTAAGCACGAATAGGCCCTGGCGGACGCTACCCACGAGCACGGTTCCGCTCGGCAGGACGTCGACGCTCCACGCCCCGAACCAGCTCGTGTTGCTGACCCCGGGCTCCACGTCGAAATAGGCGGCCTCCCGCACCCGGCCCTTCTTGGCGCCGATCTGCTGCAGGTCCAGGATCCGCAGGCCTGACGCGGCGTTGGCCAGGAAAGCGTAGCGGCCTCGGACTTCCAGTTGCAGGTCGCGAGCCCGCGTGGGACCGTCATAGCTCTTGAAGTACACGGGCGCCGTCAGACTGGAGAGGTTCCAGAGGAACGTCCGGGTATTGCCGCCGGGGAGGTTCTCGTCGTGGGAATCGGCGAGCAGAAGGAATCGGTGGTCCAGGGTGAGGGCGGTGTCCCGGGGCGTGTTGGAGTGCTTGTATCTCGTGCTCGAGAGCCCGACCGGATGCGCCTTGTCGGTCACGTCGTAGATCGCCAGCCAGCTGCCGCCGGCCCCGGCGAAGCAGATCTCGTGACCCACGAAGCGCTGGTCCGGTCCATGATAGAGGACGCACTCGAGGCTTCGCGGGGATGGCGAGGTCGGGGTCCAGACCATGACCTGCTGCGGATTCTCGGGATCGCCGTTCAGGTCGAGCGCGACGATATTGATCGTGAACGCATCGCTCGCGATCAAATAAGCAAAGCCGGTCTCCCGATTGATGGAAAGGTAGTGGCCGGAAATGGCGACGGAGGCATCCGGCGCCAGCGGACCGGAGGCGGTGAGCAGGCGCGTCAGGTCGAAGATGTCGAGCCTCTGGCCGAAAAGTCCGTACAGGCGGTCCTCGAAGATCGCCATCGAGAACAGCCTCCCTCCCGCGGGGTCCAGGACGTAGTCGCCGATGATGATGGGGCTCTCGGGGTCCGTCACCTCGACGAAGGAGATCCGGGACCTCAGGGAGAGGATGGCGAACTCCCGGCCGCTCGCCTCGTGACGCCAGCCGAGGACGTCTCCCGCCACCTCGCTCGGATCGTCTGGAGAGTTTGGAGCGTTCGACAGGTCTTCGATGGGGATGAAGCTGGCCAGATCGATGGCACGGCAGGGATAGCGGCCTGCCTTGCCTCCTTCGCAGGGCACCGGACCCTGTATGGCGGCGGCCACGATCGCAGGGAGGGCCGCAGTCAGGGCCATAACGGCAAGGGCGGCAAGAAGCAGGCTGCGTATTCTCATGGTCAATAATGCTAGCAAAGAATACGCCCTCTCCAGGCAACACCCGCGTCCTCGCGCGGAGACGAGCCCCCGGCGTCTCCTCGTGCCTCCGCTGGCGTAATTTCCTCTAAGTTCAATGAAATCAACGGCGTCACTCCCAAGAGGAGGGCTGGCACGCTTTGTGGAATCAGGGGAAAAGCAAGGGTCGCGTGGAAGGTCGGCAGGCAGTCACAGCGAGCGGCCCTGGATTGACAAGCGAACGAACCGAACTCCTCTCCCTCCGGTGCCGGGGCGGGTTTTCCAGCCCTCCGCCCGCCTCGGCCCCTCTTTTTTTTCCGTGACTCCCTCTCGTCAGTATAATCACCTTGTGAGCGCAGATACCGGGGTGGAACCTCGGATCGTCCCCCGATCCGAGCATCCAATTTCCCGAAGAGACATATCCGCCAACGCCGTCAAGGTCCTTTACCGGCTGCACAACGCCGGCTACATGGCGGGCTTGGTTGGGGGGAGCGTCAGGGACCTGATGCTCAATCGACGGCCGAAGGACTACGACATCGGCACGGACGCGAAACCGAACGAGATCCGCCGGCTGTTCAGCAACTCGCGGATCATCGGGCGGCGCTTCCGTCTGGTCCATGTGTATTTTCACGACGGCGAGATCGTCGAGGTCTCGACGTTCCGGCGCGATCCCGATCCCGACGAGCAGCGCGGCGAGCCCGGCGAGCTCCTGATCACCAGCGACAATGCCTACGGCACGCCGGAGCAGGATGCCTTTCGCCGCGACTTCACGATCAACGCGCTGTTCTACGACATCGGCGACTTCTCGGTCGTCGACTACGTCGGCGGCATCGAGGACCTCGACCGCAAGCTCGTTCATGTGATCGGCGACCCCGACAAGCGCTTCCGGGAGGATCCGGTGCGCATGCTCCGCGCCTGCGAGTTCGCCGGCCGGCTCGGGTTCGGGATCGAGAGCAGGACGCAGGAGGCGATCCACCGCCACCGCAAGGAGCTGGACAAGGCCTCGCCGGCCCGCGTCACCGAGGAGATCGCCCAGCTCCTGCGCTGCGGCCACGCGGGCGCCGCCATGCAGTGGATGCTCGACCTCGGGCTTCTCGAAGTCCTGCTCCCCGAGGCCTATGCGATGGTCGCGGCCAGCGAGCGCGGGCTCGGCAACTTCGGGCAGATCCTGCCGGTTATCGATGGCATGGTGCGCGGCGGTCGCCAGCTCTCGGACATCGGGCTCCTCGCGGCCCTGCTCCTGCCCAAGGTGATCGTGCGGCGCTACGACATCGAGGCTCTGGACCAGAGACCGATGAGCCGCTCCGCGATCGAGGTGATGATCCAGGAGGAGGTCACGCCCTTTCTCTCCCGCTTCACCGTCTCCAATCTCAAGTCGCAGCAGATCATCCAGGCTCTCGTC
>DATLNC010000220.1:0-16907 GCA_035536935.1 Thermoanaerobaculia bacterium
TACCTGTCGGGCGACCATAGTCTTCTCCTGATCCTGGCCGAGCCCACGCGGCCGCCCCAGGACATCGAGTTCGCGGAGCAGCTCGCCGCCAAGGTGGACCGCATCGTGGCCGAGGAGACCGGCAAGTGGGGCGAGATCGCCGGTCCGGGCCTTCCGGCACTGGAGGCCGCGCCGAAGGTGGCCGTGGGCGGCCCTCACCTGACGGCCCTGGGCGACGCCGGGCTGATCCGCAGGGACATGCTGTGGAACCTGGGCACCGTGGTGCCCAGCGTGCTGCTGTTCTTCTGGTTCACCTTCCGCCGGCCGGGCACCCTGATCTACGCGATGTTCCCGCTGCTGACCGGCCTGCTCCTCACCTTCGGCTTCGCCAAGATCGCGGTGGGCTCGCTGAGCTCCGCGACGAGCGGCGTGGCCGCGCTGCTGGTCGGCCTCGGCATCGACTTCGTGATCGTCTCCTACGGGCGCTACATCGAGGAGCGGCAGCAGGGAGCCAACCTGGAAGAGGCGCTGGTCGCCATGATGGGCTCGAACGGCCGCGCCGTGCTGATCGGAGCCGTCACGACGACGGTGACATTCTGGGCGTTCACCTTCACCAAGTTCACCGGCCTGCGCCAGATGGGGCTGCTCACCGGCACCGGCATCCTCTTCTGCGTCGGCTCGGTCTTCCTGCTGCTGCCGGCCATGCTCGCCTGGAGCGAGGACCATCACAACCGGCGCCAGAAGCAGCCCACGCTCTTCCTGCACAGCTTCGGGTCCGAAGGGCTCATGCGGATGTCCTTGCATCACCCGCGGCCGACGGTCCTGATCGGGCTCGTCATCACCCTGATCTCGCTGGCCCTGGCGGTCGATATCGAGTTCGACGAGAGCATGAAGACGATGCGGCCGAAGGGCAACCGGGGCATCGACGTGGCCGAGGAGGTGGGCAGGAAGTTCGGCTCCGGCTTCGACTCGATGTCGATCATCCTGACCGGGAAGACGCCCGAGGAGGTCATCGAGCTCTCCGGGAAAGCGGCCGAGGGAGCGCAGCACCTGGTCCAGGCCGGCACGCTCTACGGCTACAGCGGCGTGACCTCGCTGATCCCGCCGCCGACGCAGCAGCGCGAGGCGCTCGCCTGGATCGCGCAGCAGAGGACAGGCGCCCTCGACCTCGGCCGCATCCGCTCCACCTTCGCCAGTGCCGCCGCCGCGGAAGGGCTGAGGCCCGAGGGGTTCGCGCAGGGGCTCGACCTCCTGACCCAGGTCGTGAGCCTGCGGGAGACGGTCGGCCACAAGAGCTTCCAGGCCAACCAGCAGACCCGCCTCCTCCTGGAGCGCTATCTGCGCCATACCGACCGCGGCTGGAAGGCGGCGGTCTACCTCTATCCGCCGGACAACCGCTGGCGCCGCGAGCCGCCTCCGGATGCCGTGCGCCTGACGGAGTCGCTGGGGCCGCAGGCGGCGCTCTCCGGGACCAACGTGGTCAACCAGCGGGTCCGCTCCCTGGTGGTGCGGGACGCCTGGATCGCCTGCATCGTCGGCACCGTCCTGGTCATGCTCCTCATCTGGATCGACTTCCGCAGCTTCTCCCGCACCCTCGCCGCCATGGCGCCGCTGACCGTGGGGCTCATCTGGATGGCGGGCTGGATGGTGGCGGCGAACACGCCGATGAACTTCATCAACATTTTCGTGACGACGATGATCATCGGCATCGGGGTGGACTATGGCGTCCACATCCTGCACCGGTTCAACGAGGTGCAGGACATGCCCCGCGAGCAGTTCGAGAAGGGGATCGTCGAGACGGGCAAGGCGGTCGTGGCGGCCTCGGTCTCCACGATCCTCGGCTTCGGCTCGATGATGTTCTCCAGCTATCCGGGCCTGGTCTCCACGGGCAAGGTGGCGATGCTCGGAGCGGTCGCGACATGTCTCGTGGCCATCACCCTCGTTCCCGCCGTGCTGAGCTGGAGGTACGACCAGCGGCGCAAGGAGGGGGTGGCGGTGGAAGCCCCGCGCCGCGCAACGGCCGGGTAGACCCCTGTACCCAGCGGGTAGCTCTCCCAAATGAGTGGGTAGACCCCTCTACCCATTGGGTAGCTCTCTCCAAAGGAACAGATAGCTCTCTCCGACGAGTGGGTAGCTCGCCCGAACGAGAGGTTCCGTCAAGAGTTGTGTAAACGTCGTTCTAGGCGGCGACCTCCTGTGAGCGGTTGTAGATCTGGACTCCGTCAGCGTACCGAGCTCCTAGAAAGACGGCGTTGACCAACGCAGCAGCACTGAGCTTGTGGAACCTCTTTTCCGCGATCAGCAGAAGCTTCCACAGCACAGCGGTGGCGTTTTCCACCTTCTTGTACCTGCGGGCAGCGTCAGTACGCAGCCGCAGAGCAAAGAAGGGCGACTCGATAGGGTTGGAGGTTCGCAGGTGGGTCCAGTGCTCCTTGGGGAAGCGGTAGAAGGTAACGAGCTGCTCCCAGCCGCGATCCAGCACCTCGGCCGCTGCTATCTGGCTGTGCTGCTGACACCATTTCCTGAAGCGCTCCCGGCCGTCCTCCGCCTCCTTCAGGGTGGAGGCATACGGAATTGGCTTGAGCAGGGCCTTGCCCTGCACCAGCAGACGCTTGGGCAATTTGTCGAGCACAGAGGAGCTTATGATTCCAGCACCGCTGCTGCTCGGCCTCCGGATAGACGTTGTCTAGAGCCGACCACAGCCCCAGGCTACCGTCTCCCACTACCAGGCGCGGACACACCATCCCGCGCTCGCGTAAGCCGCGCAGCACCTCGGACCAACTCGCTGTTGACTCCCGGTGACCGGCTCTGATCGCCAGCACCACCTTACGGCCATCAGACAACGCCCCCAGCACCACCAACACCGCCGCCTTGTCCTTCTCCAGGCCTGCCTTGACGTACACACCGTCTGCCCATACGTAGGTCACTTCAAGCCCAGACAACGAGCGCTGGCACCAACTCTCATACTGGGTCTGCCACTTGACCTTCAGGCGGGCTATCGTGCTCGACGACAGTGGCGCCTTGTCCCCAAGAAGGCTGCGTAGCGCCAGGTCAAAGTCGCCTTCCGAAAGGCCGTGCAGGTAAAGCTCCGGCAGCAGGTCACCGACCTCGGCACTACGCTTGGCGAACAGAGGCAGCAGGCGGCTCTCAAAGGGCTCTTCCGTATTGCGTACCCGGGGACGGCGTACCGTAATCGTCCCGCTGCTCAGAGTCAGCTGCCGCGGCTTGCCGTGCCCGTTGCGATAGCCCGAGGGGCGGTCCACCTCGGCGAGACGCTGCGACCTCTCTCGCCCAAGAAAATCCGTCACTTCCTCCTCCAACAGCTGTTGCAGCAGATCTCGAATCTGCCCACGCAACCAACTCTCCACCTCCGCAAAGCACACTCTTGACGCGACACCCTTTTCGGTGATTCTCTTCTCCATGGCGGTGTTCCTCCCTGATTCCGGTCTCCATACCCGGAAGTTTGGCTCACAGGGAGGCTACACCGCCTTCTCCTTTTACACACTCCCTGAGGGTACCTCCCGAACGAGCGGGTAGACCCTCTACCCAGTGGGTAGCCCGCTCCAGCGGCTCGTTGGACCTCTCTACCCAGTCGTTAGCCGCTCTGAGACGTCGTCGACCGCGGCGGCGAGCTCTTCCGGGACCTCCTCCTGCAGAAAATGACCGGCCCGGGTGCGGGTTACCGGGGCCTGGGGGAAGTCGCGCTCGTGGCGGCGCAGGGCGCGCCCCAGGATCGGGTCGTTCGTGCCCCAGACCAATGCCATGGGACCGGCGAACGCCTTCGCCCACTCGTGTCCGCGCCGCAAAGCCGGCATGCTGGGATGGTCGGGCCGGTGGGGGACCATGCGGGCGAGGGCTAGCGGAGTGCCCCGGTCCTTCCACGACCGCAGCGGCCAGCGGTAGGCACGGGCCACGTCGCCCCGGATCGAGCGCCGGTCCCCCTGCACCATCCAGAGCGCGATCTGCGGGAAGCCGATCCCCTTGAACACCAAATCACTCACCACCGGAGTGCGCGCGAAGCGATGGAACAGGCTCGTCCTCGGATGCGCCGGCATCGACACCACCGTGTTGGCGAACACGCACCCCGCGATCCGGTCCGGGACCAGCCGTGCAGCCTCGGTCGCGAACGGCCCGCCCCAGTCCTGAGCCACCAGGATGACCCCGCGCAGATCCAGTCCCTCGACGAGCTCGGCGATGGCCGCGCCGTGGCGCTCGACGGAATGGTGGTCGATGCGGTCCGAGAGCCCGAGCCCCAGGAGGTCGGGAGCCACGCAGCGGAAGCCCGGGAGAAGCGCGATCACCTTGCGCCAGAGGAAGCTCCAGGTGGGGTTGCCATGGATCATCAGCACCGGCCGTGCGCCGGGTTCTCCGTGGTCGATGAGGTGGAGGCGCTCGCCTGTCCCCAGAGTGAAGAGCCCCCGCCGGAAGGGAAGCTGCCGCTGGATGAAGTCCGGCAGCGGGGGCGGGGGGAGGAGGCTCACGTCTCCCCCGGCAGGAAGAAAAACGCGATCAGGGCCGTCAACGGCGTCACGACGATCGCGAAGAGGAGCGCCAGGAAGCGCGGCTCTCCGGCGATGAAGAGGCTGAGCAGCGCCGCGACGACCAGGAAGAGCCCCACTGCCTGGCTCCATAGGAGAGGCCTCTCGGCCTGGCGGGCTGCCTCTTCGCGCGAGACCAGCCGGCGGATGACCTCGGCCCGCCACCAGATCTGCTCGGCGCTGGGGAGGGGCTTGGTCGGCCGGGTCTCGCGGGCGAGCTGGCGCAGGCCGTCCTGGATCTCTTGTTCCATCTTCATACGAGCTCCCTTTCCAACTTCTTCCGCGCCCGGAAGAGAATGACGCGAACGCTGCTCTCCTGCAAGCCCAGGACCTTGGCGATCTCCCGGTGGTCGTAGCCCTCGACGTGGGCGAGCCAGAGCAGGGCGCGGTCCCGCGGCGGAAGGCGGTCCAGAGCGGCGCCCATGTCAAGGGACAGGCCTTCGTTCGGCTCAGACCGGCGCGGCCAGAGGGAGAGGAGCCGTTCGAGAGCGGAGCGCTCCCGCTCCTTGGCGCGCCACCGGTCGCGCATCAGGTTGGTGGCGATCTGGAAGAGATAGGCCTTGCGCTCCCGCTCGTCCCGGTCGGCGGAGGGCGGATGGCGCAGGAGCCGGAGGTAGCTCTCCTGCAGGACGTCGTCCGCCTGGGCCGGATCGCCGGAGATCCGGCGCAGGTAGGCCCAGAGCGGCTGGGACGTCCGGGCGTGGAAGCCCTCGAACTC
Source organism: Thermoanaerobaculia bacterium (assembly GCA_035536935.1). GTDB lineage: Bacteria > Acidobacteriota > Thermoanaerobaculia > Multivoradales > UBA5704 > DATMER01. The sequence continues at coordinate 5,236 of DATLNC010000220.1, forward strand.
CGCCTCGGATATCGGGTGGGTCACTGCTCCGGGCCCGACATCAGTCCGGCGCGGCTGAAGAGCCAGGAGGAGATTCCGGCCGCGATCAGGATGCCGATCCCGACCATGACGCAGATGGTCCCGGGAACGATGAGCCTGCCCCCGGAGGGATCCCTCCCCAGGAACACGACGATCAGAAAGCCGAGGCCGATGAAGAGCGTTATGAGCCCCCCGAACACGGCTCCGACGATCTTGCGGGTGGGGTGGTCGGACCCCTTGTGCGTCTTCAGGAGCCGGGCGCCTGCTTCGGAGCTGAGGAAGGCGGTCAGCTCTTCGCTCGAGGAGAAGCGCTCCAGGAGCCGGGTCCGCTCCTCGGAGCGCTGGCGCAGACGGGCCTCCCGAGCGCGGGCGGCCACCCAGATGATGAAGCCTATGAAGGCGAACTGTCCAAGAAGCAGTATGACGATCCATCGGTCCATTGAAGTCTCCTTTCGCCAGTGAGACGACGGAGCGCGGCTTGGGGTTAACAGGCCCCGGAAAGGACCTCAAGGACACCAAGGACATCAAGGACCCGGAAGGATGTCCCTGATGTCCTTGAGGTCCTTGATGTCCTTGATGTCCTTGATGTCCTTGATGTCCTTGGTGTCCTTGGTGTCCTTGGTGTCCTTGAGGTCCTTGAGGTCCTTCGGATTCCCAAGCTCCACCACGGCGAACCGCGGCGGGCACCAGAAGCGCACGGGCAGCACCGAGGTGCCCACGCCCCCGTTGATGTAGAGGGTCGTCAGGCCGCGGGGAGTGGGGGAGGGAAAGTGATAGCGGCCGTAGTCGTAGTGGGCTCCGAGGGCGTCGCGGGTGGTCAGGGCTCCGAAGAAGGGCAGGCGCACCTGGCCGCCGTGGGTGTGGCCGGCGAGGACCGCGTCGAGCCCCCGCTTGGATGCCTCCAGCACCACGGCGGGCGTGTGGGAGAGCACCACCGTGGGTATCCCCGGGGGAACGTGCGGGCTGCGCGCGAGGGCCAGGGCGAGGCGGGTCCCCCGGGCGCCTTCGCGGAAGCCTCCGGGCTTCTTATTGCCAGAGAGGGGGGCCATCAGCAGGGTTTCCCCATCTTTGGTCACCCGCAGATTGCGGTAGACGACCGTGCCCCCTCCCCAGGTCCAGAGCCCCGCCGTGCCCGCTTCGACCCGGTGGCGGGAGCGGTCCTCGCCCCGCGCCTGCCACTCCCGCGGCTCGGGACGGTCCGCGCGCCAGACCCGGGCGAGCACCCGGACGGCCTTCTCTCGCACCTCCGTCCGCACGCGCATCCGATACCAGCGGCCCGGCTCGGGAGCCACGCCCGTGTCGAGGTCCCCACCGAGCACGGTCCCCCGTGCCCAGAGCGAGAACGTGCCGGGCATCCCCCTCCCGCGTCCCCGGGTCAGGCTGTACATCCGGTCCTCTCCCAGAACGAACCGGCTGTGAACCACCAGCCCCGTGCCCGCCTCGTCGTTGTCGAACAGGGTGTCGCAGACTACGTCGTAGCCGCTCCACGAGAGCGGGCCGCCCTCGTCCGTCAAGCTGAGGGGCGCGGGGTCCCAGTGGCTGTAGAAGTTCCGGAAGGCCGTCTCCCGCTGGGCGCCGTAGAAGTGCTCTCCCTGGTGCTCTCCTTTCCAGCGGATGGGCCGGTACGGCGACCGCCACGCGAAGCCCCAGGTGTCGTAGCCCACCTGCTCGTTGAGCCCCAGGAGCAGGATGCGCCCGTCCCGCCCGATCCGCCGGCCCTCGTTCGAGAGGAACATGGCCCCGGCGCGGTCGAGCGCGGCGATCACGTTTCCCTGATGCTCGCTGTGCCCCTGGACCGCGATCACCGGCGCGATCCGCCGCAGCTCGGCGACGAACGCCGCGGTGGCCGCGATGTGCCGGTTCATGTTCCCATGGTCGCGGATGAGATCGCCGCTGATCAGGATCAGGTCGGGATCGGCCGCCGCGGTCTGCTGGAGCAGGCGGCGGAGCAGCGGCCGGTCCTCCGCGATGTGGAGGTCGCTCAGGTGGACGGCGCGCAGGAGCGGCGCGTCGAGCCCGATCCGGATCCTGTCCTCGAACAGGAGCTTCTGTGGCTCCAGCCAGAAGCCGTCAACCAGACCGAGCGCCAGGAGCAGCCCGGCCAGCAGGAAAAAGCGCTTCAAGACAAGGCGCTCGCCGGCCGCGGCTTCCGGAACCCGCCCAGCAACAGCAGCAGGATCGGCCCGGCGATGAAGCCGCCGATGTGGGCGAACCAGGCCACGCCCCCCGCCTCCTCGGGAGTGGCGGCGCCGAGCGAGGCGTAGCCGGACCAGGCCTGCATCAGGAACCAGATCGGGAGGTAGACGATCGCCGGGATCTGCACGAGGCGGACGATGAAGACGATCCAGACGACGGTCACGATCCGGGCCATGGGATGGAGGAAGAGATAGGCGCCGAGCACGCCGGCGATGGCGCCGCTCGCTCCGATCGCCGGCATCGTCGACTGCGGGCCGGCAAAGGCATGGGCGAACGTCGCGGCGAAGCCGGCGAGCAGGTAGAAGATCAGGAACCTGACGTGCCCCAGCCGGTCCTCGATGTTGTCTCCGAAGACCCAGAGGAACAGCATGTTGCCGAGGAAGTGCATCCAGCCGCCGTGGAGGAACATGGAGAGGAGGGCGCTCTGGAACCCGGGGCCCCACTCGCCCGGGGTGATCGCCCCGCCGTCGAACATGCGCTCCGGGATGAACGCCGAGGACATCAGGAAGCCCTCCAGGCGCTCGCCCAGGGAGAGCTCGTAGAAGAACATCAGGGCGTTGGCCGCGATCAGCGCCACCGTGATCACGGGCGGATGATGCCGCCGCGGGTTCACGTCTCGGATCGGGATCATGGCCTGATCCTATGGACACGCATCAGGTTTGTCAGCGGCCGGTCCCGGATCGGGTGGCCCATCAGGATCAGGATACGTTCCCCGGGCGCCGCCAGCCCCGCGTCGCGCAGATTGCGCTCGACCATCTGCACGACTTCGTCCAGGGTGCCCACCTCGGCGTCGTTCACCAGCGGGCGGACCCCCCAGACGAGCTGGAGCTGGCGAGCGATCCGCGCGTCCGGGGTGAAGGCCATGATCGGGGCAGTCGGACGGTAGCGGGCCACGAGCCGGGCGGTGAAGCCGCTCTGGCTGAAAGCCACGATGCGGCAGATCTTGAGCTCGTCGGCCACGTAGACCGCCGCGGCCGAGACCATGTCGGGCACGTCCAGCTCCCCTTCGTTCGCGTCCTGGGCCGTGGGGTCCAGCTCGAAGGAGCGGCGGGCATGGGCATAACCGAGGGGCTGGTCCAGGTCCTCCTCGCTGGCGCGCTCCCGGTCGTAGCTCTCGGCCTCCTGGATGATCTTCACCATGGTCTGGACCGCCGCCACCGGGTACTTGCCCGCCGCCGTTTCGCCGGAGAGCATCAGGGCGTCGGCCCCGTCGAAAACGGCATTGGCCACGTCCGTGGCCTCGGCGCGGGTGGGCCGCGGCTGTTCCATCATGGATTCGAGCATCTGGGTGGCCACGATGACCGGCTTGCCCGCCCGCCGGCCCGCGGCCACGATCCGCTTCTGGTGGACCGGCACGGTGTGGAGGGGGACCTCGACGCCGAGATCCCCGCGCGCCACCATGATGCCGTCCGCGGCCTCGACGATCTCGTCCAGGTGGCTCAGGGCGGTGGCCCGCTCCAGCTTGGCGATGATCGGGATGCGCCCGCCGGCCTGGCTGCCGACCTGGGAAACCACCTCGCGCAGCGACTGGATGTGGGCGGCCTCGCCCACGTAGCTCGCGGCCAGGTAGTCGGCCCCTTCCTGCACCGCAAAGGCGATGTCGGAGCGGTCTTTTTCCGAGATGTCGAAGGGCAGGTTCGTGTCGGGGAGGTTGATCCCCTTGCGCGTCTTGACCGGGCCGCCGTTGATGACCTGGACGCGCACCCGCTCGCCCTCGTTGGCTTCGACCCGCAGCTCGATGAGCCCGCCGTCGATGAGCACTCGCTCGCCGGCCTCCAGGTGCTCCAGGATGCCCTCCTCGACGGGCAGGTCGGTGCCCGAGGCGTGCGAGGTGAGGACCAGCTCCTGCCCGGGCTCCAGCCTGCGCTCCGTTTCGGGGATGATGCCCAGGCGGTAGCGCGGGCCCATGAGGTCCAGCACCACGGGCAGATGGCAGCTCTCTTCGGCCGCCACGCGGCGCACGGTTTCGAGCGCCTTGCGGTGGTCGGCCTGGGTGCCGTGGGAGAGGTTGAATCGGAACAGGTCGACGCCGGCGCGGACGAGACCCCTGAGGACCCCCTCTTCCATGCTCGCCGGCCCCAGGGTGGCCATGATCTTCGCACGTCGTTCCATGGGTGCGGAGTATAATCCCCGGTTCACGCGGGGATATCCCGCACATCCGAGGTAGTTACAGTCCATGTTTGACGGTTTGCAAGGAAAGCTCCAGGACGTCTTCCGCCAGCTCAAGGGCGAGGGCAAGGTCACGCCCGAGGCCCTGGAAGCGGCGCTGCGCCAGATCCGGCTGGCGTTGCTCGAGGCGGACGTCCATCTCCGGGTCGTGAAGCCGTTCGTGGAGCGGGTGCGCGAGCGCTCGCTCGGGCAGGAGGTGATGGAGAGCCTGACCCCCGCCCAGCAGGTGGTCAAGATCGTGCGCGACGAGCTCGCCGCGCTCCTCGGCGACGAGGGAGCCGAGCTGCGCCTCGACGGCCGGCCCACGGTCATCATGCTCTGCGGCCTGCAGGGCTCGGGCAAGACGACCACCGCCGGCAAGATCGCCAAGCGGCTCAAGAAGCGCGGCAAGCACCCCCTGCTCGTGGCGGGCGATCTTCAGCGCGCCGCCGCCGTCGAGCAGCTCAAGCAGGTCGGCAAGGGGGTGGACGTCCCGGTCGTCGAGCCCGAGCCGGGGGAGAGCGTGCTCGCTCTCGGCGCCCGCGCCCTGAGCGTCGCCCGGCAGCGCGGCCATGACGTGATGATCATGGACACCGCCGGCCGTCTCCACGTGGACACGGCCCTGATGGAGGAGATCAAGCGCCTCGCCGACAGCATCCAGCCGCACGAGGTCCTCTTCGTGGCCGACTCCATGACCGGCCAGGACGCGGTCAAGAGCGCCGAGCAGTTCTCCACGACGCTGCCGCTCACGGGCGTCATCCTGACCAAGCTCGACGGCGACTCCCGCGGCGGCGCGGCGCTGTCGATCCGCACGGTGGCCAAGGTGCCGATCCGCTTCGTGGGCATCGGCGAGAAGGCGGACGACATCGAGCTGTTCCATCCGCAGCGGCTCGCGTCGCGGATGATCGGCATGGGCGACGTGCTGTCGCTCATCGAGAAGGCGGAGCAGGGGCTCGACTCGGCCGAGACCGAGCGCCTGGCCCGCCGCATGGTGGAGCAGGAGTTCAGCCTGGAAGACCTCCGGGATCAGCTCCGCCAGATCCGCAAGCTGGGACCGCTCGCCTCGGTGCTGGAGATGCTGCCCAAGGTCGGCCCGCTCAAGGGCCTCGACGCCTCCAACGTGGACGAGGGGGGCCTCAAGCGGGTCGAGGCGATCATCAACTCGATGACGCCGCAGGAGCGCCGGCGTCCGGACGTGCTCAACGGCAGCCGCAAGAAGCGCATCGCGATCGGCTCCGGCACCTCGGTGCAGGAGATCAACCGGCTGCTCAAGCAGTACAAGGGCATGAAGAAGATGTTCAAGGGCGTCCAGGGCAAGTGGCTGAAGAAGGCCCTGGGCGGGGGAGCGGGCCAGCGGATGCGGATGTAGGAGAAGGGCTCCCATGCTATACTCCCCCGTCTTTGCGAGCGGACCCGCCCGGTAGGAGTCTGTCCGCCCCATCAAGAAACTGTTTGGAGGTCGAGAGATGCTGACGATTCGGCTGCGCCGCATGGGCGCCCGGAACAACCCATTCTTCCGCGTGGTCGTGTCCGACTCGCGGAACGTGCCCACCGCTGCGGCCATCGAGGAGATTGGCTACTACGACGTGACCAAGAACCCGGCGCAGGTCAACATCGACACGACCCGTGCCGAGTACTGGGTCGACCGCGGCGCGCAGATGTCCCCCACGGTCAAGAAGCTGGTGCAGAAGGCGAAGAAGAGTGCCTGAACTGGCCGACGACTTCCGCGAGTTGATCCGCCTCCTGGTGGACAAGCCGGATGAGGTGGAGGTCACCGAGGTTCCCGGCCGGCGCGCCAGCGTGCTCGAGCTGCGCGTAGGCGAGGACGACCTGGGCAAGGTGATCGGCCGGCAGGGAAGGACCGCCCGCGCGCTGCGCACCCTGTTGGAAACCCGGGAAGACCGGAGAGGCGTGCGCCATGAGCTCGAAATCCTCGAGGAAGACGACGACTGATAGCCCTCCGGGGCCTCCGGGGCCTCCGGGGGAGAGTACCGCGGGACGGGCCGACCTGCCCGAGCGGGTCGCCGTCGGCCGCGTGCTGCGCCCCCATGGGATTCGCGGCGAGGTCGTCGTCCAGGTCCTGAGCGATGTCCCGGACCGGCTCGACCCCGGCCGCCGCGTCAAGGCGTCCTGGGAAGGCAAGCCGGCGCGCCCCTCGCGCGAGCTGCTCGTCGAGACCTACCGGCCGCACAAGACGGGCGCCGTCGTCCGCTTCGCCGGGGCCGACGACCGCGACAAGGCCGAGGAGCTGCGCGATGCCCTGCTCGACGTCGACCGCTCCGAGGTGCCGGACGCGCCCGAGGGGACGTACTACTGGTACCAGCTCCTCGGCTGCCGCTGCTCGGCGGACGGCGAGGACCTGGGCGAGGTGACCGACCTGGTGGAGGACGGGGGGGGGCTGCTGCTGGTCGTCTCCAAGGATGGGCGCCACGTGCCGATCCCTTTCGTCCAGAGCTTCCTCAAGGAAGTGGACGTGGAGCGCGGCCGGATCGAGCTGGACCTCCCCGAGGGGCTGCTCGAAGCATGCGCATCCGGGTCCTGACGATCTTCCCCGAGCTGTTCGGCCCGTTCCTGGCCACCAGCCTCGTGGGGAGGGCGATCGAGAAGGGGATCCTGGAGGTCGAGGTCCAGGACCTCCGCGGGTTCACGGAGGACCGCCACCGCAGCGTGGACGACGAGCCCTACGGCGGCGGCGGCGGGATGGTGATGACGGCGGGCCCGTGGCTCCGGGGTGTCCGGGGGGGCCGCGCCGCCGCGGGGGAGTGGAGAATCCTCCTCTCCCCCCAGGGCAAGCGGCTCGACGACGCCAAGGTGCGCGAGCTGGCCGCGCGAGGAGATCAAGCCGATCTTCTCCTGATGTGCGGGCGCTACGAGGGGATCGACGAGCGGGTGCGGCAGACCGTCGTCGACGAAGAGGTCTCGATCGGAGACTATGTGCTCTCCGGCGGCGAGCTGCCGGCCATGGTCCTGATCGAGGCGCTGTCGCGCCAGGTGCCCGGGGTGGTGAAGTTGGCGGAGTCGGTGGAGCAGGACAGCTTCCGGGCGGGCCTGCTGGACTACCCGCACTACACCCGGCCGCCGGTCGTCGAGGGGCTCGCGGTCCCCGAGGTGCTGACCTCGGGGGACCACGCGGCGATCCGGCGCTGGCGTGAGCGGGAAGCGCTGCGGGCCACGTGGGAAAAGCGGCCCGACCTGCTGGAGTTGCCTGGGGCGCGGGGCGCGCTCACGAGGGACCAGCGGCGGGAACTGGAGCGGTTGGAGCGAGATACGAGGCCGGGCGAGCCCGCGACGGGGTTGCGCGGCCATTCTGAAATAGCAAATAATGGCGGCACCGTTCCCCAGGCGGACGCCGCCAGCTTACGAGGTGAGTCATGAACCAGTTGGATCAGGTCGAGAGATCGTATCTTCGGGGTGAGCAGCCCGAATTCGCGCCGGGTGACACGGTCCGTATCCACGTCAAGGTGAAAGAGGGCGACAAGGAGCGGATTCAGATCTTCCAGGGCGTGATCATCGCCCGCCGGGGCGGCGGCACGCGCGAGACCTTCACTGCCCGTAAGATGTCGGGCGGCGTGGGCGTCGAGCGCATCTTCCCGCTCCACTCGCCCTCGATCGATCGGATCGAGGTCGTGCGGCGGGGCAAGGTGCGCCGGGCCAAGCTGTACTACCTGCGCAACCTGCGCGGCAAGGCGGCCCGTATCGAAGAGCGCCGGGACGAGCGCCGGGACAAGGTCGCCAAGGCCTAGCGGCAGCTCCGGGGCCTCGATGAGATACGCCCCGGTCGTTTGGAAAGGAGCACGGTGACCAGGGCGACCCCGGCCGTCGCGGGCATGCTCGACCTCTTTGCCGAAGCCTACCGCCTGCGCTTGATGCGCGGGCTGGAGGATTGGCTTGCCGGCTGCGGCTACTGCCGCGTCGCGGGGGTCGACGAAGTTGGTCGCGGCTCGCTCGCCGGGCCCGTGGTCGCCGCCGCGGTCATCGTCGATCCCCACTGCTCCGTGCCCGGCGTGGATGACAGCAAGTGCCTCACCGCTCCTGAGCGGGAGCGCGTCGCCGCGGCCATCCGGGCCACTGCCGTGGCCTTCGCCGTGGTAGCCGTGGCCGCCGACGTGATCGACCGCATCAACATCCTTGAAGCCACCCGCCGCGCCATGTGCCAGGCGGTCTCCGGCTTGAAGCCCGAGCCCGACTGCGTGATCGTGGACGCCGTGTCGCTCTCCGGCTTCCAGGTCCCCTGCCTCCCCCTCATCCGCGGCGACTCCGTCAGCTACGGCGTGGCCTGCGCCTCCATCCTCGCCAAGGTCGAGCGCGACCGCATGATGACCGAGCTCGGCCGCGAGTACCCCGCGTACGGCTTCGGGGTGCACAAGGGCTATGGCGTGCCCGAGCATCTCCAGGCCCTGGAGGCCTACGGCCCCTGCCCCGTCCACCGCCTGACCTACAAGCCGGTCCTCCCACGCGTGGAGGCGCGCGACTGATGGCGCTGCAGCGCGAGCTGGTCGTCCAGACGGCGGAGAAGTACGTCGCTCGCGGCAAGATCGAGCCCGCGATCCGCGAGTACCGCAAGCTCCTGGCCGAGAATCCGAACGACATCAACACGTTGAACCGGATCGGCGACCTCTACGCCCGCATCCAGCACATCGATGAGGCCGTCGAGTTCTTCAACCAGATCGGCCAGCAGTACGCGGACCAGGGCTTCTTCGTCAAGGCGATCGCGATCTACAAGAAGATCATCAAGCTCGACCCCACGCGGCTGGAGGTCTACGAGCGGCTCGCCGACCTGTACCACAAGCAGAACCTGATCACCGAGGCGCGTACCCAGTATCAGGTGCTGGCGGACTACTACACCAAGCACGACAATGCGGCCTCGGCGATCGCCATCTACAACAAGATGGCGGACCTGGAGCCCGAGAACCCGTCGTACCACGTCAAGCTCGCCGAGATCTACCAGAACCAGAAGCTCTACGAGAAGGCGGTCAACGAGTACCGGATCATCGCCGAGCTGATGATCCAGCATGGCCGCACGCAGGAGGCGGCCCAGGTCTACGAGCGCGCCCTCACGATCGACTCGAAGAACCTGCGCTTCATCCGCAGCGCGGTCGAAGCCCTGCGCGATGCCGGAGCGGACGCGGCCGCAGCCCACTTCCTGGCCATATCGATCGAGCGCAATCCCGAGGCCCGGGAGATTGCCGAGGAGCTGCGGCGGCCCAGGCAGGTCTCGGCGGAGCTGGAGCCCGAGCACCAGCCGGAGATGCCCGCGCAGCCCGCGGCAATCTCTCCTGCGGCTGCTCCGGCGGAGGCGGATGAGCTGTCCTTCGAGGTGGAGCTCGACGTCGAGGACGACCTGATGGCCGCCATGAAGGCGGCCGAGGCCGCGGTCGGCGGTGTCGAGGCCCCCGCCCTCGAGGAAAAGGGCGACGCGCTGGAGTTCGATCTCGATCTCGACGAGCTCGCCGTCGATCTTTCGGAGGAAGAATCGGAGGCGCCTTCCAGCCAGGTGCGGCCGCCCGCCGATCTCGGAACCGGGCACCGCCCGAGCTGGGCGCGGCAGCCCGTGGAGGCCGTGGAGGAGATCACCCTCGGCACGCCGCTCGAGCTCGAGGAGCTCACCTTCGAGCTGGAAGGTATTGCAACGGAGGCGACGGAGGCCACGGAGGCCACGGAGGCAGAAGCGGAGGAGGAAGCCTTCGTCCTCGACGCGGAGGTGGAGGTGGAGCTGGAGGCCGAGCCCGTCGGGCCGGACACGATGGAGCTTCCGGGCCTCTCCGGCTGGGAGGTGGAGGAGACCGCGGCGCCCGAGCGCGACGAGCTGATCACCGAGGCCGAGGTGCTCGCCAAATACGGCCTCGAAGAGAAGGCCCTGGAGCGCCTCGACGAGGCCCTGCGCCTGAAGCCGGACAACCTCAACGCCTACGCGCTGATGATCCGGCTCCACCTCGAGCGTCACCGGCACGAGAAGGTCTTCGAGCTGGCGCAGCGCATGTCCGGCATCGCAGCCCGGACGCGCAAGGGCGAGCCCTGGACTTCGGTGCGGTCCCGGCTCGCCGAGGAAGGCTACCTCCTGAACGGCGACGAGGTGGTCGCCGGGCCGCACATGTCCATGCCGCAGGCGGTGCCACTGCCGCATCCCGAGCCGGAGCCGGAGCTGCCGGACCTGGAGCTGGGTCTGGAGCTGCGTCCGGAGCTGGAAACCGAGCTCCCGCCGGTGCCCCCCGTGCCGAGCCCTCCGCCTGCCGCGCCGCGTACCGCTGCCAACAGGCGCGAGACGGCCGAGCTGCTGCGCGGCATTCTCGGCGGCAAGGAGGCGCGCAAGCCTGCCGCGCCGAAGCCCGTCCCTGCTCCTGCTCCGCCGGCGCCCGTGGCCGTGACGCCGCCCCCCGTCCCGGCTCCGGCTCCGTCTCCTCCGCCTGCGGCCGGTCTCTTCGATCTCACCTCGCTCGGTTCCATGATCGAGGAAGAGGAGCTCACCGGCACGTCGGCCGCCATTCCGCCTCCCATGCCCATGCCTGCCCGGCCCCAGACCCTGCCGTTCACCGGCGGTCTGGAAGACAGCGGCGTGGGCTGGCTCGACGAGGCCGAAGCGGGCAAGAAGGAAGCGGCGGTACCTTCGTCCCGCGGGGCCGGCGGCGGCCTGTTCGACGACGAGGACGACTTCTTCGATCTCGCGGGCGAGCTGGTGGAGGAGCTCTCCAAGGAAGAGGTCTTCCAGGACGGCCTCGTCCAGCAGGAGCAGTCGCTCGAAGAGATCGTGGAAGGCTTCAAGAAGGGCGTCGCCGAGCACCTCTCGCCCACGGACTACGACACCCACTACAACCTGGGTATCGCCTACCGCGAGATGGGCCTGCTCGACGAGGCCATCGGCGAGTTCCAGCTTGCGGCCAAGGATGCACGCCACCTGGTCATCTGCTGCTCGATGCTGGGCCTCTGCTTCCTCGACAAGGGGCTGCCCGAGCTGTCGATCAAGTGGTATCGCCGCGGCCTGGAGGCTTCGAGCCTGACCGACGAAGACCGTCTCGGCCTGATGTACGACCTGGGCACCGCCTACATGGCCATGGGCGACGACATGTCCGCCTACGGCACCTTCGCCGAGCTCTACGGGATCAACACGACCTACCGCGACGTGGCGGCGAAGCTCGAAGAGCTGCGGGGGTAGGCCTTGCTACAGCTTGAATGCCCCCTCCGCCATCCGCTCCTCTTTCACCCCCGCGAAGTGCTGCTTCAGCAGCTCCATGAAATCGGGCAGGCGCTCGTAGAGCCTCTTCGGGGTGCGGCGCGCTCCCTTGGCGAGGGCGTAGTGGGTGAGGAGGGGCAGC
>DATLNC010000221.1:0-2058 GCA_035536935.1 Thermoanaerobaculia bacterium
GATTCCATGAGGCCCACGCCGACCGGTGGACGCCCAAGACGATCGACGAGTACAAGCGTCTCTGGCGGCTTCACCTCCTGCCCCATGCCGTGCCCGACTCGGAGCACCGCACTGCCCTGGGCAAGCTGAAGCTTCCGGAACTGACCCCGGCCCGCGTCGTCGCCTTGAAGCGCGACATCGCCGCCAAGGTGAAGGCCGAAGCGGTGGCCACGACCCAACCACGCAGGGGCGGACAGGTCAACGGCATGACCGTGGCCAACCGGGCGCTTCAGCAGCTCACCGCCGCCTATCAGTGGGCCATCGACAAGATGGAATGGCTCCCCGGGCCGAACCCGGCCTCGGAGAAGAAGGTGGACAGGTTCAAGGAGCGCCCCTCGAAGGCGACGATTGGACCCGAGCAGTACAAGACCCTCGGCCAGGCTCTCCAGAAGATCGAGGCGGACAGCCTCCTGCCAGCTCGTACGCTCGCCGCCATCCGGCTCATTCTCCGGACCGGGTGCCGCCCCCATGAGATCCTGACGGCCGAGCTCGCCTGGATTCAGCCCCCAATCCTCCTCGGCCCCGACTTCGACCTGGAGACGCTGGCCGATCCCGAGGCCTACATTCGGCTTGCGCCCCGAATCGAGCGCCCTCGGGGCAAGGGCGACCGCCACGACTCCGAAAAGGAGGGACGGACCATCTGGCTCTCGCCCGGCGACGTCGCGATCATCCGCGCCGTGCCGCGCCACACGGGCTGCCGCTGGGTCATCCCAGGGGACAAGGAGGGTACGCATCTGACCACCGTGCAGAAGGCCTGGGACCTGATGTGCAAGCTGGCCAACGTGGAAGGCGTTACCCCGAAGACGGCTCGCCACGCGTTCCGCTCGCAGCTACCGTCCGCCGGCGTCGAGCCGGAGCACGGCATGGAGCTGCTCGGGCATACCTCGCTCCGGATGATGGAAAAGGTCTACTGGCACCGGGAAGCAGAAGCACAATCCCGGGCGGCAGCCTTGGCCGGTGGACACGTCGAGAAGCTCCTCGGCGAGAGCAGAGTCAACTAGGCCGGCTCGGCTGGGGCGAAGCGGCCTCACCCGGGCGCCTGAAACCTGCACCTAGGCGAGGCGCTCCCGAGAAGTCAGCGGCGCCGCGCCCATAGTGCAGGATTCCGGCTCGTGTGGAAACACGCCACGAAGACGACCGTGTCGCCGAGGACTCGATAGAACAGCCCATACGAGAACCGATGAATGAGGGCTCGGCGCGTCTGGCGAACGACCACCGGGTAGGCCTCAGGCCTCTCCAGAACCAGCCTCGCGGTCGCAGTGACCTCGGCGAGAAACTCCTCGCCGAGGCTTCTCCGCTCTTGCTCGTAACGGGCATAGGCTTGCTCGATATCAGCCGCTGCCGCAGGCCGATAGATGTGCTTCACCGGGAGCGCGCCCGGGCTTGGGCGACGACTTCATCCCACGAGAGCCCAGTTGGACCTTCCGCCTCCAGCTCGTCGAGCCGCCGATCCAACTCCTCTCGCTGAGAGCTCGTCAGGGGCAGGGCTTCCGGGTCCTGACCCAGGCTCTCCCAAAGGCGGTCGAGGAGCTCAAGCTTCTCGTCACGGCTCAGTTCTTCGACCTTGAGAGCGGATGCTTTCCCCATGGCGCTAGTATCCCACAGTCTCTGGAGCCCCCGCTTTGTCCCGCCTCTGCCCTTTGCCTGACCCTCCGGCAGCACCTCGGTCCGGCTTTGCGGTGGGCGGCTCCTTGGAGGTGAAGGTGACGCCTTCGGCCTTCTTGTCCAGATAGATCGACAAGAGGAGACGGGCGAACCCGTGGGCCTGCTGACGGACGACCTCGAGCTCGGCATCGGAGAGCCCGCGGGCCTGATCCCCCAGGATCTTCCGGCACTCTTCAAGGGAAATCATAGATAGATTCGCGCTCAGGGGTTCTTCGCCGCGCCTCGACGCGCTCGGGCGAGCGCAGCGGCGACTTCGCGGGCTAGCTGGGCGGTGGCGGCTTCGCGGTGGGCGGCTTCCTGGAAGAGGAGGACGGCGGCCAGGGCTTCGCGGGAGACGTCGTGAGCCCGGAAGAC
>DATLNC010000222.1:0-3272 GCA_035536935.1 Thermoanaerobaculia bacterium
GGGGCGGGGCGGGGCTCGCCGGCCCGCAGCATCCCTTCGATCCGGGTCGCGAGGTCCGCCAACCTCGGAGCCTCGAAGAGATCGCGCAGCGGCATCTCGATTCCGAAGACACCACGCAGGCGCGATGTCACCCGCGTGGCCAGCAGGGAGTGGCCGCCCAGGTCGAAAAAGTGATCGTTCGCCCCGACCCGTTCGAGACCGAGCAGCTCGGCCCAGATCCCGGCGAGAACCTCTTCTACCGGTGTGCGCGGCGCGACATGGCTCTCCTCGGCGCTATGCCACTCCGGAGCCGGCAGGGCCTTGCGGTCTACCTTGCCGTTGGGATTGAGCGGCAGCGCCTGGAGCTTCACGAAAGCCGCCGGCACCATGTAGTCGGGCAACTGCTCACGCAACGAGCGGCGCAGTTCTCCCGCCGTGACGGCGCCGGTCACATAGGCTACCAGCCGCCCACCCGTCACGTCCTCACGCGCGACCACGGCCGCTTCGCGCACCCCGGGCATCGCCGCGAGCGCCGCCTCGATCTCGCCGAGCTCGATGCGGAAGCCCCGCACCTTGACCTGACGGTCGAGGCGGCCGAGGAATTCGATCTCACCGTCGAGCCGGCGCAGCGCCAGATCGCCCGTGCGGTACAGCCGCTCGCCGGGGAGCATGGCGAGCGGGTGCGGCACGAAGCTCTCGGCCGTCCGGTCCGGCTGGCCCAGGTAGCCCCGTGCCAGCCCCAGGCCGCCCACGCAGAGCTCTCCCGGAACCCCGATCGGGAGCAGATGCCCCCGGGCGTCCAGCACGTGGACCTGCATCCCCTGGAGCGGCCGACCGACCGGCAGGCGCTCCCCGCCGTCGTAGATCTTCATCGCCGCGCCGATCGTCACCTCGGTCGGGCCGTAGCCGTTGACGAGCTGTCTGCCGGCAGACCACCGCCGGACCAGGTCGAGAGGGCAGGCCTCACCCGCCACGATCAGGGTTTTCACCCCGGGCAGATCTTCCGGCTCCAGGGTCGCGAGGAGGGTCGGCGGCAGAGTGACGATGTTGCTCGTCCTCAACAGGGCCGTCAGATCCTCCCCCGAGAGCCGCCGCTCGCGGGGTCCGAGCACCAGCGTGGCGCCGGAGCCCAAGGCCATGGCGATCTCCGAGGCCGAGGCGTCGAAGCTGAGGGACGCGAACTGCAGCACGCGGTCCCCCGGCCGAACGCCGAGGAGGTTCCGCTGGGCCTCCGCCAGGTTGGTCCACCCGCGGTGGTGGATCATCACCCCTTTCGGCCGGCCGGTCGAACCTGAGGTGTAGATCACGTAGGCCAGGCTGTCCGGCGTCGCCAGGCTCGGCAGGCGCGACGAGCTGCCGCAACAGTCCAGGTGATCCAGGAGCACGGTCGCCGCCGCCGTCTCGGGGAGGGAGCCGAGCAGCCGCTCCTCGGTCAGGAGCAACGGAATGCGGGCGTCCTCCACCATGAAGGCGAGGCGCTCCTTCGGATAGACCGGGTCCAACGGCACGTAGGCGGCGCCGGCCTTGAGAATGCCCAGCACGGCAACGATCATCGCGGGCGAACGCTCGGCGCACAGCCCGATCCGGGAGTCGATCGTCACGCCCAGAGCCCGCAGGCGGTGGGCGAGTCGGTTGGCACGGGCGTCGAGCTCGGCATAGGTCAGGACCTCTTCCGGCGCGAGCACGGCGGCGGCGTCCGGCGCCCGGCCCACCCAGCTCTCGAACCTCTCGATCAGCGAGAGGGCAGGCGCCGCCGCGTCCGAGTTCCACTCGATCCGCAACTGGTGGCGCTCGGATTGCGAGAGCAGCGAAAGGTTTTCCAAGGGCTGGTCGGGATCGGCCAGGGCGCCCGCGAGGAGCCGCTCGTAATGGACGATCAGGCGATCGATCGTCGTGCCGTCGAACAGATCGGAGGCATATTCGATCGCGCCATCGTGTCCCTCCAGGGCAAGCGTGAGATCGAACTTCGCGTTCGTCGCGGTTCCCTCGAGCATCCGCAGTCGCAGGTCCCGGAGCTCCAGGCGCTCGGCGGGAGCGTTCTGCAGCACGAACATCACCTGGAACAGAGGCGAGTGCGCGAGGCTTCTCTCCGGCGCAAGCTCCTCGACCAGCTTTTCGAACGGCACGTCCTGGTGCAGCCAGGCGGCCAGTGCGGTCTCGCGCACCCGGCCGAGCAGCTCACGCAACGAGGGCGCGTGCGACAGGTCGCCGCGCAGCACCAGTGTGTTGACGAAAAATCCGATCAATCCTTCGATCTCCACCCGGTTGCGCCCGGCGACGGGTGAGCCCACGGCGAGATCGTCCTGACCGCTGGTGCGCGCCAGAAGGGCCTCGAAGCCAGCCAGGAGCACCATGAAGAGCGTCGCGCCCGCGCTCCGGCCCAGGGCCTCGGCCTGCCGGACAAGCTCGGCAGGCAGCCGCACCGGCCGCGAGGCACCGCGGAAGCTCTGTTTCACGGGCCGGGGCCGGTCCATGGGCAGGTCCAACCGCGGCGGCAGGCCGGCGAGCTGCGTGCGCCAGAACGCGATCTCGCGCTCCAGGATCTCGCCCCGCAACCAGGAGCGCTGCCAGACCGCGAAATCCGCGTACTGCACCGGCAGCTCCGGCAGGGGAGACGGTTTTCCGTCGGCGCCGTCGGCGAACGCCGGATAAAGCGCCGTGACCTCGCGCACCAGGATGCCCACCGACCAGCCATCGCTCGCGATGTGATGCAGGGTCAGCGCGATCACGTGATCCGCTGATTCCAGCCGTAGCAACAGGCCGCGCAGCAGGGGGTCGCGCGCGAGATCGAACGGGCGGACGGCCTCGTCTCGCATCAGAGCCAGAGCCAACGACTCGCGCTCCGTCTCCGGCAAACTCGACAAGTCGACCACGGGTAGAAGGAAGGGGGTCGCCGGTTGGATCACCTGCACCGGCGCTCCCTCCATCGGGACAAAAACCGTGCGCAACGCCTCGTGACGGCGCACGATCTCGCCCAGGCAGAGGGCCAGCGCCGTGGAGTCCAGAGTCCCTTCGATGCGTAGCGCCGCCGGCATGTTGTAAAGCGGGCTACCCGGCTCGAGCTGATCGATCAGCCACAGGCGCTGCTGGGCGAACGACAAGGGTAGAGATCCCTCCCGCGGGACGGGGACCAGGGACGGAGCGAGCGGGCTCGCGCCGGCCCGCAGCGCGGACTCCACCCGGGCGGCGAGATCCGCCAACCGCGGGGCCATGAAGAGATCGCGCAGCGGCATCTCGATGCCGAAGGCGCTTCGCATTCGCGATACCACCTGCGTCGCCAGCAGCGAGTGGCC
>DATLNC010000223.1:0-2265 GCA_035536935.1 Thermoanaerobaculia bacterium
GACGAACGCGTAATCGTGCACGATGAAATCGAGGGCGTCCATCCGGTCGCCGGCGAAGCAGGCGGCGCCGTAGGCCACCGCTTCGAAGGGCTGCCAGGCCCGCACCCGGCGGCGCTCGAAGCGCTCCTCGAACCATGAGAAGAAGCCGGGCAGGAGCGTCGAGCCCCCCACCAGCAGCACGTCCTCCACGTCGGCCATGGACAGCCGGGCCTGTTCCAGGACCTCGTCCACCGAGGCACTCAGGCTGCGGTAGAACCCGTGCTCGTCCAGGATCTCCTTCAGGCGGCCGCGGTTGAGCGTGGCGAGCGCGCTGCCCGGCCGGGACGGCTCATGGAAGGTCACGCGTGGCGGGTTCATCAGGAACGCCGCCTCCTCTTCGAAGTACACGGCCTCCTTCACCCGGCAGGCCTCGGCGAGCATCAGCCGGCGCCACAGGCGGGTGACTTCGTCGTCGTCGCGCGTCAGGTCATGGCCCATCTGGCGGCAGAGGTCCTGCAGCACCCAGCCGTCAACGGCATTGCCGCCGAGCGGGCGCCCCCGCTTGGCCAGCACGGTGGCCTGGCCGCTGATGGCTCCCTTGGGAGAGAGGCGCACGAGGACGACGTGCATCGTGCCTCCGCCCACGTCCACCACGAGGACCGTCCGCTCGTTGCCGAGGCTGATCCCGTAGCCGAGCGCGGCCGCCACCGGCTCGTCGACGAAGCGGACCCGGCGCACGCCCAAATCGCGCAGGGCCTGCTGCACTTCCGCGCGATAGGTTTCGAATACCGTGATCGGCGAGGTGACGACGAGGTCGCGCATCCGGTGGCCCGTCACCTTCTTGACCTCGCGCAGCAGCTCGCGCAGGAACGCATGGGCGGCATCGCGGGCGGTGAGGCTCTCGCGCCCGATCCGCGCCAGAGGCCGCAACGCCTCGCTGCTCAGGCCGGGCTTGAAGGTGGGCACGAACGACGGATGGGCAACGCCCTCGTTGCGCTCGAGCGCCGGCCGGCCGATCAGCGCCCGCTGGCCGATGAAGAAACGCCGCGCCAGCGGAGGCCAGCTTCCGAGCCGGTCGAGCGGCTTGAGCTTCTCGAGGAAGTGAACGGCCGACGGCACCAGGCGCGGCGCCTCGAGCGGATCTTCGGTCGCAGGTTTCCTGCAGATTGCGGGCAATTCGACGAGACGCGGCCGGCCCAGGGCCTCGTCCCAGAACGCCACGCCAGAGTTCGTGGTCCCCAGGTCGAGCGCCCAGCCGGTCATCGGCTAACGCAGCTCCGCCGGGATCTGATCGCGCAACTCGCGGTGAAACTCGGGCAAACGGGACCAGTGCAGCCCCGGACTCACGTGATGGGCCGTGTGGTAGCCCGAGTTGAAAGTCACCAGGTTGTAAAGGCGGCTCTCGATGTTGCGGGAAGCGTGGAGGTGATCATCCATCTCCAGCCCGGCGTGCTGCTCGAAGCCCAGCCGCGCGACGTTGAAGATCGCGAGCAACATCGGCCCGACGAAAACGATCAACGCCTTGGCGGGACCGAGATAGATCAGCGCCGCGAGCGGCACCAGGCCGACGAGGGTCATGATCTTCAGCCGGCGGTAGACCCTCGGATACCTCCTGCCGAGCGCCCTCGTCCAGGTGAAATGTCCGGCGGAGTTCTTCACCAGGCACTCGAGCAGGCTGCGGCCCTGCCAGCGCAGGGTGTCCAGCTCGGGCTCCAGGTAATGCGGATGATGGCCGAGGTTGTGATGCAAGGTGATGAGATAGGGCGGCGTTCCGGTCTGGAGAAACAGGATCGTTTCGTAGGCCCGGTTGAGCCAGCGCACGGTGAAGACGTTGAGGTGATGCTGGTAATGATTGCAGGCGATGGCTACTGCCTGCACTGGCTGGAACAGGACGACACAGAGGGCCGTCAACCACAGGCTCTCGACCCCGAAGAACAGGCCGAGCTGCACCGCCAGCACCGTCAAGGTGTACGCCAGCGGCCAGCGGTCCTCCGGGTAGCGCAGGATCTTCATCGCGGGCAATCTTACCAAAGGAAAAGGGGGGCCGATTTCTCGGTCCCCCTTCACCAATTCTCCGTGTAGGGGCACCTCTCGTGGGTGCCCTTCCGGAGGGCGGCCACAAGGGCCGCCCCTACTAGTACCGGTAGCGGTCGGTCTTGAAGGGACCTTCCTTGTCCACGCCGATGTACCTGGCCTGGTCGTCGCGCAGCTCGGTGAGCTTGGCATTCAAGTTGGTGAGCTGGAGGCGAGCCACCTTCTCGTCCAGGTGCTTGGGCAGGGTGTAGA
>DATLNC010000224.1:0-18562 GCA_035536935.1 Thermoanaerobaculia bacterium
CCGCCTAGCATGAGGCTAAGTCGAGGCTCGCTACGCGTTTCCGTAGGACCTTGGTGCTGGGGGGCTCTGCCCCCCAGGCCCCCCAAGAAAAGAGGCGAAGACCCGAATCCTAAACTGTCCACTGAACCGGGGCAGGTCCAGAGGCGGAGTCCGGTTACCGTGTGATACGGCTCTTCGCGCCAAAGCCGAAGACCAATAGGAACAGCCCCGCCGCAATCAGACCGATGTTCACCTCACCCTGCCGGGCATACTCGATCAGTGCAGCCGCAAGCGCCAGGGCGGCGGCAACGATAGATAGGATGAAGGTCAACCTCGCGTAGCCTTCTTTCGTCATTTCCGTCCTCCCCCGCTGACCGCCGCTCCTGACGGCTCCTCTTCCTTCTTCTTCTGCTGCTTCTTCGGGTCCGGCCCGCCGCGCTCGATCATGTAGAGGGCGTCTGCGCTCGTGCCCTCGCCGCTCTCCGCCTGCAGGGTCCAGTTCTCGTTCAGCAGATAGCGCACCCGGAAGGTGTTGATCGGCTCGAAGAGGCCGATGCCGTAGGTGACGTAGAGCTTTGGCGAAAGATACTTGCCGACCACGAGGGAGGCCTCGTCGAGCGAGCCGTCCGACTCGATGCGCGCCTCTTCGAGGCCGAAGCGGGCGGCCAGCTTCTTGGCCAGCAGGTTGCCCCCGCGCAGCCCGAGCGCGTTGGCAGCGTTTGCCAGACGGTCACCCTCCTGCGGCGAGACCCGGTCCAGAGGCCGGCCCATGAGGAGGTAGGCAAGCTGCTGGCTCTGGTCCATGGGCGGATCGGACCAGAGCGTGACTTCCGGAGTTTCCAGGGTGCCCTTGGCGTTGATCCCCGCGACCGTGCCGTCGTCTGCCTTGCGGAAGGCACGCACGTCCAGGTAGGGGTTGTTGATCGGGCCGCCGGCGAAGATCACCCGGCCGCGCTCGATGGCAAGATCCTGGCCGTAGGCCTTGAAGGTCCCCTCCTTGAGCTCCAGCTCGCCGGTTCCCGTCGTGATCTTGCCCGGCTCTTCGATCGCCAGGATCGACCCGGTCGGCTTCGCTTTCAAGCCCAGGACGTTCATGTTCACGTCCTTGCCCAGGGTGATCCGCACCCGGGCTGCGACAGCCATGTCCTCCTGCGGCGGGGGAGCCGCTCCGGCGTTGACGAAGACAACATCCTTGGAGGCCGTGACCGGGCCTTTTTCGCCGCGCTTTTCCATCTCGATGTCCGCCGAGGGGACTGTCACGTCGCCCGCCACCCGGAGGAGCTTGCGGTCGTAGGTGACGTCGAGGTCGGGAGAGATCACGAGCTTGATCTCCTCCGTGTCCATCGCCTGGAATCCGGACCCGGAGATAGCGAGGCGGATCGGGGTCTCGGGTCCCGGCACGCCGGCCTTGCCCTTGACCGTGAGCGTCCCCTTGCCCGAGCGGACGCGGCCGTCGATCGCCAGAACGCCGCTGCCGTCTCCGACCGCGGCGAGTTGCAGATCGCGCAGCTCGATCCCCAGGCGCGGGATGTCCGCCTTGCCGTTGCTGAGGCGCGCCTGGCCTACGAAACGGGGCGAGCCCACGGTGCCGGAGAGCTGATAGCCCCCGGCCAGGCTCCCTGCCGGATCGTTGACGTCCGGGACGAACCCTTCCAGGAAGGCCAGGTTGTTGAGGTTGACATCGATCCGTCCGGAGAGCGGCTGGCCCTGGAGGGCCCTCTGACCTGGACCACTCTTGGCGAGCCGCGGGATGTTCAGGCGGGCGCTCATCGAGCCCACGTCCACCAGGGCGATCTGGGCCGTGGCGACTCCCTGGCCTCCAGCTCCGGCCTGCGCTCGGATGACCCCCTGCTCGTAGCGGAAGGTGAGCATCCGGCCCTCGTCGCCGGGGAACCGCAGCTCGCCGGGGCCCGGCCGGAGATCGACGTCCGCCGAGGCCAGGACGGCGCCGTTGCCCCGGGCCTGGACCTTGCCGTTCAGGTCGCCGGTGATCTGGAGATCTGCCGGCAGGAACGGCTTGAAGCGGTTGAGAGGGAAGTCCGCGACGGTCGAATCCACGTTCCAGGTCCCGGCCTTGGCCCAGCCGCCGTTGGCGCACAGCTGCGCGCCGCCCGACTGCCAGCAGAAGCCCTGGAGGCCCACCGATTCCGTGGACGCGGCCAAGCCCGCCGGCCTGGCCAGGTTCCAATTGCCGACCTGTTCCGAGCGGAGGTCCAGGCGGCGGATCTGTCCTTTCCAGGAGGTCGGGTTGATCAATCCGCCCGCGAGGGCCAGGTCGACCCGGCCCTGCGCGTTGTTGGCCGCCAGCACGACTTCATGCCGGGAGCGCTGGCCCCGTCCGCGCACCGTCAGCACGTCGATCCGGCGCTCGCCGGAGAGGATGCCCTTGGACTGCACGTCGAGGACGACAGTTCCCGAGGGGGAGAGGTCCACGTCGGCAGCCAGAGCGGTCTCTCCGATGCTGGTGGTGCCGAAGCGCATCCCCTGGCCGTCGGCCGTGGCCTGGATGCGCGGCATCTTCATGGGACCGGAGATGCGCCCCTTGGCGACCACCGAGCCGCCGCCCTGGGGCACCGCGATTCCCAGATTGGGTGCCGAGAGGTCGAAGGCGAGGTCCAGGACGTCGCCGATCCAGCCGGAGGCGGCCAGCTTGGCGTCGCTCCAGGTGAGGTCGAGACGGGAGAGCTGGTGCCGGGAGCCGGCGAGCCGCAGGTCCGCCGTGGCCAGCACGGGCTGGTTTCGCAGCGTCCCTTCCAGGCGCGAGACCTGGACGCGTCCGACCGGACCGGCCTCGGCCATCTGGCCTTGAGTCACCGCCGCGAACGAGAGCCGCCCCGGGAACTCCGCCGAGATCTGGCCGGGATCGATCCCCTGGCCGCGCACCACCGCGTTCCAGCGCACCACGGGCTCCCAGGCCACCTCGCCCCGGCCAAGGAGACGGCCGGCGAGCAGATTCCCCTGGAAGCTCTCGAACTGGAAGCGGCTCTTGGTCCCGTCGCCCTCGAAAACCCAGGTCCCCTGGGGGAGGGATCCGGCAGAGACATCCGCCCGGACCGCGGCGTGGTAACGCTCCAGGTTGCCGGAGATCGTCGCGCTCCCCTTGCGGCTGGCGGCGACAGGCTCGGCTCCGCGCAACGGCCAGGCCAGATTCTGCCAGCTCGCCTTGGCATTCATGTCCAGGTCTTCGCCGTTGAACTTGAGCGTGCCGTTGGCGGAAACACGGGCGCGGGTCCCGGGCAGGGTGACGTCGGCGCTCTGAATGCGCCACAGCTCCCCTTCTCGGGCGAGAGAGTAGTCGGCCCGCACTGCTCCGACCTGCTCGACGACGCCCTCGACGGTCCCGAGGCTGGTGAAGTTTTCCAGATTCCCCTTGAGGGCGATCTGTCCGCTCGCGGGCATGTCCGGCAGGTCGGCCTTGATCCGCTGCGGGTTCAGCTCCGAAAACGTTGCCCTGCCGTCGAACCTCAGGTTGTAGAGGGGCTCGTGGAGGGTGGCGTTCACGTTCGCGGAGAAGGGAGCTGCCAGCGTCTGGGTGACCTGCAGCTCCTTGAGCGTGCCGGCGAGCTGGCCGTTGCCGGAGAAGGGGGCCATGTCCGGCGCGCGGTAGGCCCACTTCACGTCCAGATCGACCGGATAGTCGCCCAGCGGGCGGACCGTGCCCTTGACGTCGGCGTCGAAGGTGGGCGCGCGGACCGTCAGACTATCGACCCGGACGTCGTTGTGGATGGCCGTGGTTTCGAGCGCGATGCGGTCGATGACGAACGGCGGCTCCCCGGGAGGGGCGTTCTTGGCCCCCATGCTCAGGTTCGTCACCAGCGCATCGCGCACGATGATGTTGTACCGGAGGTTGATATCCGGCAGCGGGCCCTTCTCCTTCTCTTCCTCGGTAGGAGTGGTGAGGATGCGGATGCCGTCCGCGTGCAGCTTCTGGATGTCCAGCCGCCGCTGGAGCAGCTCGCGCAGACGCCATTCGAGCTGCACGTGGTCTACGTACATCTCGAACCCCTCGCGCTCGTACTTGAGCCCGCGGATGTCGAGCGGGCCGCGCAGGGGGCCGGTCATCTTGGCGACCTCGAGCTTGCCCGGCATCACGGCGCCGAGGCGGGTGAAGAGCCATTGCGTGCCGCCCTGGGTTCCGGCCAGGAACCAGACCGCGGCAACAAGGATGACGGCGAGGGAGAAAAGGCCGAGGGTGGCCCACTTCAGGAATTTTTTGAGTCGCGGACGATTCATAGATCAGGTCCTACCGTGAGATGGAAGCGAATCGGCCGGTCGGGCTCCGAGAGCGCCCAGGCGACGTCGGCCCGGATGGGTCCAATGGGAGAAACCCAGCGCAGTCCCAATCCTGCGCCTCTCTCCAGCGAACCCGAGAACGACTCCATGGCATTCCCGGTGTCATAGAAGGCGGCGATCCCCCACTTTTCCAGAAACCGCCACTTCTCGAGGAAGCGGTACTCCAGCTCCACGCTGCCGGTGAGCAGGGTCTTGCCGCCGATTACATTTCCCGCCTCGTCCACCGGGCCGAGGGCCTGGTACTCGAAGCCGCGCACGCTCTGGTCCCCGCCGGCAAAGAACCGCATCGTGGGGGGAAGCTCCCGGAACTCGTCGGTCTGGGTGTAGCCCACCTGCGCGCGGCTGATGAAGCGGAAGCGGTCGGCGAAGCTCGTGATCAGCTTGCCCTCGGCCTCGGCCTGGAGGAAGCTGGCATTCGAGAGCAGCGCCTCGTCGGCGCCGCGGATTTCGAATTGCAGCCGTTGCCCGGAGGTGGCGGAGATGCGGTCGTCCGCCTTGACCCGGTTCCAGCTCGCCTGGGGGAGCAGCAGCTCGGAGACGCCCTTGTCGAGGCCGACCTCGAAGTCCTCGCGCTGGAAGTTGAGTCCGAACGCCTCGCGCCAGCTCCCGCGCGCCTGGGTGAGGCCGACGCCGACGATGGCGCTCTGGCTCCGGCTCGTCTCCGGCCGGAGGTCGGCGTAGCCCACCTGGAAGGTCAGCACGTCCGTGCGCGGGTAAGGGCCGGGGATCTGGTAGTTGGCGGCGAACCTCTTCTCGATATTGGAGACGCGGATCTCCGACTGGCCGCGGTGGCCGCGGCGGTTGATCCGCCGGAGCTCCAGCCCGACCGTGCCGCGCGGTCCGGTGTCGGTGCCGTAGCCGGCGCCCGCGGTCCAGCGTTGCTTCTGGCTGGCGATCAGGTTGATCTCGATCGGAACTTCCAGGCCCTGGGCCTGCTCTTGCCGGGTCAACACCTCGACCCGTTGGAAGTAGGGGCTGTCGGAGAGGGAGTTCTGGGCCTGCATGAGCTCGTTGACGTTGAGCGGCTCCCCCTGCTCCCAGGTGACGTAGCCCCTGAGGAGGTTCGGGTCCAGGAAGTCCTGGTTGAAGATCACCGGCCCGAACCGGTAGCGCGGCCCGGTGTCGTAGTGGAGGACCACCTCGGAGGTGTAGCTCGCGAGGTCGACCCGCATCTCGCTGATCTGGAAGGCGGCGTCGAGGTAGCCGTTCTCGGCCGCGTACTCCTCGAGGGCGGTCTTGCCCTCCTCGTAGTCGGGGTGGAAGAGGGTCTCGCCTTCCGTGAGTGGGAATTCGCGTACCAGCTCGCCGAAGCCCGAATCGCCGGACCCCTCGCCAAGGATCTGGATATCCCGCCGGGTCACCTTGAGGGCTGGCCCGGGCTCGACGGTGTAGCGGGCAACCCAGGTGTCGCCCTCCCTCTCCAGGGCGGATTGGACGGCGGGCCGGTAGTAGCCGAACGGCTGCAGGGCGGTCTCGATCTCCTCCGGGGCATTGGCGTGGAGCCGACGGATGCGGTCCTCGCTCAGGTCGTCGTCATCCCGGGCCTCTTCCAGGCTGAGGTTGGCGACGACGTTGCGACGGAGGTCCCGGTCGAGACCTTCGACCTCGATGCGGACCCGCTCGGCGGCTTGAACCGCGGCGGGAAGAAGGATTGTGAAGGCAAGGCAGAGTCGAAGATATTTTGAAGTCATTGTTGAGCGACGGCGCCGCCCTGTCCCTCCGGCACCCGCACGGCTCCCTCTTCGGGCTTGGCCTTATGGGTACGGAACTGGCGTGAGTGGACGCGGGTGAATTCGGCCCCGAAAAAGAAGATCAGAGCGGAGTAATAGACCCAGAGCAGGATCACCACCAGGGACCCCGCGGCACCGTAGGCCGAAGCCACGCTCGTGCGGCCGAGATAGAGGCCGATGAGCGTTTTTCCGATGACGAACAGGAGCGCGGTGAGGAGCGATCCGAGCCAGACGTCCCGCCATCCGATTTTCACGTCCGGCAGGATACGGTAGGTCATGGCGAAGAGCAGGGTGATGACGATGAAGGAGACCACGAAGTTCGCGACCTGGAGAAAGTCCACCGGCAGGTCGAGCCGGCGCTCCAGGTAGTGGCTGAACCCGGTCAGGGCCGCGCTCAGGATGAGCGAGACCGCGAGCAGGAAGCCGATGCCGATGACCAGGGCAAAGGAGTGCAGCCGCTTGCGCAGCAGGGTGGTGATCGCGGCGCCGGGCTTGGGTTCGACCGCCCAGATGGTGTTGATGGCGTCCTGGAGCTGGGCGAAGATCGCGGTGGCGCCGAGGAGCAGCGTGACGATCCCCACGATTGCCGGGATCCAGCCGGAGGAGGGGCGGGCGGCGCTCTTGAGCACCTCCTGGACCAGGAGGGCCGCGTCCGGCCCCATGAGCCCCTTGAACTCGTCGAAGATCTGGCCGCGCACCGCCTCCTCTCCCCAGATAGCGCCGGCCAGGGTGATGACCACCACCAGCACCGGTGCCAGGGAGAAGATCGTGTAGAAGGCGAGCGCCGCGCTATGGGCCGAGCAGCGATGCAAGCCCCAATTGGTCACTACCTGTCGTAGGGTTTTCCACCAGCTCATCGGGTCGTAAGGAGGCAAGAGGCGTGCCAGAGCCGGGGTATCTAAGGGGCGTGCTATCCTGTGCTCATGCCGATCCATTCTGACGAGAGGCGGATGGCCGCCCTGTTGAGTGATCTTCTGCTCCGGAGCGGAACCTCTGCGGCCGCTGTGGAGAGCCGGCTCGGCTGGGAGCCCGGACGCTTGAATGCCTTGCTGGGGGGGCAGAAAGGCCTGACCTTCGAGGCCCTTCTGGAGATTCTGCCGGTGCTCGACGCCACACCCGGCGAC
Organism: Thermoanaerobaculia bacterium; assembly: GCA_035536935.1. Taxonomy (GTDB): domain Bacteria; phylum Acidobacteriota; class Thermoanaerobaculia; order Multivoradales; family UBA5704; genus DATMER01. The sequence goes on from DATLNC010000224.1 coordinate 7,127, forward strand.
TTCTTCGCGCAACTCTGCTCGACCGCGCGTGAGCCTTCGGAGGCTGCCGCGGCCGACCGCATGCTGGACCGCAGGTTCGAGGAGAGCCGGCGCGTCGTGAAAGCCGCCATTGCGCGGCGTCAGGCCTGGAAACGGGAGCGGACTGCCGCGTTCTGACCCGCGGCGGTTCTCAATTCTAGGAAGCTGCGCTGCGTCCGAGTTGCTCGATCTGCGTCGTGAGGACGCGGATCAGCTCGAAGGCCTGGTGCCCCTGCTCCACACCCTGCCGCAACTGGAGCAGCGAGGCCAGCGCCCCATGATCCGCTCCGACCGCGCTGAAGATCGGTACGGTCGTGGCGACGGTCTCCTCCAGCTTCTCCGCGTCGCCCAGCTTGACGTACACGGCCGCCAGGTGGAGCGAGACCAGCGCGGCCTCGAGCATCAACTGGTGCTGGCAGAGACCTTCGCGGGCACGGACCAGAGCGGCCTCGGACGCCCGCAGGTGGCCGAGGTCCCGCAGGAGCTGGCCTTCCTGCCACTCGGCGCGCAGGAGGACGAGCGAGTCGTGGAACTCCCGGTAAAGATCGCGGACCTCGTAATAGAGCGATAGTGCCTGCTCGGGTTGCTCGAGCTCGATGTAGCAGCGCACCAGGTTGTGGCACGCGGCAAGAAGCAGGTGCGGATCTTCCTCCGGGGCGATCAGCGGGATCGCCCGGTGCAGGGTGCGCACCGCCTCCGCGGGCTCGGAGGCATAGATGCAGGCGATCGCTTTCTGAACCATGGTGCTGGCGTAAGAGCCGATCTCCCCAAGCTCCCGGTAGATCTGTCCTGCCTCGTCCGTGAGCTGGATCGCCTCGGCGAAGCGGCTCTGGAACATCCGCAGGGACGCCATCTGGGCGAAGAGCCGAGCCCGAAGAGGGGGATCTCCCGTTCCTTCCTCGCCGAGGCGTTGCGCGCGGGCGAACGCCGCTTCGGCCTCGCGGAGCCGGCCCAACACTCGCAGACCATTGGCATACTGACGCCATGCCCCCGAGCGCAGATCGGCGAGCCGCTCCTGGCTGCCGCAGTCGCTCGCGGTGCAGGACTCGGCGGCGAGGCAGGAGAGATGGGCCAGATGCAGGACCTTCGCGGGATCGTGGAAGCGGACCTTGCGGCTGCCTTCGACCAGTTGCCGGATGAGCCCGGGGTGTGCAAATCGCCGGTCGGTCCCCATGCACCGGACCTGCTCCTCGACCGGAAGCGCGGACAGCTCGGCCCACAACTCGTCTGCCGAGGCTTCTGGCGTCCGGTCCTGCGCAAAGAAAGCCGCCAGCGACTTCTCGGCTCGGCTGAAGGCCGGGCTGTAGTCGTAACCCTTCCCAGCGCCGGAGTCCGTCCCGGAACGGAGTTGCAGCAGCCTCTCCAGGCGGCTCGACTCCCATCCCATGTCGTCCAGCCGCTCGTGGCAGGCATGACAGCCCGCCATGAGATGCCGGACGATGCGGGTATTGGATGTGGCAGAGCCGGCCCGCGATGCGTCCCGCAGGAACACCTCGAGCTCCGCCGAAGTTGGATGGTGCTGCTCGAACATCTGTAGCCCTCCAGAACGGACGAAGAAGCAAAGCCTTGCAAACTACCTGGCGACGTTACCTGGAAGGCACAGCCCGGCCGGCTGAAGCCTTGGGACCAGATTGCAAAGCGGAAACTTCGCTCTTATTTGTCTAAGTGCAGCTTTCTCTTGAAACCGGGACAGCTTCAGCGCACCACCGGCCGGGCCGGAAGCTGCTCGATCCGGGAGCTCAGGACCTGGAGGAGAGCTAGCGTCTGGCGGTTCTGGTGGGGCGGCTGTTGGAGCTGAAGCAGGGAACCCAGAAGCTCGCGCTCCACGCCCAAGGCGCGGAAGATCGGCACGGTCTCCGCCACCGTCTGCTTGAGCTGGGACTCGGCCTGCAGCTTGACGTAGACCGCCGCCAGGTCGAGGGAAATCAGCGCCGCCTCGTAGAACAGATTGTGGTCCACGAAGCCCTGCCGAGCCTGGAGCAGGGTGGCCTCCGAAGCTCGAAGGTGGCCGAGGTCGCGCAGCAGCAGACCCTCCTGCCAGGCGAGGCGCAGCTTGAACAGCGAGTCTTCGGAACGCCTGTAGAGGTCCCGCGTCTCGGAATACAGCGAGAGCGCCTGCTCGGGCCGGCCGAGCTCGATATAGGACCGGACAAGGTTGTGACAGGCAGACAGCAGGAGATTCGGGTCTTTGTCGGCTTCGATGAGGGGAATCGCCCGGTTCAGGATCCGGATGGACTCCTCCACTTCGCCTGCGTACAGGCTGGCTATCGCCTTCTGCACGAGCGTGCTGGCGAAAGCATGGTCATCTTCGAGGTCCGTGTAGATCTGCCCCGCCTCCTCGGCGAGCTCGATCGCTTCGTCGAGCCGCCGCTGGGCCAGGCGAAGGGACACCGTCTGCGTACAAAACCGGGCGCGCAGCAGCGGGTCGCGGGTCCCTTCCTCCAGGTAACGCCAAGCCACCGAGATCGCCTCCTCCGCCTCCCGCAGATGCCCGAGCACCCGGAGGGAGTTGCCGTACTGCCTCCAGGCCTGAGAACGAAGATCGGCCTGCCTGGGCTCGCTGCCTGCGGCCTCGACCGGGCAGGCTTCTGCCGCCAGCCGGGCCAGATTCGCGAGGTGGAGCATCCTGGCCGGGTCCTGGTATCGGACGCCATGGCTCGTGTCGATCAGGTGCTTGACCAGAGACGGGACGGCATAGCGACCGCTCCCCGCCCGCTCAATCTGATCTGCCTGGGAAAGCTGAGCCAACTCGGCCAGCAGATCCTCCGCGGACACGTCGGAGGTCCGGCCCTTGGCGAGGAACGCCTCGAGAGACTGCTCGGCATGTGCGAAGGAGGTTCCGTAATCGTAGGTCTCAGGCGAAGTCGAAGCTGCCTTACGCAGATTCTCCTGGCAGGGAGCACAGGCCTCCAGCAAATGCCGGACCGCACGGCGGTTCCGGGGACCGCTCCCCAACTCGGTCGCATTGCGGAGGAATCGCTCGAAGTCTTGAACCTTCAGATGGTCTGCCGACATGAGACCCCCTTACGACGCGGTGTTGCTCCATCATCCCAGGTGTTGAAGAGAGGTAAAACCGGGACACTGGATAGAGAGGAGAGGCAGGGGGCAGAGAAGGAGGACAGTCGGGGGGCGTGGCGGTCGCCCCCCGATGCCTGGGTGAACCGTTCTTAGTAGCAGGCGGGACGCGGCCGGCCCTCGGGGTCGATGCAGCCTCCCGACATGATCGAGTAGTTGCCCAGATCGGTCTCCTCCGGTGCGGGCTTCGACGCCTCGAAGGTGGAGCCAAAAGTCTGCGGAGACGAGGCCGTCTCGCCGAACAGGCCGCTCAGCCAGGACAGGGCCACATCGAACCACCCGGAGCGGGTGTCGAGGGACGGGCCGGAGCCGAAGGGGCTGGCCTGGGCGGCGGGGACGGAAGCGAGGACGAGCGTGAGGGCGACGACGGTGACGGCGGCGATGCGAGACATAGACTGAAACATAGGATATCCCTCCTCAAACACGAGTCCCATTCATCTGGGAGCCCGCTGAACCAACCGGATTCAAAACTTCTGTTGTGTGCTGTTCTTTAAGTGCGACGCTCCAGGAAAACCGTGACACCTGCGCGACTGCGAAGTTGTGCTTCTTGAAAGCAGTCTGCCTCGGGCACCAAGAGGCTCGATATTCTACGGAGATTGAGGATAAATGCAATAGGCTGCGCCCAGAACAGCAGCGCAGCCTATTGCTAAAGAGAGATGTTTATTTGTTGGTGCGGCTGGCCAACGGGGCCAAACGGGTATTGAGCATCCGAATCAGCTCGAGGGCCTGCTGCTCCTGGCCCGCCGCATGCTGGAGCTGAAGGAGGGCAGCCAGCGCTTCACGGCCCACGCGTAAGGCGGTAAAGATCGGAATCGCCTCGGAGACCGTCTGCTTCAGGCTGTCGATGTTTCCCACCTTCACATAGACCCAGGCAAGGTCAAGAGAGACCATGGCGACCTCATGTGCCAGGTTTCTCTCGACAAAGCCTGCGCGCGCCTGCAGAAGCGTGGCCTCGGCGGCAGTGAGATACCCGAGATCCCGCAGGAGCTGACCCTCCTGCCAACTGGCACGGAGAAGAATGATGTCGTCTTCGAATTCCTTGTAGAGCTCGCGAGCTTCAAAATATAACGAAAGAGCCTGCGCGGGTCGATCCAGGGCAATGTAGCCGAGAGCCAGGTTGTGACAGGCAGCCAAGAGCAAGTTGGGATTCTTTTCAGGATCAATCAAAGGGATAGCACGATTGAGGACAGCGATAGCCTCCTCTTCCATTCCTGCATAGTGGCAGGCCATTGCCTCGTGCACGAGAGCGGTGGCAAAGTTGTGAGTCTGCCCAATCTCAAGAAAGATGGCCGCAGCTTCCTTTGCCAATTCAATCGATTCCGGGTATCTGCCTTGCGACTTGCGCAGTGAAGCTTTCTGCTCGAGGGTTCGAGCTTGCAGAGAAGGATCGCCCGTGCCCCTTCTAACGTAAGCCTGGGCCGTCGTGATCGCTTCCTCAGCCTCGCGGAGCAGGCCCGCAGCCCGTAGAGAGGTGCCAAAGTGGCCCCAGGCACGGCCTCTCATGTCGGCCAGCTTCGCGGCGCTGCCTGTGTCCTCGACAGTGCAGGTCTCTGCAACAAGTTGGGCCAGTTCGGCCAGATGCAACATCTCGCTCACGTCGCGGTATCGCGTGGCATGGCTGCTTTCGATCAGCAACTCGGCCAGCTCCCGGCTCTTGAACCGTGGGTTGTGGCAAACCTGATCCTTCTGCTCGGCTTTAGGAAGGGATCTCAACTCGGCGGAAAGGATCTCGGCTACCACAGGGCTAGGCCGGCCCTCGGCAAAGAAGTCGGCCAGCTTTCGCTCCGCGCCGACGAAGGCTGCGCTGTAATCGTACCCACCCTTGGGCCGGAGCTGGGCACGCGAGCGTTCTTGGCAGGCGGCGCACTCCCTTAAGAGGTGCCGAACGACCCGCGAAGCTCCTTGTGTACTTGCACTGCCCTTCTCCTGCAGGAGGCTTTTTACTTCCGCCTCCGTTGGGTGCTCGTGCTCGTACTCATGAGCGCCGTCTACTCGTGAGTCCACGATCGTTCCTTTCCCGCACCTCACGATGCGAAGGCCGGGGGCAGTTGGGCGCCACCCCCGGCCTCATTGATCCAGCCCTACATGCAGGGTCTGGGATTGCCAAACGGATCGATGAGGCATCCGTCTTTTGCTGTAACCTTCTTCTTAGGACCCTTCCGGGCTTTATCTTTCCCGAGGATCCGATTCAACCATTCCATAGCCTGCTCTACGCAACGGCCGTCCGTGTTTGAGACCGTCGCCGTCTTCGCCACTTGAACCCTCGCCTGGGCAGCGGGGACCATGGCGAAATTCAGAGAGAACGCGAATACCGAGACTACCACAACCCGAGAAAGTAAACGAAACATATCAAATCCCTCCTTGAAATAATGCGAACTACCGAACCGGATGCCCGGCGTCCGCCAGAAAAACCAACTTCAGGTGTTACGTCTTCTAAGGTGTTCAAGCGGAGGGGAAGCGGGACACCGTTATGCGGAATTCCCCTGCTGGACATGAATCGTCCTCCTGCGAGGACAACCGACCTTGCGGAGGGTCAACCCCTGCCCCGTCGGAAAGCAGCTAAACAGCACAGAAGAAAAGAGATGTCGGCGCATATGTCGATCGGGGTCATGGCATGGCATGAGCCTTGTAACTGGTGGCTGTGGAACCGCGGCTCTACTGAGCCTCAAGGTTGAAAGGAGTGAGCCATGCTCGAAATGAGGAACCAGCGAAGGAACGCAGCTTGGATCGCTTCCCTTCTGATGCTTGTACTGCTCGTGGGCTGCGCATCGAGCGGAGCCCCACGCCGTGAGCGTGAACCATACGTGACGAAGCGGGACCGCACTTGGAAGGGGGGCGCCATCGGCGCCGCAGCCGGCGCGGCCGGGGCGGTGCTGGCGGGCAAGCGCGAGGCGGACGAGATCCTGGCCGGCGCGGCCATCGGAGCCGTGATCGGCGGCGGTGTCGGCGCCTACATGGATGCCCAGCAGGAGAAGCTGGCGCGAATCCCGGGCACCGAGGTGGAACGAGTGGACGACGACACGCTTCTGGTCCACTTCGAAAACGACGTGCTCTTCGACGTGGATTCGTCCCGCGTCGACTCCGATGGTCGTCAGACCCTGGAGGATCTGGCCGGAGTCCTGGAGGACTACGACAAGACGGCGGTCGTGGTGCAGGGGCACACGGATTCGACCGGCAGCGAGGAGCACAATCTCGAGCTGTCGGAGCGCCGGGCCGAGGCGGTCCAGAGGTACCTTGCGAGCCTGGGAGTCGATCCCGGCCGCCTGGCCACCATGGGCTTTGGCGAGGACTCGCCGGTAGCGAGCAACGATACCGAGTCGGGGCGACGGCAGAATCGCCGAGTGGACATCCTGCTCCGGGCCAAGGCTGGTCCGGTTCGGGACGACACGGGGCGTTAGACATATCCGGCGGGTCCGTCTCGGACGGGCCCGCCGGACTCCATTCCACCCTCTCTTCACGAGAAATAGCACGTCATGGCACGACTCTTGTACCTGTAGAACGGGGAAAGGAGAGTGCCCTGATGCCTACGGACATCCGTGTTTCCCATCCCTCCGCCTACGAGTTCATTCCACCCAAACCGACGCTGACCAGGCTCTGGCAGGCGGCGCAGGAGTGCCGGGCATGCGAGCTCTACAAGCTGGGGACGCAGGCTGTGCTCGGGGAGGGGCCGCGGCAGGCCGCGGTTTTATTTATTGGCGAGCAGCCCGGGGATCAGGAGGATCTCGCCGGCCGACCTTTTGTCGGCCCTGCCGGTCGCGTGCTCGACGAGGCTCTGGTGGAGGCGGGTATCCGGCGCAAGGAGGTATTCGTCACCAACGCGGTCAAGCACTTCAAGTGGGAGCCCCGGGGCAAGCGCCGCATCCACCAGAAGCCCACCCTTGGCGAGGTCAAGGCTTGCCGCCCTTGGCTGGAAACAGAGCTCGCGCTGGTCAAGCCACAGGGGATCGTCTGCCTCGGAGCCACCGCCGCCCAGTCCCTCTTGGGACCCCAGTTCCGGATCACCCGCGACCGTGGCCGGTTTTTCGACTCCGAATGGGCGAGCTGGATCACGGCTACGATCCACCCCTCCGCCATCCTCCGCATGCCCGACCGCGAGAAGCGGGAGGAGGCCCGCGCTCTTTTCCTTGACGATCTGCGCCAGGTCCTCAAGCGGCTACAGATGTAGCCTTCACCTCCGCCGGCTCGTCAATACGCACCGCGGCGTGCCTTTCGAGCCAGCCCGCTGCCTCCTCCCATAGCGTGTCGCGGAACCGATCCCGGAAAAAGCCGAAGTGGCCTACCGGGGGCAGCCCCGCCGTGTGCGGCACCAGGTGGCGATGGACCACCCGCGCGTTACGGTAGAAGTGGAGAAGGGCCACGGCCGCCGCCCGCGGCGCGAAGTCATCGTCCTCGAAGCTGTAGGCGAAGATCGGCCGCGCGAAACGCTCGAACCCCGTCCGGCGCTCCTCATGACCATCCAGGAGGAAGCTCGGCCGGCGGCCCCAGGCGGCCCACTCCCGCGCCACGCCCCCAGGGAGATCCTCCTTCATCCCCATCCACCCCGGCATGTACCCGAAGGCGCGGCTGACGACCGGGAAGATCAGGTGCCAGTAGAGCGCGACCTTCCAGCGCTCGGGGGAGGGCCAGTGCCCCCAGTAGCCGCTCTGGGAGCCCACGGTCAGCAGGGCACCGATCTTCTCGTTGTTTTCCGCCAGGCCGACGAGCTGTCCACCCACGCTGTGCCCGACAGATAGCAGCCGTTCGGGCCGAACGTGGCGCCCGGCCCAGTCGATCACCCCCGCCAGGTCCTCCTCACCCCACTGGTGCATCCGGGCCTGGAACCCCCGCAGGCTCTTCGGCCGCGAGTCTCCGATCCCCCGGTAGTCGTAGGTCAGGACTGCGAAGCCCCGGCCGGCGAGGAAAGTGGCGAAGCCCTCGTAGTAGCTCCGCGGAACCGCCGTCGCCGAGCTGATCACCACCAGGGTCTCGTGCCCCCACGCCGCGCTCTTGCTCTGAGGGCCCTGAGGCTCGTACAGCGTCGCGGCCAGCTTGAAGCCGTCCCGGGCCGGGAGGCGCAGCCCCCGGTCGATCCCCTTCTCTACGGTGGTGTTCATCGAAACCTCCTGTTCAGACCCGCTCGATGATGGCGGCGATCCCCTGACCGCCGCCGATGCACAGGGTGACGAGGGCAGTGGCCAGCCCACGGCGCTCGAGCTCGTCCAGGGCGGTGCCGAGCAGCATCGCGCCGGTAGCGCCGAGCGGATGGCCGAGGGCGATGGCCCCGCCATTGACGTTCACCTTCTCCGGGTCGATCCCCAGGTTGCGGATCGTCTGCATCGGGACCGCGGCAAAGGCTTCGTTGATCTCCCAGAGGTCGATGTCGGACGGCTGCATCCCGGCCTGCTCCAACGCCTTTTGCGAGGCGGGGGTAGGAGCGGTCAGCATGATCACCGGCTCGCTGCCCACCGTCGCCAGGGCGCGGATCCGGGCCCGCGGCTTCAACCCCTGCGACTGCACATAGTCCTCAGAGGCCAGGAGGACGGCGGCCGCCCCGTCGACAACTCCGCTGGAGTTGCCCGCGGTGTGGACATGGCGGATCTCACCGGCCTCGGGGTAGCGCTGGAGCGCGATCGGGTCCCAGGTCTCGCCCATGGCGACGAAGGAGGGGGCCAGCGCGGCCAGCCCTTCGGCCGTGGTTTCGGAGCGCGGGTGCTCGTCCTTCTCCAGGACCACCTGCCCGGTCTCCGGATCGCGGATCGGAATCCGGCTGCGGAACCGGCCTTCCTGCTCGGCCTGCGCAGCCCGGCGCTGCGACTCCAGGGCGAAAGCGTCGATCTCCTCGCGGGAGAAGCCCTCGAGCGTGGCGATCAGGTCGGCGCTGACCCCCTGGGGTACCTGGTAGTGCCGTTTGCGCAGATGAAGATTGTTGCCGTCCTGACCCGCGCCGTCCGAGCCGATAGGATTGCGGGACATGCTTTCCACCCCGCCTGCCACCGCCAGCCGTTGGAAGCCGGATGCAACTCCCATGGCTGCGAAGCTCACCGCCTGGAGACCCGAGCCGCAGAAGCGGTTCAAGCTCACGCCTGTGACCTCGATGGGCCAGCCGGCCGCGAGGATCGCGTTTCGGGCCACGTTCGCTCCCTGCTCGCCAGCCTGGGAGACGCAGCCGACGACCACATCATCGACTTCGGTGGTGTCGATGCCGGAGCGCTCGGCCAGGCTATTGAGGACCTGGGCCATCAGCTCCTGGGAATGGATTCCGGACAGGGCGCCCTTGCCCGCCTTGCCGCGACCTCGCGGCGTGCGGACGGCATCGAGAATGTAGGCATCGGCCATGGAAATCTCCCATCAAGCACGAACGATCGTGCGTTTTTGAATAGAGCGGAGTGCGGACGTACAGGTGTTCATCGGATCAGGCCTTGTAGAAAGCCAGGAGACGTTCGAAGGAGCCGCGGGCGAGATCGCCCGCCTTGGGGTTGCGCATCAGCCGCTGGGCATTGTGGTAGCCGAGGACGATGGCGTCGAGGTCGAAGGCGAACTGCTCGGGATCGAGGTCTGCGCGGAAGTGGCCGGCCTCGATGGCCAGGCGGGCGGCCTTGGCCATGAACGCCGAGCGGTCGCGAAAGGCCTTGGTCAGGGTGTCGCGCTGCGGTCCCGGACGGTCATCGAACTCGGTTGACGCCCCGACGAGGATGCAGCCTCTGTCCGGAGCATTGGACCAGGCAAGCCAGTTCTCGAACAGGGCACGGATGCGCGGCTCGCCTCGCGGCGCGGCAAGAGCAGGGCGGATCACGACCTCGGTGAACCGGCCCACGGCAGCCTGAAGGACCTGCACCTGGAGCTCATCCTTGGATCCGAAGTGAGCGAACAGACCGCTCTTCGAGAGGCCAAGCTCCGAGGAGAGCGTACCGATGGTCAACCCCTCCAGCCCGTCGCGGCTGGCAATGCGGACCGCCTGATCCAGGATCCGCTCGCGGGTTTCAGCGCCCTTGCCCATAAGCGTATTGTACGAACGGTCGTTCTATTTGTCAATCCCCCCTGAGGGCATCTATCGAACGATAGACGCGGGCCAGAGCACAGAAGATGTATGATCTCTCTGCTTTACCTTTAGCGATCAATATTTCTCTGCGTACCTGCAGGAGTTCTGAGGAGGACTCATGGTTCTACGCCGTATCTTCTCTCTGTCCTTGCTTTTTCTCGGCCTGGCTCTGCCGGCTGCGGTCGCCGCACAGACGCCCAAGACGCTGAGCGTGACGAATGCGGGGGGCGGCCTGGTGGTCAGCTCTCCCGCCGGAATCAACTGCGGGGGCGACTGTACGGAAAACTATGCCCACGGGACCGACGTGACCCTGACGGCCACGGCGAATGTCGGCAAGATCTTCACCGGCTGGTCCGGCGACTGCACGGGCACCGGTACCTGCACGGTGAAGCTGAACCAGAACCGCGACGTGACAGCGACGTTCCAGAATGCCTTCACGCTCTCCGTGAACAAGGCCGGGGCAGGCTCCGGCACGGTGACGAGTTCGCCGGCCGGGATCAACTGCGGCGTCGATTGCGGCGAGCCGTATGCCACCGGCACCGTCGTCACCCTGACCGCAACTCCGGCGACGGGTTCGACCTTCACCGGCTGGAGCGGCGACTGCTCTGGCACTGGAACATGCGTAGTGACCATGAGCGCGGCGCGCTCGGTGACGGCGACCTTCTCGGTGGCGAACTTCGCGCTGACGGTGAGCCTGGCGGGAGCCGGGACCGGCGCGGTGACGAGCTCGCCGGCGGGGATCAACTGCGGCTCGGATTGCAGCGAGCCCTACCCTTACAACACGGTGGTCGCGCTGACGGCGACGCCGGCGACCGGCTCTGTCTTCGATGGCTGGAGCGGGGCGTGTGCGGGTACGGGAGCGTGCAATGTGACGATGGACCAGGCCCGCTCGGTGACGGCGACCTTCTCGGTGGCGAACTTCGCGCTGACGGTGAGCCTGGCGGGGGCCGGGACCGGCGCGGTGACGAGCTCGCTGGCCGGGATCGACTGCGGGTCCGATTGCAGCGAGTCCTACCCCTACAACACGGCGGTAGCGCTGACGGCGACGCCGGCGGCAGGCTCTGTCTTCGACGGCTGGAGCGGGGCGTGCGCAGGCACGGGCGGGTGCACTGTGACGATGGATCAGGCGCGCTCGGTGACCGCGACCTTCTCCGTGGCCAATCATGAGCTGACGGTGAGCCTGTCGGGAGCCGGGAGCGGCTCGGTGATGAGCTCTCCGGCCGGGATCGACTGCGGCTCCGACTGCAGCGAGTCGTACAGCTACAACACCGTGGTCACGCTGACGGCAACGCCGGCAACTGGCTCGGTGTTCGATGGCTGGAGCG
>DATLNC010000225.1:0-25605 GCA_035536935.1 Thermoanaerobaculia bacterium
TGCGCGAGCGCTTCCTGAAGCTGCGCCTGGTTGATCCGGCCGGACTTGACCAGGAGCTCACCGAGCTTGTCAGGTGCATTGCTCGCGGCTGGCTTTCTGGCTGCTTCTGGTGGTGCCATGAAATCTCCTGCGCGCCCCGCCAAAGGCGAGGTACAGCCGTACGTCTCCTCGTCTGGATCTACGGCGCGAAGTTTAGCACAGGGCCTTACAGGGCTCCCTCTCCCCCGGCACGGGGGAGAGGGCTGGGGAGAGGGGGGACGGGATCAATCAGTTCCACCGCTCTCCCCGCCACCTGCTCCGCCGGTATGTCCAGCAGGCAGGCCTTGGTCTCGTCGAAGCGGCGGTAGCAGAAGCTGCAGGGCAGGAGCTTCCAGAGGGCGCGCTCCGGCGCGCCGTAGGGGCCGTGCCGGGCGGGATCGGTGGGACCCATGAGCATCAGGACCGGGGTGCCCAGGGCATGGGCGAGGTGCGTGGGTCCGGAGTCGCCCCCCATCACCAACCGGGCCCGTCGGAGCAGCGCCGCCAGGGTAGGGAGGTCCGCCGGCATCGTGCGGACCGCGCCGCCACCGGTCGCCTCGACCTCGGCCGCAAGGCCTTCCTCCCCAGGGGCGATGGGCACCCAGGTAGGGAGGCCGGTCGCCTCCAGCAGCCGGCGGGCCACCTCCCCCCAGCGCTCAGGCGGGTAGCGCTTGCTCGGCCAGCCGGCGCCCGGTTGAATGAGGAGGAACGGCGGCTCCGGGAGGTTCTCCGGTTCTTCCCGGAAGATCTTCGAGCCGCCGAAGTCGGCGGGCTCCGGGGGGATGCCGAGAGCGTCCAGCAAGGAAAGGGCGCGGTCAACAGCGTGCGTCCCGTGGACCTCGACCGGCTCGCTGATCCAGAACGAGCTCGACGGCTCCCTTCGCCAGGGCCGGTCCGGGCCGATCCGCCGGTCGCAGAGAGTCAGGGCGGAGAGGAACCCTGCCTTGTGGTTGCCCATGAGGTCGAGGGTCACGTCCGGAGCGAAGCGGTCGAGGGCGTCCCGGAAAGCCGCCACTTCGTTCCGGGTCTGTCGGGAGAACGGCTTCTTCCGCCAGGCGCGAAGGCGGACGACGAGCAGCTCGTCCAGGTCGGGATGCCCGGCGAGCACCGGGGCCATGGCTCCCTCGACCACCCAGCCGATCTTCGCGCCGGGAAAATGGCGGCGCAGGGCCGTGAGCACCGGCAGGCAGTGCACCACGTCGCCCAGGGCGCTGGTGCGGATGAGGAGGATTTTCACCCCTTCTCCGGCAGCGCCTTCACCTTGGAGATCAGGTCGGAGGTCGCGTGGTCCTTGGGGTCGCCCACCAGGGCGGTGCGGCCGCCGTAGGCGCTGACCACCTCATGCTCGGGCACCCGCTCGGGCGATCCGTAGTCCGTTCCCTTGCAGTGCACGTCCGGCCGCAGCTCGGTCAGCAGAGGCGCGGGGGAGTCCCCCTTGAAGACCACGACGAAATCAACGGGCTCCAACGCTGCGAGCAACTCGGCCCTCTCGGCCGCCGGGACCACCGGCCGCCCAGGGCCCTTGAGCCGGGCCACGGAGTCGTCGTCGTTGATCGCCACGATCAGGGCGTCCCCCTCGGCTCGGGCGGCACGCAGGTAGCGCAGATGGCCGACGTGGAGCAGGTCGAAGTGGCCGTTGGCAAAGGCGATCTGCTTTCCGCGAGCCTGAAGAGCGCGCACCCGCTGGCGGAGCTCGTCGAGAGTCAGGACCTCGCCCATCGCAGCTCCTCCAGGATGCCGGGATCGCTCTCCACCGCGTGCCGCAGCTCCTCGCGGGTGAGCGTCGCCGTCCCCATCTTCATGACCACGACCCCGCCTGCGTAGTTGGCGAGCAGGGCCGCTTCGAGCGGCGTGGCTCCGGCGGCGAGCGCCAGGGCGAAGGTGCCGATGACCGTGTCGCCCGCGCCGGTCACGTCCGCCACCTGGTCGGTTCCGTGGACGGGCAGGTGGGCCACCGATCTCCGTTCAAAAAGGCTCATCCCCCGGCTGCCGCGAGTAATGAGGAGGAAGCGCGCCATGAGTAGCTCGCGCAACGCGTTCCCTCCCTTCGCCAGGCGGGCCGGATCCTCGTCGATCGCGGAGCCCAGGAGCGCCTCGGCTTCCTCCTCGTTCGGGGTGGCGCCGTCCAGGCCACGGAAGTCCCCGAGGCGGAAGCGGCTGTCGCAGACCAGGGTGGCCTCCGGGCCGAGGGCCTCGCGGACCCGCGGGAGGAGCCCCGGCTCGACGGTGCCGTAGCCGTAGTCCGACAGGATCGCCACCCGTGCCTCCCCAGACCAGTGCTCCAAGGACTCGGCAAGCTTGTCGCGCTCCCCACTGGTCAGCTCCAGCGTCTCCTCGATGTCGTAGCGCACGATCTGCTGCTTGATCGAATGCTTGCCGCCGCCCAGGATGCGCACCTTGGTGGGCGTCCGGTAGCCGGAGCGGACCTGGATGCCCTGGGTGGTTACCCCATGCTCGTGAAAGGCCTCGAGGAGCCCGCGTCCGCTGGCGTCGTCCCCGACGACTCCGAGAGGAAGGGGCCGGCCGCCAAGGGCGGCGACGTTGGCCACCGCATTGGCTCCGCCGCCCGGGACCAGCCTCTCCCCCTGGTAGGACAGGATGAGCACGGGCGCTTCCCGGCTGATCCGCTTCGGGGTACCGGTGATGAAGAGGTCGGCCACGAGGTCCACCAGCATGACCACGGGCTGACCGGACATGGCCTCGACCAATTCGAGCAGGCGCCCGGTCGTGGGGAGGGAGGGGGCGGTCATTCCGCGAATCATTGCGGGGAGTCTATCCTGGCTTGTCCCGCTTTCCGGGTCTCCATGCACTTTGAAAGCGTTCGCCTCCGTGAGGTGGCGGATCTATCAAATTTAATGAAGTTTTTGACTTGAGGGAGGTTTGGACATGGACACGGGCGCGAGCGCCTCTCGGAATTCCCTTATCCAGCGTGTAGTGATCCTCGGCGGCGGAACGGGCGGCTGGATGACCGCTTCGTATCTCTCGAAAGCTCTCCACGGCAGCGTGCACATCACCCTCATGGAGTCCAAGACCATTCCCAGGATCGGAGTGGGCGAGGCCTCGGTGCCGAACCTGCAGCGCGCCTTCTTCGACTACCTCGGAATCCCCGAGGACGAGTGGATGCGCGAGTGCAACGCCGCCTTCAAGACCGCGATCAAGTTCGTCAACTGGCAGGCGCCGGCCGAGAACGGCAAGGACAACCACTTCTACCATCCGTTCGGCCTGCTGCCGAACTGCGACGACGTGCCCCTCTCGCACTACTGGCTGCTCCGCCGGAACGAGGGCAACGCCGAGCCCTACGACTACGCCTGCTTCAAGGAGCCGCCGGTCATGGACGCGAAGCTCTCCCCCCGCCATCTCGACGGACGGCGGGCGGTCAACTACGCGTGGCACTTCGACGCCCACCTGGTGGCGGAGTTCCTGCGGAAGTTCGCGGTCGGCAAGCAGGGGGTCCATCACATCATCGACGATTTCGAAGGCGCGACCAAGGACGCGGACGGGTTCATCACCTCCCTCAAGACCAAGAGCGGGCTCACGATCGAGGGCGACCTCTTCATCGATTGCTCGGGCTTCCGGTCGCTGCTCATGAACGGGGCGATGGAAGAGCCCTTCCTCGACATGAGCGACTACCTCATGTGCGACAGCGCCGTGGCCTCGGCGGTGCCCCACGACGACGAGAAGAACGGGATCGAGCCCTACACCTCCTCGATTGCCATGGATTCGGGGTGGACCTGGAAGATCCCCATGCTCGGCCGCTTCGGCTCGGGATACGTCTACTCCAGCCGGCACGCCACGCAGGATGAGGCCGCGCGCGACTTCTGCAAGCTCTGGAACCTGGACCCCGAGAAGACCCCGCTCAACAAGATCCGCTTCCGGGTGGGCCGCAACCGGCGCGCCTGGGTCAAGAACGTCGTGAGCATCGGCCTCTCCTCCTGCTTCCTGGAGCCGTTGGAGTCGACGGGCATCTACTTCACCTACGCCGCGAACTTCTTCCTGGCCAAGCACTTCCCGGACAAGCGCTTCGACCCGATCCTGATCGACCGCTTCAACAAGGAGATCGAGGTCATGTTCGACGACTGCCGCGACTTCATCCAGGCGCACTACGTGGTGTCGCCCCGGATGGACACGCCGTTCTGGCGGGCGAACAAGGAGGAGCTCACGCTCTCGGACAACTTCAAGGAGAAGATGGCGACCTACAAGTCCGGCCTGCCCGTGAACATGCCGAGCTCGGACGAAGCCTCCTACTACACCAACTTCGAGAGCGAGTTCCGGAACTTCTGGACGAACGGCAGCTACTACAGCATCTTCGGCGGGATGGGCCTCGTCCCGGAGAAGCCGATGCCTGCCCTGCTGTACAAGAAGGATGCGCGCACCAAGGCGGAGCCGCTGTTCGCCAAGGTCAAGAACCAGCAGCGCGAGCTTCTCGCCACGCTGCCCACGACCTATCAGTACCTGAAGCAGCTCCACGCCACCCACTGAGGCGTTCGTCAGCGGGCAATCAGGTCCGGGAAATCGGTAAACAGGCCGTCCACCTCCAAGGACAGGAACTGTTCGATCTCCCGGACCGCATCCCCCTCATAGTCAGGAGCGAGGAAGACCGGATCGCTGCGGAATGTCCACGGGTGGACCAGCAGCCCGGCGCGGTGGGCATCCTCCACCAGGGAGGTGGGCGGGCGCAGGCGGCCGTCCGGGCCGGCCGGGACGATCAGCCGTTTGTCGGGGCCGATACCGTCAGCATAGGTGGCGATCTCCGCGAGCCCTTCCGGAGTGGCCATCGTGTGCGCTGCGTCGTCAAGGAGCTGGATCCGGGGGAGGTCGGTCATGGTCTTCAGGAGCTTCAGGCTAACCCTCTCAAAGGACTGGAGGAAGACCGCAGCGTCGCGGCCCTGAAAACCGGCGGCCTGGAGGGCCTCCACCATGGGCTCCTCCAGGGGGAGCCCGATCGATCGGAGGTAGGAAGGGAACTTGGTCTCGGGGTAGACCCCGACGTTCCGCCGCCGGGCCAGCTCGAGGATCTCCTGGAAGGTCGGGACCTCGAACATGCCGTTGAATTGCCGGTCGCGGAACTCGAGGCGCTCCCGGGCGCGGAGGGTCTTGATCTCGGCGAGGGTGAAGTCCTCGGTGAACCAGCCGGTGACCTCCCGCCCATCGATCCATTTCGTCTTGCGCCGGCTTCGGAATTCGGGCCGGTCGATGACGTCCGTGGTCCCGGTAATGTCGTTCTCATGGCGGGCGACGAGGACCCCGTCCCGGGTGATGACGAGATCCGGCTCGATGAAGTCCGCGCCCATCTCGATCGCCAGCTCGTAAGCCGCGAGCGTGTGCTCGGGCCGGTACCCGCTGGCTCCGCGATGGGCAATGACGAGGGGGCGGGAGGGCATGGCAGGGGAGTTTACTGTTGAAACAATCTAGGTGATGAATGCCGCGAATCACATGAGGGGAGCCGCGACAATCCAGAGGGCAACCGTCCCCCTCTGGCAAGTCGCGGCTTCCATCAAGGTTTTCGCGGCTCCTACCTCGCGCGATGCCGCTGCTGAGTCTCGCCGTGCCGCGAATTGAGTGAAATTGGCGGCTCCTTGGCGTCTCCGGGCCGCCTATCTTCATCGATATGCCGCGAAATTCACGCAGTTAGCGGCATGGTGTTGAACGAGTGCCGCGAAATAAAGAGTCTGTGCCGCGACGTGTCCAGACAATAGAGCCCGCTGTGAACGGCGAGCCGCGTCCTGCTCCGGATTCGCGGCGCCGAGGGCACGTTTCGCGGCAGACGTACTCAGTTAAGCTCGCAGAATGCACACCCCCGCCGACCGCCTCCGCGCCCGCATCCGTGCCGAAGGGCCGATCCCCTTCGCCGCGTTCATGGAGGAGGCCCTCTATGGCGAACTGGGCTATTACCGGCGCGAGGACGTTCCCATCGGGGAAGAGGGGGATTACGTAACCGGATCGTCCTTCTCTCCGCTCTTCGGGCGTGCCACCTCCAGGCTGCTTCGGCGGCTGGACCAGGCGCTCGGCAGGTCGGCGGATCTCTTCGAGGCAGGGTACGGGACCGGCGTCCACCTCGGGAATGTTCAAGATGGAGAGCGCAGAGTCCTCGCTTGGGACCGGATCGCGCGAACCGTCCCCGCCGGAGTCGAGCGGTTCGAGCGGCTGGAGGAGGTCGGCCCGGTGGAGGGACTGATCTTTTCCTATGAGCTGTTCGACGCCCTGCCGGTCCACCGTTTGATCGGACGAAGCAGGGAGCTGTGGGTGGATCTGGAGGGGGACGCTTTCATCTGGAAAGAAGGCGAGCTGTCCGACCCCGCGCTTCCGGATCTCCTCGGAGGCGCCGTCCTTCAGCCCGGGCAGATAGCCGACCTCGCTCCGGGCTGGGTCCCTCTCTACTCGGAGCTGGCACGGCGACTCGGACGCGGGCTCCTCGTCACCTGTGACTACGGCTTCGAGCGCGAGCGCCTCCTGGATGTCCGCATCCGGCAGCACGGGACCCTGGCCTGCTATACCCGCCAGAGAGTCCACCGGAACCCCTTCGTCCTGGTCGGGGAGCAGGACCTCACGGCCCACGTGGACTTCACGGCTTTGAGGCAGGCCGGCGAGGCGGCGGGGCTCAGGACTGTGGCCTTCACCCGGCAGGCCCTCTGGCTCACCGCCTGCGGTCTCTTCGAAGACCTCCAGGATGCCGGCCCCGAAGCCCGGCAGGAGGCCATGGCTCTCCTCGACGGCGAGGGGATGGGGGAGGATATCCGGGTGCTGGTGCAGGCCCGGGACTTGGAAGTTGGGGAGGTGCTGGACCTGCGGATGCTTGGGGTCCGGTAAGCTTCCGTCCATGGCAATCCTCTTTCTTCTTCTCGCTTTGGCCCAACCTGCCCCTTCCGCGGTAGACGTCCGCATGGTCACGGACGAGGCCGACGCCGTCCTGCACATTCTCTCCAAGAAGGAAAGGACGGATGCGGACTGGCAGCGGTTGTTCGCCAGCGAGGGGTATGTCCGGCTCAAGAAGCGGGACACGGAGATGGGACGGCCCTTCGAGGACGCGGACTTCCGGACGTTCGTGCTCTCCGACGACGTCGCGAAGCGGGCTCCGGACCTGACCCGGACCCTCGGGCTGTGGACCGCGGTGGACCCCTCCGCCGCGGCCCGCCGCGCCCTGGCCTACCTGCCGGAGGGGGCGCGCATCCGGGCCAAGGTCTACCCTGTCATCAAGCCCAGGGACAACAGCTTCGTCTTCGAGGTCAAGACCGACCCGGCCATCTTCCTCTACCTGGACCCCGCCGTCCCTCCGGAGAAGCTCGAGAACACCCTCGCCCATGAGCTCCACCACATCGGCTTCGGAGGGAGCTGCCCCACCCCGGCCGTTGAGGCGGAAATCGCGAAGCTCCCGGCGACCACCCGGACCGCCCTGCTCTGGATGGGCGCCTTCGGCGAGGGGATAGCCGTGCTCGCCGCGGCCGGCGGACCCGACGTCCACCCCCATTCCGTGAGCCCGGCGGCGGACCGCGAGCGCTGGGACCGCGACGTGGCCCGGTTCCCGGAAGACCGCCGCAAGCTCGAAGCCTTCTTCCGCGACGTCCTGGCGGGAAAGCTCTCCGAAGAGGAGGCGCAGAAGGCCGCCATGTCCTTCTACGGCGAGCAGGGACCCTGGTACACCGTGGGATGGAAGATGGCCGCCGCAATCGAGAAGGCCCTCGGCCGCGACCGGCTCGTCGCC
Source organism: Thermoanaerobaculia bacterium (assembly GCA_035536935.1). Taxonomy (GTDB): domain Bacteria; phylum Acidobacteriota; class Thermoanaerobaculia; order Multivoradales; family UBA5704; genus DATMER01. Next base: position 7,718 of record DATLNC010000225.1, read on the forward strand.
GCCGCCTGCGACCCGCGCAGGCTTCTGCCCGCCTACAACGAGGCGGCCCGGAGGCTCGGCGGGGAGATGCCGGTGTGGTCCGAAGAGGTGATGCGGGCGTTTCCTTGACACCCCCCGGTCCTCGGGTAGAATACGCCCGCCCAAAGGGACTTAGCGGCGTTCAGGAGGTTAAGGGAGTCCATGGAGAGCTACCTGCCCATCCTCGTTTTCACGCTTGTGGCGATCGGCTTCCTGGCCGTGACCCTGCTCGCGGCGCGTCTCCTCCGGCACGTCGGCAGCCCGACCACGAACCGCGATCCCTATGAGTGCGGCAACGAGCCGGAGACCTTCGCCCACGATCACCGGTTCTCGATCCGGTACTACCTCATTGCAGTCCTCTTCGTCATCTTCGACGTCGAGACCGTGTTCCTGTTCCCCTGGGCTGTCATGTTCGACAAGCTGCTGCTCTTCGGCTTCATCGAGATGATGGTCTTCCTCGTCATCCTCATCGTCGGGTACGTCTACATCTGGAACCGGGGGGCGCTCAAATGGGCCTGATGGACAACAACGAGGCCAACGTCCTCACCACGACCTACGACAAGATTTTCAACTGGGCCCGGCGCTCCGCGATCTGGCCCATGCAGTTCGGCCTGGCCTGCTGCGCCATCGAGATGATGGCCGTGCTCGACCCGCGCCACGACATGTCCCGCTTCGGCGCCGAGGTCTTCCGCGCCACGCCGCGCCAGAGCGACCTCATGATCGTCGCCGGCACGGTCACCGAGAAGATGGCGCCCATCGTGCGCCGCCTCTGGGACCAGATGCCCGAGCCCAAGTGGGCCCTCGCCATGGGCGCCTGCGCCACCTGCGGCGGGCCATATCGGACCTACGCCGTCACCCAGGGAGTCGACCGCGTCATCCCGGTCGACGTCTACGTGCCCGGCTGCCCGCCGCGGCCTGAAGCCCTGATGTGGGGCCTCCTCCACCTGCAGCGCAAGATCGACCGCATGACCCGCTCGCGCCAGACCACCTCGGAGACTCCTGTGATCGCCAGGGAGGGCCGCCCGTGAGCGACGAGCAGGACAAGCCAGTTCCTCCATCGGAAGAGGCAGCCATCCAGAAGGAGGCTGCCGAGGCGAAGGCCGACGCGGCCAAGGCGGCGGCGGGCGGCGGGGAGAATGTCGGAGCGGTTCAGCAGCCGGCGAATATCGCCGATACTGCGCCGACGGCTCCGGCTCCCGGCGAGAAGAAGCCGCTCTCCGACGAGGAGAAGGCCGCGCTCAAGGCTGCCGCGCTGGAAAAGGCTGCCGCCGCGAAAGCTGCGAAGGCTGCTGGTGGAGCGGCTCCCGCGGCAGGGGAAACGGCCAAGCCGGCTGCCGCGGCCAAGCCCAAGCATGAAGAGGATCCGAACCGGCCGGTCTGGGAGAAGGACCCCGTCGCGCCCGAGTGGCAGGACGGCGCCTCCGATCCGCTGACGGTCGCGATCAAGGACGAGTTTGGCGACGCGATCGAGTCGGCGCGCAGCTTCGCGGGCGACATGGCTTTCCAGGTGCGGCGCGACGCGATCGCCCAGGTGGCCGCCTCGCTCAAGAACCGGCATAAGTTCACCTACCTGATCGACATCTGCGGCGTCGACTACCCCAAGCGGGAGCCGCGATTCGACGTGGTCTACCACCTGCACAGCTTCGAGACGAACCGGCGCATCCGCCTGAAAGTGTCCGCGGACGAGGCCACTCCGGTGCCGACCGTGTGCGGCGTCTGGCGCGTAGCCAACTGGTGCGAGCGCGAGGCCTACGACATGTTCGGCATCCGCTTCGACGGGCACCCGGACCTGACGCGCATCCTTCTCTGGGAAGGGTTCAACGGCTTCCCGCTGCGCAAGGATTTCCCGGTCGAGGGGATCGACACCGGCAGCGCCATCTATCCCGAGTATTACCAGGAGACGGCCGGCCCCGTCGCGGGCACCGGCACCGGCTGGAAGCCGGCCAAGCCTCCCGAGCCGCCGACCCCGAGCACTCCTCCGGCCGGCACGAAGCCAGCCCCTCCGGAGCCCAGCTAGAGCCGCATGATCATGAAGAGCAGCCAGAACCGCAACGCGCCAGCCAGCCCCGGGAGGGGCTGTACCCTTCTAGCCTGGGGTTTCAACCCCAGGCGGGCCGACGAGCGCCTTTGCCTGGGGTTGAAACCCCAGGCTAGAAAAGTATCGCTCCTCCGGAGCGAGGGAAGGGTGAGGGCATGACTGAACCGATGCAGAGCCCGTTCGCGCCGGCCGAGACGCTGATGAGCGACTCCCTCTTCGCCAAGGGCGAGGAGATGGAGCTCAACTTCGGCCCCCAGCACCCGTCCACCCACGGCGTGCTGCGCTTGAAGCTCAGAGTCGATGGCGAGCGCATCACCTACTGCTACCCGATCATCGGCTATCTCCACCGCGGCACCGAGAAGCTCTTCGAGCTCCACCCGTTCTTCCAGAACGTCCCCCACACCGACCGCATGGACTACGTGGCCGCGGCCACCAACAACCTCGCGTACGTCGGAGCGGTGGAGAAGCTGGTCGGGCTCGTGATCCCGCCGCGGGCGCGCTACATCCGGACGATCCTCTGCGAGCTGCAGCGCATCTCCTCGCACCTGCTCTGGCTCGCCACCCACGCGATCGACATTGGCGCCATGACGCCGTTCTTCTACTGCTTCCGCGAGCGCGAGCTGATCCTCGACCTCTTCGAGCAGTTCTGCGGCGCCCGGCTGACGCTCAACTGCATGCGTCCCGGCGGCTTGCCGCACGACCTGCCCGTGGGCTGGACCGACACGTGCCGCGAGCTCGTCGCGATCTTCCCGGCCGCGGTGGACGAGTACGAGGGGCTGCTCACCAACAACCGCATCTGGAAGCAGCGCACCGTCGGCATCGGCGTGCTGCCTCCCGACGTGGCCATCGACTACGGCATCACCGGCCCGATGCTGCGCGGCAGCGGCATTGGATGGGACATGCGCAAGGCCATGCCCTACGAGGCGTACGGCGAGGTCGACTTCGACGTCCCGGTGCGCCACAACGGCGACACCTACGACCGCTACCTCGTGCGCATGGAAGAGATGCGGCAGTCGAACCGCATCATCGAACAGTGCCTGGACAAGCTCCCCGAAGGGCCGATCATGGCCAAGCGGCAGCGCGTGTTGAAGGCCGGCAAGGAGACGGAGGTCTACCACGGCATCGAGGGTCCCAAGGGCGAGATCGGCTTCTACATCGTCGGCGACGGCACGCCCAACCCGTACCGCTGCCACGTCCGGGCGCCCTCGTTCATCAATCTGCAGTCGTTGCCCGAGCTGACCCAGGGCCACCTGCTCGCCGATCTCGTGGCGCTGATCGGCACCACCGACATCGTGCTCGGGGAGGTCGACCGCTGATGGATGCGATCCGCGAGGCCCTCGGCGACACGCTGTTCTATTTCGCGTTCTCGCCGGCGATCAAGATCCTGGTCCTGCTCTTCCTGGGCATCCTGCCGCTCATCACCTACCTGGTGCTGGCCGAGCGCAAGATCCTGGGCTACATGCAGGCGCGCGTCGGTCCGAACCGCGTGGGACCGTGGGGCATCCTGCAGCCCATTGCCGACGTGATGAAGCTGCTGGTCAAGGGTGACAACATCCCGAACCAGGCGGTCAAGTGGGCGTTCATCCTCGCCCCCTGCCTGGTGGTCGGACCGGCGATCATCATCTTCGCAGTGATCCCGATCGGCCCGCCGGCCGGCGAGCTGGGAGCGCTCAACTGGTTCATCACCGACGTCAACGCGGGCCTGCTGTTCATCATCGCCATGGGGACGATCGGCGTCTACGGACTGATCCTCGGCGGCTGGTCCTCGAACAACAAGTTCTCGCTGATGGGCGGCCTGCGCTCGGCCGCGCAGATGATCTCCTACGAGGTGCCGCAGGGGCTGTCGCTCGTCCCGCCGCTGATTCTCTACGGCACGATGTCGCTGGTGGGAATCGTCCAGGCGCAGCAAGCCAGAGACTGGGTAACGGTTCTTGTCACCTTCGTGCCGCTGCTCATCTCGTTCTTCATCTACCTGGTCGCCGGCGTGGCCGAGTCGAACCGCAACCCGTTCGACCTGCCGGAGGCGGAATCGGAGCTGGTGGCGGGCTTCCACACCGAATACAGCGGCATGCGCTTCGCCCTGTTCTTCCTGGGCGAGTACGCCAACATGATCGTGATCTCGGCCGTGGCGACCACGGTGTTCCTGGGCGGCTGGCTGCCCCCGTTCCCGAACGTTGCTGCGCTCGACTTCCTGGGCTACGTGCCGGGGCCGATCTGGTTCATCCTCAAGGTGTCGCTCTTCCTGTTTGCCTACATCTGGTTCCGTGGCACGTTCCCGCGCTACCGTTTCGATCAGCTCATGGACCTGGGCTGGAAATGGATGATCCCTCTCGCGCTGGCGAACCTCGTGCTCGCCAGCGTGGTCAGGCTCTGGCTCCTTCGAGGTAACCTGTAATGTCCGCGATCAAGCGTTTTCTCGACAAGATCATGCTCTTCGACCTGTTCTCCGGGCTGGGGATCACCGGGAAGAACATGTTCAAGAAGAAGGTCACGATCCAGTATCCGGAAGAGCGCTGGGAACCCGCGCACCGGTTCCGCGGCATGTTCCGCCTGGACGAGGACCGGTGCATCAAGTGCACCATCTGCGCCAAGGACTGCCCGATCGACATCATCTACATCGACTGGCATCAAGAGCTGAATCCGGAGACGAACAAGAAGGAGAAGGTCCTCGACCGGTTCGACATCGACGTGCAGCGCTGCATGTTCTGCGGCCTGTGCGAAGAGGGCTGCCCGACCGAGCCCAAGTCGATCTGGCTCACGACCAAGACCTACGAGCTCGCCTCCTACGACCGCTGGTCGAACCTGTACGTGGACATGGACGAGTTGCAGGAGTGGAAGGTGCGGCCCGCGTATACCGACGAGGAAATCGCGTAATGGAAGCGCTCGTCGCCAACGGCCCTTCGATCCTCTTCTACGTCTTCGGCGCGCTCGCCGTGATCTCGGCCCTCGGCGTGGTCACGATGAGGAACCCGATGTACGGCGCGATCTCGCTGCTGAGCTCGTTCCTGTGCGTGGCGGTTCTCTTCCTGTTGCGGCACGCCGAGTTCCTGGCGATCGTTCAGATTTTCGTCTACGGCGGCGGGATCATGGTGCTGTTCCTGTTCGTCATCATGCTCATCAACCTCCACCGGCTACCCGAGGTGAAGAAGTTCGCGGGCCAGTCGCCGGTGGTGATCCTGCTTGCGGTCTTGCTGATGGGCTTCTTCGGCTGGTTCTTCCTGCAGGCCGATCTCGGACCGGCCTTCGCTCGGCCGGAGGTCTTCAGGATGGCCGACGGCCAGGACCTCGGCAACTCGCAGGCCGTGGCCTGGTCGCTGTTCACCCGGCACCTGCTGCCGTTCGAAATCGCTTCGATCTTTCTGCTGATCGCGATGATCGGTGCTGTCGTCCTGGGGAGGAGGCAGTAGTCATGCTGGAAGTCACGACGACCCATTACCTGGTGCTGAGCTTCGTGCTCTTTTCCATCGGCATCTTCGGCGTCGCCGCGCGGCGCAGCATGATCACCGTGCTGATGTCGATCGAGCTGGTCCTGAATTCGGTCAATCTGAACCTGATCGCGTTCTCCTACCAGCTCTCCGACCTGACCGGCCAGGTCTTCGCGATCTTCACGATCACCGTCGCCGCGGGCGAGGCGGCCGTGGGGCTCGGAATCCTGATCGCCCTGTTCCGCCTGCGCGAGACGACCCAGCTCGACGAGGCCACGGAGCTCAGAGGATGAATAGACCCCTCGACTTCGTCTGGCTCATCCCCGTTCTCCCCTTCCTGGGCGCGCTGCTCAACGGCGTGATCCTCCGCGGGCGGATCAGCAAGAAGGCCGCGGCGTTCATCGCTTGCCTCATGACCGGAATCGCGGCCGCCCTGGCGATCGGGATCATCCTCGACTACACGGGCGATCCGAGCTTCGCAGGCGAGCATTGGAAGCCTTTCGAGCGCGACTACTACATGTGGATGCCCGCCGGGCCGATCCACACGGTCGTCAACGGCGTGCGCGACTTCAACGTGCCGCTCGGATTCCTGATCGATCCGCTCTCCTGCGTGATGCTCTTCGTGGTCACGTTCGTCGGCTTCCTGATCCATCTCTACTCCTGGGGCTACATGGCCCACGAGGACGGCTTCCAGCGCTTCTTCACCTACCTCAACCTGTTCATGGGCGCCATGCTGCTGCTGATCCTCGGCAACAGCTACGCGGTCATGTTCGTGGGGTGGGAGGGCGTGGGCCTGTGCTCCTACCTGCTGATCGGTTTCTATTTCAAGGAAGAGTTTCCGCCCTACGCCGGCAGGAAGGCGTTCATCGTCAACCGCATCGGCGACTTCGCCTTCGTCATCGGCGTGTTCGCTTTGATCTCGACCTTCGGCACGCTCAAGTACACCGAGCTGTTCCCGGCCATCGCGGCGAACCAGGCGGTTATGTCGGGCGCGGGCTGGATCGGTTTGAGCCTGGCGAGCTTCATCGCCCTCTGCCTGTTCGTCGGCGCCACGGGAAAGAGCGCGCAGATCCCGCTCTACGTCTGGCTGCCGGACGCCATGGCCGGCCCGACGCCGGTCTCGGCCCTGATCCATGCGGCCACCATGGTCACGGCGGGCGTCTACATGGTGGTGCGCTCGAACGCGATCTATCAGCTCGCGGGCGGCGTCTCCATGCTCGTGGCGATCATCGGCGCGGCCACCGCGCTCTTCGCCGCCACCATCGCCATCGCCCAGAACGACATCAAGAAGGTGCTGGCCTATTCGACTGTCTCCCAACTCGGCTACATGTTCCTGGCCGCGGGACTGGGCGCGTACACGGCGGCGATCTTCCACGTGATGACTCACGCCTTCTTCAAGGCCCTGCTCTTCCTCGGCTCGGGCTCGGTGATCCACGCGATGGGCGGCGAGCAGGACATGCGGAAGATGGGCGGTCTGAAGAAGTACCTGCCGCACACGAGCCGCACCTATTTCATCGGTGCGCTGGCCATCGCGGGTGTGCCGGGCCTGGCCGGGTTCTTCAGCAAGGATGAGATCCTGCACAACGCGGCAGCGGGCAACCACTGGGTCCTGTGGGCGGTCGGAATCCTGACCGCGGCGCTGACCGCCGTGTACATGTTCCGCTCGTATTACCTGACGTTCCAGGGACATTTCCGGGGCACGCACGAGCAGGAGCATCACCTGCACGAATCGCCGCCGATCATGACCGGACCGCTCTACGTGCTGGCGGCCGGGGCCATCCTGGCGGGGCTGGTGGGGATTCCCAAGCTCCTCACGTTCGGTTTCCTGCCCGAAAACGTATTCGGCCATTTCCTGCAGCCGGTGATCGGCGAGCACGAGGCGCATCACATGGACCCCGGGCTGGAGTGGGGGCTCCTCGCCATCGCCGTCGCCATCGCCGTCGGCGGATGGCTGCTGGCGCGCCGCATCTACGGGGGCGACCGTGGCACCGCCACCGACGACGCCTTCGAGGCCCGCATGCCGGCCGTGCAGCGCACGCTCGCCAACAAGTACTACGTGGACGAGATCTACGACGCGACCGTGATCCGCGGCTTCTGGGCCGCCTGCCGGAGGCTGTTCCGCTTCGACGCGGGATTCATCGACGGCTTCCTGGTCAACGGCGTGCGCAACGTCACGGTCGAGTTCCTGTCCCTGGCCTCCAGCCTGTTCGACAAGTTCGTGGTCGACGGCCTGGTCAACGGAGTGGGCAATACCCTGGCCTGGGGATCGCGCAAGTTCCGGCGGGTCCAGACCGGTTTCGTATCCAACTATGCACTGGTGCTGGCCGCGGGCATGTTCGCCCTGGTCTGCGCCTTCCTGCTGCTGCGGATGAGATGAGCTAGAGGGAGAGACATGTTCGACAACTTTCGGATCCTGAGCATTCTCTGCTACCTGCCGTTGCTCGGCGCGATCCCCATCCTCTGGATGCGGAATCCGGCGTTCATCCGCAAGTATGCGACCGGCGTGGTGGTGGTCGACTTCCTGCTGTCGCTGCCCCTCTGGTTCGCGTTCGACCGCGACGCCGTTGACGACAAGATCTTCCAGTTCGTCGAGGGTCCCTATGAGTGGATCCCGTCGATCGGAGTGCACTATCACTTCGGCATCGACGGCATGGCGCTGCTCCTGGTGCTGCTGACCACGCTGCTGGGCGTGCTCGCGTTCCTCTCCTCCTGGAGCGCGATCCACACCCGGGAGAAGGAGTACTACATCTTCCTGCTCCTTCTCCAGACGGGCATGCTCGGCGTATTCATGTCCCTGGACTTCTTCCTCTTCTATGTCTTCTGGGAAGTCATGCTGGTGCCGATGTACTTCCTCATCGGCATCTGGGGCGGTCCGCGCAAGCTGTACGCGGCGATCAAGTTCTTCCTCTACACCCTGGCCGGCTCGGTGCTGATGCTGCTCGGCATCCTGGCGCTCTACTTCTACAACTCGACCGGCCTGCTCGGCTACGCGGGGCTGGGCAACCCGCCGACCTTCTCGGTCCAGCAGTTCCACGACATCGGCGCCTCGATTCCGCCGGATCTCCAGTTCTGGATCTTCCTCGGCTTCTTCCTGAGCTTCGCCATCAAGGTGCCGATGTTCCCGTTCCACACCTGGCTGCCGGACGCGCACGTCGAGGCGCCCACGGCGGGCTCGGTGATCCTGGCCGGCGTTCTTCTCAAAATGGGCACCTACGGCTTCGTGCGCTTCTCGCTGCCGATCCTGCCCGCCGCCACCAGCCAGCTTTTGCCGTGGATGGCAGGGTTGTCGATCATCGGCATCGTCTACGGCGCGCTGGTAGCCATGGCGCAGAAGGACATGAAGAAGCTGGTGGCCTACTCGTCGGTGAGCCACCTAGGGTTTGTCATGCTCGGCGTCTTCGCGCTCAACGGCCCGGGCCTCAACGGCGGCATCCTGCAGATGATCAACCACGGCCTCTCGACCGGCGCGCTCTTCCTTCTCGTGGGCATCGTCTACGAGCGGCGGCACACGCGCATGATCGCCGAGTACGGCGGTATCTCTGCCGTGATGCCGGTCTACGCCACGATCTTCCTGATCATCACCATGTCCTCGATCGGGCTGCCGGCGCTCAACGGCTTCGTCGGCGAGTTCACGATCCTGGCGGGAGCGTTCAACCGCTTCTGGTGGTGGGGGGTGTTCGCGGCGCTCGGCATCGTGCTCGGAGCGGCCTACATGCTCTGGCTGTTCCAGCGCGTCTTCTTCGGCCCGCTGACGAACCCGGAGAACAGGAACCTGCAGGACCTGAACAAGCGCGAGCTCCTCTATCTCATGCCGCTCGTTCTGCTCTGCTTCTGGATCGGGATCTACCCGAAGCCGTTCTTCCGCGTGCTCGACCACTCGGTCAGGTATGTGCTCGACAGGACCGATCCGAGCCTGACCACGGAGCGCCTCGCGGATCAGCCTGCTCCGGCTCCGAATTCGTCCCCCATGGCGCCCGGGGCGCCAGGGGCGGTGGGGGAGTAGCCCCATGTCCGGTCTACCTGGCCCCCAGGAAATGCAGCAGTTCTTCCTGCTGTCGCCGGAGATGCTTCTCTCCGCAGCCGGCCTGCTGCTGCTCCTCGTGGGCACGATGGGCCGCGGCTTCCGCAACCTGGAGGCGGCGTTCGTTTCGATCTTCAGCCTGGTTCTCACCGGGGGCATCCTGGTCGTGGTCCATACGCGGGTAGGCTGGGGGAGAGAGCTGATCCTGGGCGGCAGCTTCGTCATCGACGGCTTCGCCTTCTTCTGGAAGATCCTGATCCTCGTCGCCACCATCCTCACCGTGCTCATCTCCTACCGCTTCATCGAGGAGGGGAGCTACCGGGCCACGGAGTTCTACTCGCTGATCCTCCTGGCGACGGCGGGCATGATGTTCATGGCCAGCGGCTACACGCTGCTGACGATCTGGATCGGGCTCGAGACCATGGCCCTGGCGAGCTACATCCTGGCCGGCTACTTCAAGCGCGAGGTGCGCTCGAACGAAGCGGCCCTGAAGTACTTCATCCTCGGCGCCCTGTCGAGCGGCATCATGCTCTATGGCATGTCGCTCCTCTATGGCGCCACCCGGTACATCCAGCTCGGCGACCTCGCGGGCGCGCTCAGCGAGGGGGGGGCAGGGAACAGCGTTCTGGTCCCGCTCGGCTGGATCCTGATGTTGGCGGGACTGTTCTTCAAGGTGGCGGCGGTCCCCTTCCACATCTGGACGCCGGACGTCTACGTGGGCGCGCCCACGCCGATCACGGCCTGGCTAGCGGTGGCTTCCAAGGGCGCCTCCTTCGCGATCCTGGTCCGCATCCTCTACGAGGGGCTCTGGCCGGTATCGGTCGATTGGCAGTGGATCGTGGCGCTGGTGGCCTCGGCGAGCATGATCTGGGGGAACCTGGCGGCCCTGACGCAGGACAACGTCAAGCGCCTCCTCGCCTACAGCTCGATCGCCAACGCCGGCTACGTGCTGATCGGCGTGCTGGCGGGCCCGAGCACGGAATCCAAGATGGGCCTCCAGGCGGTCCTCTTCTACCTGCTGGCCTACACGTTCGTCACCCTGGGGGCGTTCGGCACGGTGATCCTGCTTGAGCGCCGCGAGTACGCGGGCGAGACGACCGCCGACTACGCCGGGCTCGCCAAGCGCTCGCCGTTCCTGGCGGCGATGATGCTGCTCTTCCTCCTGGCTCTGACCGGCATCCCGCTGACCGGCGGCTTCGTGGGCAAGCTCTACCTGTTCGCCGCGGCGATCGAGGCGGGCTGGACCTGGGTGGCGGTGATCGGCGTGATCACCAGCGCGATCTCGCTCTACTACTACTTCCGGATCGTGGTCTTCATGTACCAGCGCGACTCGACGGTGACCACGCCCATCGCGCTCCGCTCGCCGGCGCTGGTGGCCGTCATCGCCTTCTGTGCTCTGCTCACGGTGCTCCTCGGGGTGGTACCGGCTCCCTTCCTCGACATGGCCGAGCGGAGCCTCGCCTCGAGCGGGCTCCTGAAGGAGCCGGCGGCGACGGCGACGCAGTTGGTGCCGTAGCCTGGGGTTGAAACCCCAGGCTAGAAGAGTATCGCCCCCTCCGGAGGCGTCCGGCAATCGCGTCAGCCAGCCCCCGGATGGGGGCTGTACCTTTCTAGCCTGGGGTTTCAACCCCAGGCGACCTTCCGGCTTGATTTCCTGGCTGGCGACCTCCAGGCGCTACTGCCTTTTCCATACACCCCTGTCTGATTTTCTGGCACCCGAGGTGCCGAATAGGCACCCGTCCGGAAAGGCTCATTTCGAGAGCTGTCCACTCTTTGCTGGACCGCTCGTCCTCATTCCGCTTGTCCAGGCTGTCCCCGTAAGGGGACGACCTGCAAACGAAATCTTCTTCTCCCTCGTACATCTGTTGGCACCATCTATGCGTATCCACGTTGTGGAGGAGATACCGATGAAGGGGGTGAGCATGCCCAAACTCAGCGCAAACCACCAAAAAGGGTGGGACTTCGAAGCGGTGGCAATGCCGTTCGTGGATGCGCTTTATAACACCGCGTACCGGATGACGCGCAACTCCGAAGACGCCGAGGACCTGGTCCAGGAGACCTACCTCAAAGCGTACCGGTACTATGACAAGTTCGAGGAGGGGACCAACTTCAAGGCGTGGTTGTTCAAGATCATGAAGAACACCTTCATCAACAACTACCGCAAGAAGCAGCAGGCCCCGGCCCTCAGCGATTTTGCCGAGATCGAGGAGTCTTTCGAGACCCAGGTCAACGAGGATACCGCCCGCCAGACCAAGAACCCCGAGGAGGAGCTGCTCGAAAACGTGCTCGACGAGGACGTGCAGAAGTCGCTCGACAAGCTGCCGCCCGACTACCGGATGGTGGTCCTGCTGGCCGACCTGGAGGGGTTCTCCTACAAGGAGATCGCCGAGATCCTGGAGGTCCCGGTGGGGACCGTCATGAGCCGCCTGTACCGCGGCCGCCGGCTGATGGAGACTGCCATGCTGGAGTTCGCCCGCGACCACGGGTACCTCCGGGATGGGGAGCCCACGAAGATGCGCAGCCGGAGTGCCACCGCCAAGCCGTGAACCCCAAGTAAATTTTGTGTAAAGCGCCCGGAAATATCCGGACCGGCCCGGCAGTTGATCTAGACGGTTGCACGGAGGGCGTGACATGACACACTTGGCTGGGGCTCCCGGAGGCTGGTAATGGACTGTAAAGAGGTCGGATCGGTGCTGTTCCTGTTCTTCGACAATGAGATGGAAGATGACCTGCTGACCCCTTTCCGAGATCACGTAGCCCGCTGCGGCGATTGCGCCAGGCAGATGGACTACACGCGGAAGCTTCTCCTGGTGGTTCGCGAACGGTGCATCCGCTGCACCTGCCCCGACGGCCTGCGGATCCGCATCCTGACCAACTTCCCGCATCGAACGTCCCCCGAAGCCCACTGAAAGGCACGCCCATGAGCCCCCTCCGCCGCCATCATCGTATGGCCTTCGTTCTGGTCCTGGCCCTGCTGGCCGGCTTCGCCGTCCAGCTCGCGCCGGCCGCTGCACAGGGTCCGGTCCTCCAGGGCCTCGGCGGCGAGCGGCTGAGCGAGGCGGATCTCGCCCAGGGTGCGACCATCTTCATCGTCTGGGCCTCCTGGTCTCCCCACTCGCGCGACGTCGTGCCGCGGGTCAACCAGGTGGCGCAGCGCTGGGGCAGCAAGGCCCGCGTCGTGACCGTGAACTTCCAGGAAGACCGCGGAGCCGTGGAGAGCTTCCTGGCCGGCAAGGGCATGGGCTCGACCGTGTTCCTCGACGCGGACGGCGCCTTTTCCAAGAAGTACGCCGTGGCCACGCTGCCCGGCCTGCTCATCATCAAGGACGGCCGGGTCGCCTATCGCGGCAAGCTGCCGGAAGATCCCGACCGGGTCATCGTCGAAATTCTTCCCTGAGCGCTTCGGAGCGCCAACCCTGAGACGCACTCCAAAAATCCTCCGCATCGCGCTCCTGGCCGCCGTGCTCATCGGCGGCCGGGATGCCGCTGCTCACGAGCAGCTGCCGTCTCACCAGTCGTTCACGGTCGAATCCGCCTGGCTCGGCGAAACCCGGCGCATCAATGTCTACACACCGCCGGTCTACTCAGGTATGGGAGCCGAGCGCTATCCCGTGCTGTACATGCCGGACGGCGGCTTGCAGGAGGATTTCCCGCACGTCGCCGCCGCGGTCGATTCCGCGATCCAGGCCGGCGAGATGCGGCCGATGATCCTGGTCGGCATCGAGAACACCGAGCGGCGGCGCGATGTGACCGGTCCGACCGAGGTCGAGGAGGACCGCAAGATCGCGCCGCGGGTCGGCGGCTCGGCGGCGTTTCGCCGCTTCATCCAGGACGAGCTGATGCCGCAGGTGCGCCTCCGGTACCGGGTGACCGACGAGACCGCGATCATCGGCGAATCCCTCGCCGGCCTTTTCGTCGTCGAGACGTTCTTCCTGCAGCCGGAGCTGTTCGACACCTATATCGCTCTCAGCCCGAGCCTGTATTGGAACGGCGAGGAACTGGTGCGCAAGGCCGGCGAGCGCCTCAAGGCACGGCCGGACCTGCGCAAGACCTTGTACCTGTCGTCCGCTTCCGATGACATCGGCCCCGAGGCGTCGCGCCTCGCGGAAGCGTTGCGCGCGCACGCCGGCGCCGGGCTGAAGTGGCAGTACAAACCCCGGCCGGATCTGCGCCACGACAACATCTACCGCTCTTCAGCGCCGCAGGTACTGCGCGAGCTGTTCGCGCCCCAGCCTGTCAAACCCTCCATGTAGGGGCGGGGCTTGCCCCCTGCATCCATCCTCCAGAGGTCCCGGGGTGTATAGTACGGCCCTCCAATGGCGTCTCTTCAATGGCTTGAACAGGATATCCGGGCGTGCTGCCCACTCTGCGGCGAGGAGGGACCCAAGGGCGCCGTCCTGGCCGTGGATCACGTCCTGCCCGGGCATCCGCGAGTCACCCTGCTGCGCTGCGCGGCCTGCGGCGTAGCCTTTCTCGAAGACCTCACGCCTCCCGACTACGAGATCCATCTGGCCGTGCAGCTCGACTACTACGTCGAGCAGGGGGCCGGGATCGACTGCATCGTGGCGCCGCTGTTGCGCCTTCCTCCCGAGCCGGTCCGGCGCTTCCTCGACGTCGGCTGCAGCTTCGGCTTCGCGCTCGACTTCAGCCGGTTCGCGTTCGGCTGGGAGGTGCTCGGAGTCGATCCCTCGCCGCTTGCCGCGGCGGGCGCCGCGGCCCTGGACGTGCCGGTCCGCCGTTCTTACTTCAGCGCCGGCCTCGACCTCGGCCCCGAGCCCTTCGACCTGGTGCTGTGCTCGGAGATCCTCGAGCACCTCGCCCAGCCCCTCACCCTGCTCGTGGCGATGCGCGAGCGCCTGTCGCCCGACGGGCTGCTCGTCCTCTCGACGCCCAACCTCGCGGTCGTGCGGAGGGAGACGGAGCAGGGCGTGCTCGGCCGCGCCCTGAGCCCGGGGCTCCACGTGATGATCTACGACCGCGGCGCTCTCTCCCTCCTTCTCGCCAAGGCAGGCTTTTCCGACGTCCGCATCGAGGAGTCGCCGGAGACGCTCCGCGCCTTCGCGGCGTGTTCGCCGCCGGCGCTCGAACGGATGCGGCCGGCGGACCCCGACCGGAGCATCCTGCGCGATTACTTCGGAGCCCGGGCTGCCAGCGCTCCGCCGGATTCCTCCCTCGCCTGCGGCTTTGCCTGGCGGCACTTCAAGGAGTGCGTCAACGCCGGCCTCCATGAAGAGGCCGCGGCGAGCCGCGCCGTCCTGGCGCGGATCTATCAGGCACGCTTCGGGCTCGATCTGGAAAAACCGGCGGAGCTGGCGAGGCTGGAGGGGCCGCGGCCCTTCAATCTGGCCGGCGCGCTCTACTTCTCGGGCATCCTCGAGCTCAACGGCCTCCGCCGTCCCGACCGGGCCGCCGAGTATTTCGCGGCAGCCGTCGCCGCCGGCAGCGCTCTGCTGGAGGAGCAGCGCCCATCGGGGCTCTGCGACGGGGAGACGGAGGCGTTCATGGAGTTGGGCCGCAAGCACCTGCCGATGGCGATCGCGGCCATCCCGGCGATCGACCGCGACCGGCCGCGGGCCGAAGCGCCGGTTTACCCGGTCCCGGATCGATCGTTTGTCCGAGCGGTGAAGCGGCTCTTCCGGCGTCCGCGTCCGGGCCGGCTTCGCCCTGACCGGATAATTATTGCCGAGCGCTTTGTTGCGGGCTGCGCCCGGCTCGCCTCCGTCGTCCTGCCGCTCGATGTGATCGCTCAGCAACCGGCGGCGCGATTGCGGCTCGCCATCTTCGCCGAAGGGTCGGCCGATGCCCGAGCCGCGACGCTGGTCAACCCGCGTCTCTCCCCGGAGGAGGCGCTGCGCCTCGTATTCGCGCCCTTCGACTCCTCGGCAGGCGCTACCTTTTTCCTTGGGGTTGTGGATGGCGGTATTGGAAGCGGTATTGGAAGCGATATTGGAAGCGATACTGCCGATCTCCAGGCGATCCGCGCCGCGGCCGCCGGCCGTCCTCCGATCGCGCTCGAATGCCGGGGCGAGGATGCCGCGGATCTGGTTCCAGGCGATCGCGGAATCTCCGTTTTTCGTGAGGTATTACATTCGGACCGCTCGGAGCTCCGCGCCGCTCCGGCCCCGGAGCCGGTCCCGCAGCCGGAGATTCCGACCGCCTACTGGATCGATGCCTTCTGGTGCGATCCCCACGGCATCTACTTTCGCGGCTGGGCCCATGCCCACGAGCACCGGGTGCGCGCCCTGCGGATCGAATCGGCGGGCCGGTCCGCCCGGGTGGAGACGTTCTCCGACCGGCCCGATCTGCTCGCTCATTATCCTGACCATGAACATGTCCGCCATGGCGGATTCGCCATCTACCTCGCCTGCCCTCCCGGCCATCCGGTGATCATGACCCTGGAGACCGACGGCGGCGCCACGAGCTTTCCGCTCCCCCTGCCGGAAGGGCCGCTCCCGGCCTGGCCGGAGTTGCCCCGAGGTGAGAATGGGGTCTCGCCGATGATGCGGCGCTTCGCCGGGCTCCTGAATGGAGGCCGTATGCTCCAGATCGGGGCGCGCACGCCGCGTGGCGAGGAAGCGGTGCCGTCGCGCCGCCTGCTCAAGGGCCGTGTGATCGGGCTCGACATCCATCCCGGGCCCAACGTGGACGTGGTGGGCGACGCTCACGGCCTGAGCCGGTTCCTGCGCGAGGGCTCGGTGGACGCCGTGCTCTCCGCCGCGGTCCTCGAGCACCTCCAGGCGCCCTGGCTGCTGGCCGCCGAGATCAACCGCGTCCTCAAGCCCGGGGGGCTCGTCTATCACCAGGTGCCGGGCGCCTGGCCGGCCCACGCGCAGCCGAACGACTTCTGGCGCATCTCGGCCGAGGGCCTGCGCGTTCTCTTCGGGCCGGAGAGCGGCTTCGAGGTCCTGGAGGCCTGCGACTCCGGGCCGGCGGCGATCATCCCCGGCCCGGACTGGCGCAAGGAATACCTCGACATGCCGACCGTCCCGGCCTACGCGGTGGCCGAGATCCTGTCCCGCAAGGTGGCGGATCTCCAGCCCGGCGCCGTGGCATGGCCGCTCGGATCGGGGGCGAGCGAGGTCCGGTCCCGGCAGTATCCGGTCTCGGGCCTGCGTCCGGCGAGCCCAAGAGGTGGGTCCTGATGCCTCGCGTCTCCGTCGGTGTCTCCGTCGGTGTCTCCGTCATCATGCCGGTCTTCAACGGGCGCCGCTTCCTGCTCGACGCGGTGCGCAGCGTGCTCGCGCAGTCGCAGCCCCCCTGTGAGCTCATCGTGGTGGACGACGGCTCCACGGACGGCTCGCTCGCCGAGCTGGAAGGCCTGCCGGAAACGTCTTTTCCGGTCCGCGTGCTGCGGCAGGCCAACGCCGGGCAATCGGCGGCGCGCAACCTCGCGGCGCGCCAGGCGGAGGGGGAGTACCTCGCCTTCCTCGATCAGGACGACCACTGGCATCCGCAGCATCTCGAGCGCCTCGTCGCGCCGCTCGAAGAGGACCCCGCCGTGGGCTGGGCCTACTGCGACTTCGACGAAATGGACTTCGACGGCAACCTCGTGACGCGCGCGTTCCTGCGCGCTCAGAGGGTGACGAATCCCAAGCGTACGATCTTCGAGTGCGTGGCCTCCGATCTCATGGTGCTCCCTTCGGCGAGCGTCGTGCGCCGTGAGGCGTTCGAGCAGGTGGGCGGCTTCGACGAGGCGCTCTCCGGCTACGAGGACGACGACCTGTTCGTGCGCTTCTTCCGGCTCGGCTGGGAGCACGTCTTCGTGGACCGCGCGCTGCTGCGCTTCCGCATCCATTCGAACGGCTCGTCGACGTCGCGCCGGTTCATCGACAGCCGCCTGCGCTATGCGGAGAAGCTCGTGGCGATCCTGCCCGACGACAAGCGCATGCTCCGTTACTACATCCAGGACGGGATCGCGCCGCGCTTCTTCTTCACCTCGCTCGACGACTACGTGCGGGCCTGTTCGGAGCGGGATTGGGAGGGGGCGCGGCTCGCCTTGCAGTCGGTCAACCATTTCGCCCGCCTGCGCCGCCAGGGCCTGCGCCTGCGCTGGAAGCTGCGCTGGATCCAGAATCCGCGCCTGTTCCGTCTGCTCGTCGCCTTCAACGACCGCCTGCCCTACCGGGCCCGCTTCGTAAGGAACCCGACCGTCACGCTGCGCTGAAGGATCGAGCAACTCGATCCGTGGAACGGTTCGGGCAGCTTCCCGGACGGTTCGGGAACCTTCCCGGAAGATCCGGGCAACCCCTCTCTGCCAACATCCTCTGAGACACGGTCGGGTGGGAAAATGAGGGAAGCAGAGAGGAGAGGCCGATGAAGGTGGAGAGAGCCAGCAGTAGTTGGGAGAGTGTAGAGAAAGCCGGGGAGGAGGGGGGCATGCCCCCCT
>DATLNC010000226.1:0-9433 GCA_035536935.1 Thermoanaerobaculia bacterium
AGGAGGCCGGCATAGCCTGGGGTTGAAACCCCAGGCTAGAAAAGTACAGCCCCTCCCGGGGCTGGCCAGGCTGACGCCTGGCATGCCACCCCTCCCGGTCCTTGCTGTCCTTATGATCCTTGGTGTCCTTGCCGTCCTTCCCGCTCACGCCGGAGAGATCCGCGTCCGCGCCACCCTGGAGCCCGAGCGCATCGGCATCGACGAAACCGCCACGCTCTCGATCGAGGTCCAGGGGGGCGGCCTCCGCAGCTTGCACTTCCGGCCCGGCTTCGAGCTGGACAACCTGGAGGTCGTCGGCGGTCCCTATCAGCACGAAGACATCCTCCTGGGCCCTGGCCGGCTCACGCGCTCGATCCGGCTCTCCTGGAAGCTCCGCGCCATCTCCACCGGGCGGGCACGAATCCATGGCCTGCGCATCCGGGTAGGCGGCGAGGTCGTCTCCCTGGGCAGCCGCGAGGTCCTGGTCCAGGACGAGCCCACCGCCCTCTCCGCTTCGGACGAGGGCGACCGCGACGAGGAAGACCCGTTCGACCGCATCTTCCGCAACTGGGAGCCCGCCTGGCGCGACCGGACCTGGCGGCGGCCCGACGTCTTCCTCCGCGCCGAGGTCCGCCCCCTGAAGCCGGTCGTGGGGCAGCAGGTGCTCTACACCGTCTATCTCTACACACTCTCGGACGTCAGCGCCGTCTCCCCGACCGCGGTCCCGGATTTCCAGGGATTCTGGGTACGCGACATTCCGCAGCCCACGAGGCTCCCCACGGACATGGTCGAGGTCGAGGGCAAGCGCTACGGCCGGGTCGTGCTGCTGCAGAAGGCCCTCTTTCCTCTCAGGCCCGGCCACCATCAACTCCAGCCCACCGAGATGGACCTCCTGGTGCGGACGATCAAACGCCGCTTTTTCGGTCCGCCGGTCTCCGAGTCGGAGCAGCTCAGCCTCCGCACCGCGGTCATGCCCGTCGACGTGCAGCCTCTGCCTCCCTCCCCGCCGGGCTTCACGGGCGCGGTCGGCCGGATGTCGCTGACGGCAACCATGGAGCCGTCCAATCTGCGCCTGGGAGAGGCGGCGACCATGACGTTGACCCTTTCCGGCGAAGGCAACCTCCAGGGCCTGCCCGAGCCGCCGATGCCGCAGGTCGATGGGCTGAAGATCCTCCCGCCGCAGCAGGAGGAGCAAGACAAGATCTCGGGCACGACGATCCGGGGGAGCCGCACCTGGAGCTACCCCGTGGTCCCCGAGCGGGCCGGGAACTATCGGCTGGAGGTGCCGGGGATCCCCTATTTCGATCCCGCGGCGAACAGATACCAGATGGCCAAGGTGGAGCCGATCCGGCTCACGGCCCTGCCCGCCCCCCCGGCAAGAAAACCCGAACCGGCCGCTAGGGCCGAGGAAGCTTCCCAGCCGGGGAACGGCTGGCGCGACCGGTTGTCCGGGCGCTGGGCATGGCTTCTGGCTGTACCGGGCGTTCTGGCGCTGGCGGTCCTCCTCGCCCGGCGGCGGAACGGCGCTTCGGGGAACGGCAAGCTGACGGACCGCGAGGCGCGCCACCGGCTGGAGCACGGCCTCGAGGAAGCCCGTCAGGAGAGCCGGCCGCGGCAGGCGGCGGCCCGCATCGAGGAAGCCTGGCGCGATTTCCTGGCCGAGCGCTGGGAGATCCCGCCGGGGACCCCCTCCACCCGCTGGGCCGACCTCCTGATCGCGCGGAACGCGGACCCCGACTCCGCCCGCGAGCTGGTCGGCCTCGCCGACGACCTCCACTACCTGCGCTACGCCCCCCAGCTCTCCACCTGCGACTCCATGGTCGGCGAAGTGCTCGACCGCTGCAGGAAACTGCTGCGCAAGCTCTAGCGGAGGGCACCTCTTCCTCTAGCCCCTTTCAAGCAGTTCTGTTATCTTTCCCACGCCGGCCCGCCACAGACAAGCTCCCTGTTGGTCTCGGGAACGGGCACCTTTTTCTATGAGCGATGCGCTGCAAAAGTTGGACGATACCAACGAGGTGCTCCGGGTGACGGCCGACTATCACAGCCTCGACCACGTCAAGCTCGAGCGCTTCCTCGAACGGCGCCGGGCCAACCCGACCCATCTCGAGCTCAGCCTCGCGGACAACCTCATCGAGGTCCTGCGCCGGGCCAACGGTTTCGTGCCCTCGGCCGCCGGCTCGATCCTCCTCGACAACCCGTCCGAAAAGCACGAGGACCGCCGGCGCAACCTGCTGACCTTCATCGCCGCCTTCGGCGACAAATCCTCCCCCCTGGTCGGCCAGACCATCCCTGCGGACCAGGGGATCGCCGGCAGGGTCTACCTCACCGGCGAGGCCTACGTCACGCCGAACGCGCCGACCGACCGCTTCTTTTACCGGAGGATGGACGAGCAGACCCGCTACCAGACGCACTCGCTGATCGCCATCCCGATCCGCATCGAGCAGGAAATCTGCGGCGTCCTGGAGCTGATCAACCGACGCAATGCCCCGGGCTACAGCCATGAGGACCGCAACCTCCTGGAAATCTTCGCCGGCTACATCTCGATCTCGATCCAGAACGTGCTGGATGGCCGGCAGGCCCAGGAAATCGCCAAGCGGGACAACCTGACCGGGCTGTACAACGACCGCTACCTGCACATCGCGCTGTCGGACACCATCCGGAGCTGCAGGGAGGAGGAGATGGACCTGGCGCTGCTCTTCCTCGACCTCGACTTCTTCAAGCGGGTCAACGACACCCACGGCCACCTCGCGGGCAGCCAGGTGCTGCGCGAGACCGGGCACCTCCTGCGCCAGCGGGTGGCGCGGCACCAGGGCATCCCCGCCCGCTACGGCGGCGACGAGTTCGTCCTGCTCCTGCCCGGCGCCGACGTGGAAAAGGCCATCGACGTGGCCGAGGACATCCGCGCCGAGATCGTGGCCAAGACCTTCTGCGACGGGCCGGGCGAGATCCAGCCCTACCCGCTCCACCTCAAGGGGCTGACCTGTTCCATCGGCGTCGCCACCATGAAGAGCCACCTGGCGGACGACCTCTCCCTCGACGAGATGAAGAGCGCCCTGCTGCGGCTGGCCGACACGGCCATGTACGTGGCCAAGGAGACCGGGCGCAACCGCACCGCCACGGCCGGGCAGCCGATCCGCCGTCGCGTACCCAACCCGATTCGTTGACCCCCCGAGAGGCGGATGCTACGATCCCGCGGCTTCACGAGCCGGGATCTCTGGAAACCATGACCGAACGATACCGAATTGTCATCGCCGGGGCCGGCGGGATGGGCCAGGCCACCGGGCTGCTGCTGCGCGAGCTGGGCGACTTCGACGTCGACCTCTACCTCGGCGACGCCGACGCGCAAAAAGCCCGCGAAGCCGCCGAGTGGATCTGCCACGACTCCACCCGCACCGGCGCCGTCGAGCCGTTCCACCTCCCCCTCGAAGGCTCCAACGCCGGGTTCAACACCGTCCTGGGCGACGCGGACCTCCTCCTCGACTGCCTGCCGGGCGAAGAAGCGACCCGCATGGCCCGGCTCGCCCGCGACAACCGCCTCCACTACGCCAACCTCACGGAATACGTGAAGGCGACGAACGAGATCACCGAGCTCGCCCGCGGAGCCGAGCAGGGCTTCCTCCTCCAGACCGGCCTCGCGCCGGGGTACATCAACGTGCTCGGCAACGGTCTCTTCCAGCGCTTCTGCCGGGAGCACGGCGTCGACAAGGTGGACATCCTGGAGATGCGCGTCGGCGCCCTCACCCGGACGACCCGGCCGCCTCACCAGTACGGCTTCACCTGGAACCCCAAGGGCGTCGCCACCGAGTACGTCGAGCCCGCCGTCGTCGTCCGCGACTTCCGGAAGACCACCCGCCCCTCCCTCTCCGACCGCCGCATCGTGCTGATCGACGGCCACCTCTACGAAGAAGCGCTGACCTCGGGCGGAGCCGCGGACCTGCCGGCCCAGTTCGAGGGCAGGGTGCGCAACCTCGACTATAAGACCTTCCGCTACCCCGGCCATTACGAGTGGGTCCTCGGCCTTCTCGACCAGATGAGGAGCGCGGGGGTGCCCGAGGAAGAGCTCTCCCAGCAGCTCCTCCAGCGCATGCTCGAGGTGGTCCCCTTCGTGGAGGACGATCTGGTGGTCATCTACGCCGCGGTCGAAGGGCGCGACTCCCGCGGCACCCTGCACCGGCTGGAAAGCTCGCGCGTCATCCGCCCCCGCAAGGTAGGCGGCCACCGCCTCAAGGCGATCCAGACCACGACCTCCGCCGGGCTTGCCGAATCGGCGCGGCTTCTCCTCCGCGACCGGCCGCAGGGGGTCTACGTACAGAGCCAGATCGATCCTGTACGGTTCATGGACGGACCCTTCGTCTCGATCATCTACGGCTGATCTCCACCCTGGAAGGGCTTTCCTTAGCACACTTCTGTCCGCTTCTGTCCTTGTTTCCGGGACGGAAGTGATTTCTGTGGAAAAGGTTGACTCCGCTGGCACGGCGATTGCCATCAAGCACTTGCGGGCTGCTGCTCTATTTTTTTCAACCTTCTGATAACAAAGCACTTGACCGGATTGCACAGAATTCTGGGCAAAGTGGATCAAACGCCGGATTCTCCTCGTGTTCCGCCCTGAAAAGGAGGGCTTTCCCACAGCTTTTTCCACAGGAGTTGTGGAGATCGAAGCTTTTCGCTGAATGCTCAGCGAGTGCGCAAGCCCTGCCCATGAGATGGTCGTTCGGTTGTTGGACAGATGACGTCGAACGCCAGCCCGGGAAGAGTGGTCGCGGGAGGCAGATCGAGGCGCGCGAGCGCCGCGAGGCGGACCTGAACGAGCGGCCATTCCACAGGAAAGGGGCGGCGGCGGAAGGTGTGGAGGGAGAGCGCGAGAGGAGGATCGGTGTCGATCTCCAGTCCCAGCCGGGCCATGGGTCCTCGCCGCTCGGAAGGAGACGGGAACCTCCGGACCAGCTCCTCCTTCCAGCCCGGATCGACCTCCGGCCATCTCCGCAGGGAATTGTCGGTGCGGTCCAGCAGGCCGGGGTGCGACTCCCAGAACGTGGCGGCGGCCATGCGGGGATCGGCGAGAAGAGCGTGGGCGCCGCGGCGGGATGCCCCCTCCGCTTCGGGCTCGAGAGTCATCAGGTAGAACGGCGGGAAGGGGTTGAAGGGATCGAGCTCGCAGGCTTTCTCCAGGGCTTCGCGCTCTCTTCCCAGGATGCCGGCCACGGTCCAGAGGGTGGCGACCCCCGGGGCATTCCGCGCCGCGCCCAGGGCCAGCTCCGCATCCCCCTCGAGCAGCGCCTGCCTCATCCGGTAGAGCGGAAATCCAGGGTCCAGCCGGATGGCCGTGGCCAGCTCCTGCCGCTCGTAGGCCCATCGTGCGGCTTGGAGAGGAGCCAGACCCAAGGCGGCGGCCACGACATAGACAAGGACCGGCATCCTGCGAGCCGGCGCGGCCATTTCCCCCAGGGCGGCGCCCATGACCACGGCCACGGCGACCGGCAATGCCGTTACCGCCATCGCCGCGCTCCCCAGTGAGGCCACGGCAGCCCCGCAGAGCCCGACCAGGCCGGCGAACCGCAGCCCGTCCTCCCCCATCTCGGAAATCCGCCTCGCGAAGAAGGCCGCCCCCAGGGCGAGCGCCAAGACCAATCCGACCGCTCCCACCTCGTAAGCGAGGTGCAGCGGGAGGGAATGAAGCTCCCCTACCGACTCTCCGACCGGGCTCACGCCGGGGACGGGATTGAAGAAGGCGGCAGCCGTCCAGGCCGCGGAGCCCGGACCCCAACCGAGGATGGGACGAGCCCGGAACCCCTCCAAAGCGCCCTCGTAATAGACCATCCTGCCCCGCATCGAGAGGTCCTGTCCGGCGACGATGCTTGAAAGCCTCGCCCGCTGGGAGTAGAGCCCCAGTCCCGCCACCAGGACGAGCGGGATCAATCCCCAGGCCCAGGAGCGCCGCCGCCGGAGGATCCAGACGAGGGCGACCAGGGCCTCGGCAGCCAGCGCCAGGTTGCCCGCGAGGGACAAGGTCGCCAGGATCGTCACCGCCGGCAGGATTCCGCCGGCCAGCCCCAGCCACCGCCAGATCCCCGGCTCCCGGGCCGTCAACAAGGAAAGAGGGAGGAGGATCACGAGCCACGAGGCGAGCAGGTTGTGCTGGCCCAGGGGCATGGCCACACGCGGGAGATCCCGGACGGCGTAGTCGATCAGTGCCCAGAGCGAGACGCCGATCACCAGGACCGTGATCCCCCGCGAGCTGAGCCGGTTCCAGCAGCGGGCCATGGCGCCCGGCAGCAGGAAGAAAGCCGGAAGGAGAAGGAGCACCATCCAGGACGCCCGCGGCACCGGGGATCTCCAGGCGCTGAGAGCCGCCACGATCCACAGCGCCAGGGGGAGGAGCCTGCCGAGCCGCCCAAGCCGCAGGGGGTCCTGCCACGGCGCCATGACGGCCGCTCCCAGAAGGACGGCCGCGCCGACCGTGCTCCCCGCCGCCGAGGCGCTCCCGGCAAACGTGCCGCACCAACCTCCGAAAAGAAGGAGCAGAAGCGGAGGAATGAGCCCGGCCATCTGGGGCATTGTACGGTTTGATATCCTTGTCCATCCGCAGGTAGTCCCCCACTGCGCTCCCAGGAGAATCCAATGACTGTTGAGACCGATACCCGCATTTCAAAGATCCTCGCCTCCCTCGGCATCGAGGACGAGAACCCCGGCGCCTTCGCCGGCCAGTGGCTCCAGACCTCGGGCGAGCGCGTCGAGTCCCTGAACCCCGCCACGGGCGAACCGATCGCCGCCGTCCGCTTCGGCACCGCCGAAGACTATGAAAAGGTCGCGGCCGTCTCGGTGGAAGCCTTCCGCGAGTGGCAGACCTGGACGGCGCCCAAGCGGGGCGAGATCGTGCGCCAGCTCGGCGACGAGCTGCGCCGGCACAAGGAAGAGCTGGGCCTGCTCGTCAGCCTGGAAGCCGGCAAGGTCCTCTCCGAAGGGCGCGGCGAAGTCCAGGAGATGATCGACATGGCCGACCTCGCCGTGGGCATGTCGCGCCAGCTCTACGGCCTCGCCATGCACTCCGAGCGGCCGAAGCACCGGATGTACGAACAGTGGCATCCGCTCGGGGTTGTGGGCATCGTCACGGCCTTCAACTTCCCCGTTGCGGTCTGGGCCTGGAACGCCATGGTGGCCGCGATCTGCGGCGACTCCATGATCTGGAAGCCCTCGCACCTGACGCCGCTGACCGCCATTGCCACCACCCGCATCGCGCAGCGGGTCCTGGAGGCCAACGACGCGCCGCCGATCTTCAACATGATCCTGGGAGGCCGCAATGGCGTGGGCGAGCGGCTGGTCGCGGACCGCCGCGTCCCGCTGATCTCCGCCACCGGCTCCACGCGCATGGGCAAGGAAGTCGGCAAAGTCATCGCCGACCGCCTGGGCCGCGCTCTGCTCGAGCTCGGCGGCAACAACGGCATCGTGGTCATGGACGACGCCGACCTCGATCTCGCCCTCCGCGCCGTCCTCTTCGCGGCGGTGGGCACCGCGGGCCAGCGCTGCACCACGACCCGCCGCCTGTTCCTCCAGCGCGGAATCGCAGCCGAGCTGAAGCGGAAGCTGGCCAACGCCTACCGCTCGATTCCGGTGGGCGATCCGCTGGAGCAGGGCACGCTCATGGGTCCGCTGATCGATCAGGCCGCGGTGGACAACATGATGAAGGCTCTGGAGCGGGTGAAGGCCGAGGGCGGCAAGATCCTCTACGGCGGCAACAAGATCGACCGGCCCGGTTTCTACGTGGAGCCGACCCTGGTCGAGGCCAAAAAGCACATGCCCATCACCTGCGAGGAGACCTTCGCCCCGATCCTCTACGTCTTCGAGTTCGAAGACCTGGACGAGGCGATCCAGCTCCACAACGACGTGCCCCAGGGTCTCTCCTCCGCCATCTTCACGCTCAACATGCGCTCCGCCGAGCGCTTCCTGGCCTCGACCGGAAGCGACTGCGGCATCGCCAACGTGAACATCGGCACCTCGGGAGCGGAGATCGGCGGAGCCTTCGGAGGAGAGAAGGAGACCGGCGGAGGCCGCGAAGCCGGCTCCGACTCCTGGAAAGCCTACATGCGCCGCCAGACCTGCACGATCAACTGGGGCACCGATCTGCCGCTGGCGCAGGGGGTGGAGTTCAAGGTCGGGGCGTAGTTTGCTTCCTGGAGGCAGCGACTGATGTACAAATACGAGGTGATCATTTACTGGAGCGAAGAGGATCGGGTCTTTATCGCTGAAGTGCCTGAGCTTCCAGGTTGCGCTGCACATGGTGATTCACCGGATGGCGCTCTCGGCAACTGCCAAGATGCAATTGAGCTATGGCTCGATACAGCCAGGGAGTTTGGAAGGCCTATCCCTGAGCCAAAGGGTAGGCGGTTGCAATTTGCGTGAGTTGCCGCAGAGGCTCCAGAGATAAGTGATGAAGAAAGAAGACTACCTGGTTGAGGAGAGGGGGAAGGTGAGGGCGGTCGCGCTCGACCTCGGCATTCCGCATGCGGAGGATTTGGGGCAGTCCGAGCTCCTATACAGCATCGAGCACAGAAGCCCCGAAGTTTTGGCGGAGCTCCTCGACCATCTCGAGAAATACCGGGAGTGGTGGGAATGTGCTCTCGAGCAAGGAAGCACGGACAGCTCCAGGCATGCGCTTGCCGAACAGGAGAGAGAATCGTCCGAAGCCAGGCTGAGCGAAGCCGTAGAGCGCGCTCTCAAATCGTGAACGCAGGCACGGACTTCCGGTCAGGCCGCCCGGAGCCCGGCGAGTATGCCGACTACGCCCAGGCGGACATCGACATGGTCGAGGGCGACGATGCTGTCGCGGTGCTGCTCCGCCAGGGCAAGGAGACGATCGCGGTGTTCCAGGACTTTGGCGAGCGTGGCAGCAACGTCGCCTACGCTCCTGGGAAATGGACCGTGAAGCAGGTCCTCGGCCATCTTACCGACGACGAGCGGATCTTCGCCTATCGCGCTCTCTGCGTCGCCCGCGGCGACTCGCGCCCGCTTCCCGGTTTCGACGAGAACGACTATGCGGCCGCGGCACGGTTCGAGAACCGCTCCCTCGCCGACCTGCTCGCGGATTTCGAGGCCGTTCGCCATGCCTCCGTCACGCTGTTCCGCGGTCTCGACATGGAGGCCTGGCTGCGGAGAGGAATCGTCAACGGTTACTCGGCCTCTCCTCGTGGCTTGGCGTTCCACATTGCCGGCCACGAGTTGCACCATCTGCGCATCCTTCGCGAACGATACCTGCCGCTCATAACACCGGCCTAACGGGCCGGCAGAACCCAGCCCAGGGTTGAGGCCGCGGGCCGATACCCTGGGTAAAAACAGGCGAGATTTTCATGCGGCCTGAAGGGCCGCGAGAACCTGGGTAGATGGCCCGAGTGGCGCACAGAACTCTCGCGGCCTTACAGGCCGCATGGTTTGCCGTGTCTTTGATCCCAGGGCATCGGCC
>DATLNC010000227.1:0-41158 GCA_035536935.1 Thermoanaerobaculia bacterium
TCGACGCTCCCGTGGCCGGCCCCACCGTGGTCAGGGTCTTGGTGCTGAGCTTCTGCTGCACCCGAACCTGCGACGCGGCCGAGAAGAGCAGCTTCGCCTCGCGGTCCACCGTGATCGAGCGGAAGTGATAGGTGCCGCCCGTGAAGGTGACCGTCCCCTTCCTCCCCACCACCAGGTCGAGATAGCTGCCCGGGGCGAGGGTGCGCGTGCCGTTGGTGGCCACGGTGATGGTGGTGGTGCCCGGCGTTGCCGTTAGGAAAGCGGGCAGCGCCGGGAAGACCGGCAGGGCGAGCGGCGACCTCTGCAGACCGTTGATCGTGCCGCCGTTGGTGAGTTGGTTGTAGGAGACGTCGCCTCCGACCACGGAGCCGGCCGCGACGGTGAGGCTGTCGGCCTCCACGTCCCAGTTGGCGGGGGTGGTCACCGTGCCCGCGATGCTGAGCTCCGCGCCGTTCAGGAACGGCCCGGCACTCGCCTGGTTCACGATCACGTCGCCCGAGAGCACGTCCGCTCCGGACCGGATAGCCACGCTGTTCGTGGCCAGGACCGCCACCCGCTCCAACGCCTCCCCGACCACCACCGTCACCTGCCCGTTGGCCGTCCCGCCCTGGCCGTCGCTCACCGTGTAGCTGAAGGTGACCGTGCCCGTGAAGTTGGCGCCCGGCGTGTAGCGGACGGTATTGTCAGGAAGAAGAACACCGGGTGAGCCCACGGCGGTGACGGTCAGGGTGTCCCCATCCGCGTCCGTATCGTTGGCGAGCACCGCGATGATCACGGGCACTCCCTCGCGGGTGGCGCCGCTGTCCGGATTCGCGACCGGCGCGCCGTTGACGTTGACCACCGTAACCGTCACCAGGCCCGTGGCCGTGCCGCCACCCCCGCCGGTACCGTCCGCCACGTTGTAGGTGAAGGAATCGGTGCCGGAAAAGCCCGCCGCCGGGGTGTAGGTGACCGTGACTCCGTTCGTGCTCACCGCGCCGTTGGACCCCTGGGTGACGGCGCTCACCGAGAGAGCGCCGCCGTCGATGTCGGCATCGTTGGCCAGGACGGAGACCGTGACCGGCGTGTTCTCGTCGGTGACAGCCGTATCGGAGCCGGCCAGGGGCGGATCGTTGACGGGGTTGACCGTGACAGTCACGTTCGCCGTCCTGTCCACTCCGCCGGCATCCCGGGCGGTATAGGTGAACGTGGCCGTGCCGCTGAAGTTGGCAGTTGGAGTGAAGGTTACGGTGGTGCCGTTCGTGCCGGCCGAGCCGTTCGCGCTCTGGGTGACGGCCACGACGGTGAGGGTGTCGCCGTCCACGTCCGTGTCATTGGCGAGGACCGAGATCGCGACCGGCGTGTCCTCATTGGTGACGGCGCTGTCGGCGTTCGCCACCGGCGGATCGTTGACCGGCGTGACGGTCACGTTCACCGTGCCCACGGAGGTGAGGCTCCCCGCATCCCGGAGCGTGTAAGTGAAGGTATCGGCCCCGAAGTAGTTCACGGCGGGCTGGTATCTCACCTGGTTGCCGGACAGGAGCGTGACCGTGCCATGGGCCGCCTGGGTGACGGAAACGACGGTGAGCGCCGAATTCTCGGGGTCCGTGTCGTTCGCGGCCACGGGGATGGTGACCGTGCCCTCCTCGGCAACGGTCGCCGGGTCGGCCACTGCCACCGGCGGATCGTTCACGGGAATCACGCTCAGGCTCACAGTGGCCGTGTCGGTGCCCCCGTTCCCGTCCGAGATCGTGTAGGTGAACGAGTCGGAGCCGTTCGTGTTCAGGTTCGGCGTGTAGGTGATCGTCTTGTTGGCGTTCAGCACCGCCGTGCCCTTGGTCGGCTGGGTGAGCGCCGTGATGGTCAGGGTGTTGTTCTCGGCGTCGATGTCGTTCGACAGGACGGAGATCGTGATGGGAGTGTCCTCGTTCGTGATGGGGAGATCGTTGCGCGCGTCCGGAGCGTCGTTGACCGGCGTGATGGTGATGGTCGCCAGGGCCGAGTCGGTGCCGCCGTGGCCATCGGAGATGTTGTACTGGATGAAGTCGGTGCCGCTGACGTTGGCCTGCGGCGTGTAGGTGATGGTGCCGTCCGCGTTGAGCACCGGCGTGCCCCGGGTCCCCCCGCTCACGCTCGTGATCGTCAGGGTGTCACCGTCCGCGTCCGTGTCGTTGATCCGCGGATTGAACGTGACCGGCGTATCCTCGGGCGTGGTGATCGAATCGGCGACCGCGTCCGGTACGTCGTTGACCGGCGTGACGGTCATCGTGACCGTGGCCGTCGACGTGGCGCCACCCCCGCCGGTACGGTCGGAGATGGTGTAGGTGAACGAATCGCTGCCGTTGGTGTTGGCGTTCGGCGTATAGATCACATATTTCCCGTTGAGGCTCGGGCTGTTGTTGATCACCACGGAACCCTTCGCGCCCTGCGTCACCGCGATCACGCGCAGGGCGTCGCCATCCGGATCGGTGTCGTTGCTCGCCACGTCAAAATTCTTTGCCGTGTCCTCGTTCGTGGTGGCGGCGTCGTTGACCGCCGTGGGCGGATCGTTCACCGGCGTGATCTCGATGTGGACCGTGGCCGTGCTCTGGGCTCCCGACGGGTCCGAAGCCGTGTAGGTGAAGTTTTCGAAGCCGCGGAAGTCGGGGTTGGGCGTGTAGGTGATGGTGCCGTCCGGGTTGAGGACGAGCGTGCCGTTCGTCACCGCCCCCAGGTTGCCGGCCGTGATGGGGTCGCCCTCGGCGTCCGTGTCGTTGGCGAGGATCGCGATCGTGATCGCCGTGTCCTCGGGCGTGGTGACCGAGTCGTTCCATGCGACCGGCGCGTCGTTGACCGGCGTGATGGTGACGGCAACCGAAGCGGTGTCGGAGGCGCTGCCATCCGAGACCGTGTAGGAGAAGGAGTCGGCGCCGTTGGCGTTGGCGTTCGGCGTGTAGCGGATCGTGCCGTCGCCCAGGATCGTGACCAGACCCTTCGTGCCCTGGGTCCTGGCGGTAATCGTGAGAGTGCCGTCCGGATCGATGTCGTTGGCCAGGACGGGGACGATCACGGCCGTGTCCTCGTTCGTGGTGATGGCGTCGTCCACCGCGACCACCGGGTCGTTCACCGGGATGACGGTCACGCTGACCGTGGCCGTGCCGCTGCCGCCCCTGTTGTCGGAAATGGTGTAGGTGAACGTATCGGTCCCATAAAAGTCGGGGGCGGGCGTGTAGGAGATCGTGCCGCCGACGTCGACGAACGCAAAACCGTTCGCTGCCTGGCTGACCGTGGTCAGGATGAGAGGGTCGCCGTCCGGATCGGTGTCGTTGGCCCGGACACTGATGATCACCGGAGTGTCCTCATTGGTCGAGGCAAAGTCGTCCACCGCGTCCGGCGCCTGGTTGGGGGGCTCTCCGCCGCCCTCGCCCGTGAACACGGCGGTGTCGAAGGAGTAGAGGTTGTAGTAGCTCCGCTGGACGAAGAGGAGGTCGCTCGGCTGCGCCTGCAGAATGCCGTCGTTGCTCTGTGGCCGCGGCCCGCTCGGTACCGTGGCCGTGAACAGGCCGGTATCCCCGCCGGTCTCGGCGAGCGCCTGGTACACCGTGTCTGCGACGCCGGCGAGATTCCTGACCTCGAGGCTCACGTACACCGTGTCGACGCCGGGCGTGGTGTTGCCCAGGGGCCGTCGCATCCAGACCTGGACCGCCGAGCCCACGTCGAAGGACTCGGCATCCTGCCCCTGGTCGTCGGTGAGCCAGAGCTCCGAATCGCGGATCCGCGCCGTGGCGGAGGCTCCGTTGCGGGTGGCCGTGATCTTCGAATCGTTGTCGGGCTCGGCCACGAAGTCGTAGAACTGGAGTAGCCCGTCCTCCAGAACCGGGTTGGAGGAATAGGAGAGGAGGACGCCCGTGGGCAGCGCGCCCGTGAACACGCCGGTATCGGGGCCGGTCTCGTTGAGGATCACGGTCTCGACGTCGAACTTCGCGTCCGCGTACCTGTGGGAGGAGACCGTGACCGTCACGGTCTCGGCCACGGCCGGATTGGCGTCGGCCTCCGGCTCCACGACCCGGATATGGATGTCGTCCCCGAACACGTATCTCGCGGCGGCCTCCCCCTCGCCGTCGAGGAGCTGCACCGCGACCGGCACGATCTGGACGAGCGCCGTCGCCCGGCCGCTGGGATCGGTGAAATAGGTCGAGGCGTTGTAGAGGACCTCGACCGTGTCCGTGGTCTCGACGTAGACGAGGGGGGCGGAACCGGGATCCCCCGGCCGGATGGCGGGGACCGTCCCCTCGAAGATCCCGGTCGAGCCGCCCGTCTCGGGGAGGAAGACGTGCTGGGAATGCCCATACTCGCGGGAGCTGACGAGCACCATCAGGTACTCGGGATTGGGGTTCAAGTCGGCCCGCGGGGCGGTGACGCGGATGCGCAGAGTCTCGCCCGCGGAGGCGGAGGTCCGGGGCTCGCCCTGATCGTCCACGACCTCCACAATCCCCGGCGCCAACAGGAGCGTGGCGGCTGCCTGGCCGTCGCTGGCCGTGATCATGTCGGGCTCGCTCCCGGCAGGGTACTCCCGGCCGGTGGCCAGGACTCCGCTGCCCCCACCCCACAGCCGCATCGGGATCGAGCCTTCGAAGACACCGGGGCTCCCGGGGACCTCGGCAAGGCTCAGGGGCTCGGTGTCGCGGGAGATCCGCGACCGGATCGTGGCCGCGGGCGGCGACTGCCCGGCCGACAGCGGATCGAGGATCCGCACCCGGGCGGTGGTCTCCTCCAGCAGAACCGGCACGGGCAGGCCGGCCTCGTCCACGAAGCGGACGGCCGACCGCGTCACGGCCGCCTGGTCGGAGCTGGTGACGCCGAAGACGTCGTGCACCACCTCGACGGCCTCGCCGGGCTGGGCCTGGAGGCTGCCGTCACCGGCGGCCGCCGCGCCTGGAACGACCGGGATCGACCCCGTGAACAGGTAGGAGAACCCCTCCGTCTCCGCGAGCCGGAGCGTCTCCAGGTCGCCTGTGGCGAGCGAGCGGACTTCCACGTTCCTCGTGTCGAGGAAGGGGCTGGAATACTCCGCCGCCGTCTCGACCTCGACCCGCAGGGCGGAGCCGAGCGCGACCGATCCGGAATCCGTGCCGTCCTCGTCCACCAGCCGGGTCGTCGAGACGGTCATCGGCGCCTCGGCGTAGGCATTGGGAGCGTGCTGGACCCGCACGGTGTCGAGATGGGCCGCCACCGCGCCCGACTCGAGGATGCCATCGCCTGAAGCCTGATAGGAGTTGCTCTGGTGCGGGATCGACCCTTCGAAGACGCCCGTGTCCGGGCCGGTCTCCCTCAGGGTAATGGCCTCGGAATCCCCTCCGAGCAGCAGCGAGATCGAGACGGTCACGCTCTCGACCACGGCCGGGTCGAGGTTGCGGGAGACATCGCTCACCCGCGCCACGACCGCCGAGTCCGCCAGCAGGAGATCGGTAGCATGGCCGTCGCGAGGGCGGACGAAGCTCACCGAGGCGCCGACGACCGTGGCCGTATCCGACGACGAGGTGGTACCGGTGGCCTGCTCCGCGTGAGTGACCGTGACGGTCTCTCCGGCCGCGGCCTGGATCTGGCTGGAGCCCTCGAAGATGCGGGTGCGGGCACCGGTCTCGGTGAGCGTCACGACCTGGGAGCCGCTGCCCGACGTGGTGAGCGTCGCGGTGGTGAGGTCCGGCCCGGCGGACCGGTCGGCATAGGCATCCCGCACCCGGACGCGCACCGGCTGGCCCAGCGTGACCGTATCCGTGCCCCGGCTCTCGCCGTCCACCAGCCGGGCCTCGGAAAGACCGACCTCTACGGAGTCGCTGGCCCCGCCATAGGTGGCGGTGACGGTATCCAGAGTGGGATCCGGGCCGTGGATCCAGGTCGTATAGAGCTGGTCGGCGTCCACCCCGTAGGTATTGTCCAGGGAGAAATCGGTGGTCAGGAAGACCTCCCCCTCGAACACCCCGGTGGCGCCGCCGCTCTCGGCCAGATTGGCCGTGGCCACGTCGTCACCGTTGACCGAGCTGAGGTCCACCGCCACGGAATCCCGGCCCGGCGAAGTGTCCGCCGCGGGATCGATCACCCGCAGCAGGACGCGGCTCTGCTCCAGGACGCGGGACGTCGCCTCGCCCCATTCGTCCAGGAACTCGACCGGCGATGATTGCGCGGAAACAAAGCTTGCGAACACACACAACACCAGCAACAGCAGGAAAGTCTGCCGTCTGCCCATGAATGGCTCTCCTCTCCCCGGATTCCGGGGTCTCTGAATGGCTACGTCGATATGAGTGTCGTCAGAGACCCGAAACGTGTCGCTCCGGGAAAAGGTTGCAAATCTGGAGCGTGGGCGACAGTTCGCAAATGGCTACTTGTCAGCGCGGCTCGCCTCGTACTGCGCGATGAACGCATCGGGCGGAGTGCCGGCCACCAGCTCGGCCAGAACGTTCATCGGCAGGTCGTCGAGCTTCTTGAAGCGCAGGCAGGACTTGCCCAGGTCGAGCTTCTTGCCGGCCTTCTTGAAGCCATCCCGCAGGTGGGCCTGCTGCTCGGGGTCCTGGGAGACGCAGGTCAGGTAGAGCGCGTAATTGTTCTTCTGCGCCGCCAGGCCGAGGTAGGCCAGAGGCTGCCCGTTGTACGTCTCCGGATACCGCTCCAGCGGGATCTCATAGGAGATCATCCCCCACCTCATGGACTCGCGGTACCCCTCGGGAAGATTGTGCAGGACCATCCCGCGCACGGCTTCGAGCACGGCGCGGCGGTCTTCGGGGAGCTCATCCAGGTACCTCTGCACGGTCGGGGCACTGCTCTTCAAGGGGCGTCTCCTCAGCGGTTGAACGGACGTTCGTTGATCCAGTGGAAGCCGCGGGTCATCAGCAGGGACTTCGGAATCTCCCCCTTGCGCAGGCGCGCCCGGACCTTGTGGCCGTCGAACGCCCCCTGCATCACCAGGAGCTTCGGCTGGGGCCGGTTGTAGGCCAGGGTGGACTTCCAGCTCGGATCGTCGCGCTTGGTGAAGGCGAGCGTCCTCTTCCTCGGGTCGATGTCGACGTTGAAGCGGTCGCGGCTGCCGCTCATGAGCTGGAAGCTCATCCGGTTGCCGCCGGTGAACATCGCCCTGCGCCAGCGGTTTGCGTCGGTGACCAGCGGCGGGCTGGCCTTGCCGTCCACCACGAGCTCCTCGATCTCCCACAGGCCGTACAGCGGCGATTTCGCGCTCTCGGCGGCGGAATACTCCTTCGCCTGCTTGTAGGAAAACTGCAGCGACGTGAACGTGAGATAGCCGATGAAGAGGACGCCGAGGACCTTCGTGCCGACGTGGAGCCACCTGCGCCGGAAGAGCGGGCGGTAATCGGCGGGGTCGGTGGGCTCGGCGGGACGGTTGAGCACCAGCACGTTGGCCAGGCGCCGCAGGTCGTGGGCGGCGAGGAAGACGGCCATGAGCAGCAGGTGCGACGAGTAGAGCTTGACCGGCACGTCGTAGCTGAAGTTGAGCATGACCACGTTGGTCATGACACCGATGCACACCAGCGCGCCGAGCAGCGTGGTGCGCCGGAAGGCCAGGAGCAGCCCGCCGGTCAGCTCGCCGAGGCCGGTGAACACGTTGTAGGCCACGGAGGCGCCCATGAACGTCCAGAGGAGGCCCATGGGGGACGAATCGCCATACGGCTGCATCAGGCGGTCGAACGCGGGCGCGGGGAACTGCGACGGGATGACCTTGAACGCCCCGTACCCGATCATCGCCACCGCGAGCACGAAGCGGACGTAGACCCGCAGCCACTCGTAGAGCCGCGCGTAGTTGCGCCGCCGGCGGTCGAGCAGGCTCCAGACGAGCGTCGCCGCCGCAGAGATCACGAGGTAGCAAAAGACCTGGACGTAGTTGTAGGTGGTGTCCCCGCTGCCGTTCGGGAATACGGTGATGGCGACGCCGAAGACCTGCTGCCCGACCCAGGGCACGAGCTTGCCCCACATCTGAAAGGTCCACATCCCGACCATCCCGACATAGGGGATGTAGTACAGGGGGAACGGGAAGCTGTAGAGGATCAGGTACGCGAAGGCGAAGCGGAAGAGCAGCCGCTTCACGGGGCTCCAGGCCGGAGCCGGCCGCGGCTCTTCCGCCGGCCGGACTTCCAGTGGGAGGTCGTCGTCGACTGCGCGGAGGGCCGGGTTGCTCTGCATCGTCCTCGTCTCCGTTGAATGGATTGCCGCGTCCATTTTACTACGCGGGCGAGAGGGGACGGGCCTCCGGCGGGACCCGTCCCCTGGATCTTGAAAGGAAGAAGTACATCGATTGTCAAAGAACCGCCCCGGCGTACTGGGCATAAACACATCGATGTGCATTATAATCCCTTTGCTAGCCGTCGTCAAGGACTGCGTTGCGCATCGTGGCACCGGCTGCACGTAATAGTCGGTGCGGGCGGCTCGCCCCGAGGGGCGGACGGTTCCCCCCGGCGCGGGGAGGGTCTGGAGCGCGATGCGGACGGTCTGCCCCGGCACGGGAGACATCCGCCCCTGGGTCGAGGAACTCGCCCCCGGGCTCGGAGGGTTCGCCCCCGACTTCGGAGTCTCCCGCCCCGATCCGGGAGGAGGTCCCCCGCGGGGGGCAGAAGGCCGCCCGCTTGCGTGGAAGGCTCCCCCGGCGGGTGGAAGGTCCGCCCCGACGGTGGGAGCCTCGCCGGAACCGGGGCGGATCGCTCCCGGATCGAGGCAGACCGTCCGCGAGTCCGGGGGGAACTCCCAGGGAGACGGGCGACTCGTCACCGTGAAGGGACCGATTTGTTGTTATGAGTGGCGCGCCACGTAGTCCTTGAGGATGCTGTCCATCCGCGCCTGCCAGCCCTCGCCCGTGGATTTGAAGAAGGCAACGACCTCAGCGCTGTAACGCACCGACAGGAGTACCTTCTTGTTCTCGGACTTGGGCCTGCCACGGAGAGTCCGCAACGGGACCATTGCAGCGAGTTGATCATCCGTCAATGGCTGCGCATCGGGATCCGTCTTGGCAGCAGCGACGATCGCTGCGTCCTCTTCCGGAGTGGGCGGCACGATAGCCGGCTTCTTAGATGTTTTCGACATAGTGCTTCACCTCTCGGCGCACGGCTCGGCGGAGGCTGATGATCCTTTGCACCTCACCGCGATCGACAAAGGCCACGTAATACAGCGTGTTCGCGGCAGGCGCGAGAGCGATCATGCGCGGCTCGCCGTAAGCGAACCGATCGTCCAGCCATACGAGCGCGGCGTCCCAATCAAGTTGCCTCGCCAGCGCCAGCGACAGACCATGCTTGGCCAGGTTGACCCCGTCCTTGGCGGGATCGAACTCAACCAGCATGAATTATTGTAGCTACAAGAAATGCTGTTGTCAAGCCATGCCGAGTTTCCATGGCCCGGCGCTCAGGGCAAAAGAACTGCCAGGTCGCGACACACCGAAGAAGCAGAGGCAAGTCATTGAATCGAGGGGGAATCCTCGTTCTGGCACACAAGTGCCCTAACAGGTGGTGTCAAGGAATCTTGCGCCTCATCTCACAAGTTGCTGGCGCGTCACGATTTAGCCATGTCCAGCGATCTGGCTCCCAGCTTGATTCCTGGCATGCTCCACTTCGCCATTCCCGCTGGGACCGGTGGTGCAAGTCGCGGGGCCTGGCGCCGACGGACGGTCGAGGAGACCGAGGAGGTCTTCCGTCAGCTCGGCCTCACTGATAACTTCTGGAACCTCAGGTGAGCCATGCGCTATCGCTACTATATCTGCGACGTCTTTACCGACATCCGCTTCGGCGGCAATCAACTTGCTGTCCTGCCCGAGGCCGGCGGCCTCTCGGACAGGCAGATGCAGCAGATCGCCCGGGAGTTCAACTTCTCGGAGAGCACCTTCGTGTTCCCGCCGGAGGCAGGGCATACCCGCAAGGTGCGCATCTTCACGCCCGCGGTCGAGGTGCCCTTTGCCGGACATCCCAACGTCGGGACCGCCTTCGCCCTGGCCACCGCGGGCGAATTCGGTCCGCTCGACGAATCGATCACAGTGACGTTCGAGGAGAAGGCGGGGCTCGTCCCGGTCTCGATTCAGAGGCGCGAGGGCCGTATCTGGTGCGAGCTTTCGGCGCCCCAGCGCCTCTCCCTGGGCAAAACCATCTCCGCGGAGATGGTAGCAGCGGCGATCTCGCTCAATCCGGACTACGTCGTCACCCGGACTCATCAGCCCCAGGTTGCCTCGGTCGGCCTGCCCTTCCTCATGGCCGAGCTGGAGGATCGGGCCGCTCTGGAGCGGGCACGAATCAACATGAACGGGATCGACGCCATCGCCGCCGAAGGGGTGACACCCGACATCCACCTTTATACCCGCAGCGCCGACGGGTTCGACATCCGGGCACGGATGTTCGCGCCTCTGGATGGGGTTCCGGAGGACCCCGCCACCGGCAGCGCGAATTGCGCGCTGGCGGGATTGCTCAGCCATCACGACAAGGCGGCCAACGGCAGCTTCCAGTGGCGCATCGCCCAAGGCGTGGAGATGGGACGTCCGAGCGTCCTCGAGGCGCGCACGGAGAAGAGAGAGGGGATTGTCGTGGCCACGTGGATCGGCGGAGCGAGCGTCCTCGTGAGCGAAGGACTGATCGAGGTCGACTAGGAACGCTTGCTCTTGCGGCCGCCTGGCCTGGCCGCCGGAGCCGCCGGCTCGGCGGGCGGAGCAGGCGCAGCGGCCGGCGCCTTGGTCAGCTCGGTGAAAAGCACGTCGAGGAAGTTCTTCATGGTCTGCTCGACACGATCGCGATTCGGGGCGTTGGCCGGAGCCGCCGCCGGGGCCGCTTCCTTGGCGTCCCCCTCCTGGCGCTGCTGGTGCAGGTGCTGCAGGGCCTGCACGAGGCGCATGGGGCCGGAGTCGAGGTTCAGTGTCTCCGGATACGCGGCGAGAAAGAAGGCGGCAGGAGGCAGCCGGATCGCCCGGCAGACGCCCAGGATGTGAGCGATGCGCAGCTCCAGCTTGCCGTCGATGATCCGGCCCAGGTAGCCGGGGCTCAGCCCCATCTGCCTCTCGATCGACCGCTGGGATTGTTCTGACAGGAGAATCGCGCTCTTCAACAGGCGCGCAATGCGGGCAACTTCGGGATCTCTCTCTTTCATGATTCCATTAGTGTATCAAGCGAAAGTCTCCGTGAAGCGCCGCACCGCGCCGTGGCTGCCGCAGACATAGAGGGCGTCGTCGTCCCGGAAACGGAATTCCGGACCGAATTCGACAAGGACATCGTCCCCTCTTTCGACCGCCACGACGGAGCAGCCGGTGCGCTCGCGGATCCCCAATTCCGCCGGATGGCGCCCCGCGAGGCCGTTGGGCGGAACCTTGAGCACCTTGAGCTGCGGATCGATCAGGAAGGCCTCTTCCCCCAGCAGCTTCTTGGCCAGGATCTGCCCCGAGACCTGGCTGATCGAGAGCGCGAAGTAGGCGCCGGCGCGGTGGATGCGCTCCACGTTCTCCGCCCGGTTGACGCGGGCGATCACCGGCACGTCGGGCGCCAGGTCCTTGAGGATCACGGTCGCGAACAGGGTGGAGCTGTCGGTGTCCAGCGCCAGGATGACGGCCTGGGCGTCGCGCACGCCCACTCCTTCCAGGACCCGCAGGTCCAGCACGTCGCCGACCACATCCACCTGGGGGCCGGGGCTGCGGTCGAGGAGCTTGACCTGTTCGCCCACGGCTTCGAGCAGCTCGGCCACCTTGCGGCCGACCTCGCCGCCGCCGCCCACGACGAAGTGGCCCTTGCGCCTGGTCGTGACGTTGCCCTCGGCCAGGTCGCTCAGCCGCTCGATGCTGTCGCGGCTCCCCACCACCACCAGCGTGCCGCCGGGCTCGATCTGCTCGGTGGGGCCGGAGAGGACTTCCAGCTCGCCGCCGACCCATTGGCCGATGACCGTGGCGCCGGTGCGGGAGCCCACGGCCGCCGCGTTCAGGGTCTGGCCGGCGAGAGGGCTGTCCGGGCCGAGGTGGACCTCGGCGACTTCCAGGTTCCGGCCGAGCTGCTGGATGCCGGCGATGCGCGGGCTGATGCGCTGCGAGGCCCGCGCCGCGAGCGCCGCGCCCAGGATGTGCCGCGGCGTGAAGGTGGCGGTCGCCCCCGCGAGCATCATGGGCTTGCGGTGGTAGGGCTCTTCCACCAGGGCCAGGATCGGACCGGTGTAGCCGC
The DNA here is from genome assembly GCA_035536935.1 of Thermoanaerobaculia bacterium. Taxonomy (GTDB): domain Bacteria; phylum Acidobacteriota; class Thermoanaerobaculia; order Multivoradales; family UBA5704; genus DATMER01. The sequence goes on from DATLNC010000227.1 coordinate 12,135, forward strand.
GCTGACGGGCGGTGAGGATGAGCGCCGCGTTTTCGTCGTCCGTGCCGTTGGCGATGACTGCCCGCGCGTGTTCGAGCCGGGCCGATCTCAGCGCGCCGTCGCCGAGGGCGCGGTGGACGATCGGCTGCCCCGCCTCGAAGAGCCGCCGCGCCAGGTTGTCGTCCGGCTCGAGGACCAGGGTGGGCACGTGCGCCGTGGCCAGCTCGGTGAGCAGCGTCTCCACGGCCGGGCCGTAGCGGTAGACCACGGCGTGGCCCTGGAAGTCCGGAGGGGCCTCCTGCGGCAGCCGGGTCTCGAAGCGCTCTTCCAGGAGCGGGATCAGGTAGAGCGGAAAGATCAGGAAGACCAGGAAGACGCCGATGAACTGCACGCCCGAGACGAGGAGGATCATGGCGGGATGACCCCAGCGGGAATCCGCGCCATAGCCGGTGGTGGTCAGGGTTTCCGAGGCCCACTCCACGCTCTGCCAGAAGGTCCGCGGCTCGCCTTCGAGGACCGACATGCCGAGCATGTAGAGCACGGCCGATCCAAAGACCAGCACGGGGAGCGAGGTAAACAGCAGGAGGAGCCGGCGCCGGGATCGCCGCATAACGGTCAGTACGGCATGTCCTCTTCTTCCATGCCGAAGTGGTGGCCGAGCTCGTGGACGAGCGTGTCCCGGATCTCCCGGATGACGTCGCGGCGGTTGTCGCAGGCGCGCAGGATGGGTCCGCGGTAGAGGATGACCCGGTCGGGGAGCGCGCCCATGTAGAAGGTGTCGCGCTCGGCGAGCGGCACGCCCTGGTAGAGGCCGAGCAGATCTTCCCCGGGGTCCATGCCCATGGCTTCCAGGTCCTCGGGGTCGGGCTCCTCCTCGACCATGACCGCGACGTTGTCGAGCAGCTCGGACCACTCCTCCGGCAGCCCGGCCAGGGCCTGTTCCACCAGGGCCTCGAACTCCTCGGGGGGGACACGCATGCAAGGGAGATTGTAGCGGAGCAGCCTGTCATAGACTCTTGTGATGTCCGTGAGGCTCGACAAGTGGCTCCAGGTGGCCCGCATGTTCAAGACCCGAACCAAGGCCACACACGCCTGCGACCTGGGGAGGGTGCGTGTCAATGGACAGAGCGCCAAGCCCCATCGGCAGCTCGCGGCCGGCGACCGGGTCGAGCTAACCCAGGGGGACTGGGACCGTGTCCTTATCGTGCAGGATCTCAAGGACAAGCCGGTGCCCAAGGCCGAGGCTCCGAAGCTGTACGAGGACCTGAGCCCGCCGCGCCCGGCCCCGGACCCTCTCGCCCGCCTGATGCGCCGCCCTCTCGTCACCCGCGAGGCGGGCGCCGGCCGGCCGACCAAGAAGGAGCGCCGCGACATGGAGGGCTTCCGGGACGGCGAGCCTACGCCGGACCTCGATTGGGATGAAGAAGAAGAGGAGGAGAGCTAAGCAGCCTCCTGAACAGCATTTTGACAACGTCCAACTTCCCACAGTGGTAAAATCAAGTCCATGAGCGAAGACCGGGCTGTATCGCACAACGATCCACGCCACCCGATCCGGGTGGTGGCTCGTCGTACCGGTCTCAAGCCCGATCTGATCCGGGCGTGGGAGCGGCGCTACGGCGCTGTCTCGCCCGGGAGGTCCGCCACCCGGCGGCGCTACTACTCGGATGCCGAGATCGAACGGCTGTCGCTGCTCGGCCGCGTGGTGCGCGCCGGCCATACGATCAGCCAGGTGGCGCAGCTCCCGAACGAGGAGCTGGAGGAGCTGATCGCCCGCGACTCGCTCACGCAGCCCGCCGCGGCCGGACCCGCCGGCCGGACCGATGCGATCCTCGCCGGCTGCCTGTCCGCCGTGCAGCGCCTGGATTCTCGCGATCTCGGTCACCAGATCCGGCGCGCCTCCGTGGAGCTGAGCGCGCCCGAATTGCTCGACGACGTGCTGTCGCCTCTCATGCAGCGCATCGGCGACCAATGGAAGCAGGGGGGGCTGCGGCCCTTCCACGAGCACATGGCCAGCGCCGTGGTCCGCTCCTTCCTGGGCAGCACGATGGGCGAGACCAACCACGGCGCGCCGGTCTTCCTGGCCGCGACGCCCGCGCGGCAGCGCCACGAGCTCGGCGCCCTGCTGGCCACCACCTCCGCCGCTGCCGAAGGCTGGCGGGTGCTCTATCTCGGGCCTGACCTGCCGCCCGAGGAGATCGCCGCCGCCGCCCTCCACCAGGATGCGCGCGTGGTCGCGCTCAGCCTGGTCTATCCCCCGGACGATGCTCTCCTGCGCGACGAGCTGCGGCGCCTGCGCCGGCTGCTCGATCCCCGCACCGAGCTGATCGTCGGCGGCCGGGCCTCCGCCGCCTACACGGACGTCCTCCAGGAGATCGGCGCGCTGCGGCTCGACGACCTCCGCGAGCTGCGCCGCCGGCTCGAAGAGATCCGGATGGAGCCGCGGTCCCGGCCGTCCGCTGCCCAAGCCGCGGTCTCCTGACGCCCGTTCCTGGACAAGCAAGCAAAAAAGAGGGTGGGAGGGGGAGATGCTCCCGCGCCTCCCACCTGAAGGGAGGTGGAGAGCGCCAAGGTAACGCCTCTCGGGTTCCGTGTCAATACTATGTCTACATTTCATCTTCATAATTCTTGACAGTGTCCAGTTGTGTTGTTAAAGTCGCCTGACGATGTCCACCTCTACCAGCTCCGCTCTGCGCCACCCGATCGGCGTCGTTTCGCGGCGGACGGGGCTCAAGCCCGACCTCATTCGCGCATGGGAGAGGCGCTATGGCGCGGTGGCCCCGGGCCGCACGGACACACGGCGGCGCTTCTACTCGGACGCGGACATCTCGCGGCTGCTGCTCTTGAAACGGGTGGTGGACACGGGCCGGTCCATCAGCCAGGTGGCGAACTTGTCGAACGAGGAGCTCGACAGCCTGGTCGAACCAGGGAAACCGGCGCCGGCCCATGCTGCCGGCGACCCTTCCGGTGGGCCTTTCGGTGGCCCTTCCGGGGGCGATACAGCCGCCGATCTCTACCTGGAGCTCTGCCTGTCCGCGGCCCGGAGGCTGGAGGTCGGCGAGCTCGAGCTGCACCTCCAGCGTGCCTCGGTGGCGCTCAGCCGGGCCATCCTGCTCGACAAGCTCCTGGTGCCCCTGCTCCGCCGTGTCGGGGAGCTCTGGCAGGATGGAGAGATGCGCCCCACGCACGAGCACGTGGCCTCGGCGGTCGTGCGCTCCTTCCTGGGCGGGATGTACCACGCTTACGACATCCCGGCCACGGCCCCGCACCTGATCGCGACCACCCCGCAGCGGCAGCGCCACGAGCTCGGCGCGCTGATGGTCGCCGCCGTGGCCGCTGGCGAGGGCTGGCGGGCCACCTATCTGGGTCCGGATCTGCCGTCGGAGGAGATCGCCGCGGCGGCCACGGAAAAGGGGGCGCAGGCGGTGGCGCTGAGCCTGATCTACCCTCCGGACGACCCCGGCCTCGCCGACGACCTGCGCCGGCTCCGACGCCTCCTGAGCCCCTCCACGGTGCTTCTTGCCGGCGGGCGGGCCTGCTCCGCCTACGGTGCGGTCCTGGACGAGATCGGCGCCATCCGGGTCCCCGACCTCCCCACCCTCCGGAGAGAGCTCGACCGCCTCCGAGGTTGATTGGACTCCCTCTCCCCCGGCACGGGGGAGAGGGTCGGGGAGAGGGGGGATGGGATCAATCCCCCAGGAACTCGCCGATCGGCCGCAGCGGCTCGGTGTGGTCGCAGAAGATCTTGAGCACCACCATGATCGGCACAGCGAGCAGCGCGCCGGTGATTCCCCAGAGCCAGCCCCAGAAGGTCAGGCCGAGGAAGATGACGACCGGGTTCAGGGTCAGCCTGTGGCCCAGGACGAGCGGCGTCACCAGGTAGCTCTCCAGGATGTTCAACCCCACGAACGACAGCGGCACCATCATCGCCTGCGTGTTGTTCTCGAAGGTGAGGAAGCCCACCATGGCGAGCACCGCGATCATGATGATCGCCCCCATGTAGGGGATGTAGTTCGTGACCATGGCGAGCGCTCCCCAGAGAATGGGGTTGGGCACGTCGAGAAAAGTCAGGATCCCCCATACCGCCAGGCCGAGCGCCACGTTGATGACCGTGATCGTCATCAGGTAGGAGGAGATGTCGGTCTCAATCTGGCGGGCGATCTCCACCGCCTTCTTCTTGTCCGACAGGCTGGGCAGGACCCGGATCAGCTTGCGCAGGAAGAGGTCGCCCGAAGCGAGCAGGAAGAAGAGCAGGATGACCATGACCATCCCGCTGGCGATCAGCTCGGTGGCCTGGCTGAACATGCGCTCGCCCAGGGTCTCCGTGGTGACCTCTACGGCCTGCGGCGTCTGGGCGCCGCCGACCTGGGTGATCTTCTCCACCTGCTCGGTGGCCTTGCTCATGGTCTGCACCGGCTTCTTGAAGTCGCGCAGCTTGCGCTCCAGCCGGCGCATGGTCTGCGGCGCCTTCTGCGCCCACTCGTAGGCCGGCTCCGACAGCTCGTAGACCCCCAATCCGAGACCGCCCAGCAGCCCGAACACGACCAGGGCGGCCCCCAGGGCGTTGGGGACGTGCAGCCGCCTGAGCCCGCGCACCACCGGGCTCAACAGCGAGCTCAGGAGCAGGGCCAGGACGATGGGCAGGAAGAAGGCCCGACCGAAGTAGAGCGTGTAGAAGGTCGCCAGGATCAGCAGTCCGGTCAGGGCGAGCGACCGGATGCCGAACGGACCCTGCATCGAGTCCCGGAGCCTCTCGAGGTTGGGCCGAGGGCGTTCGTCGCTCTCGGGTTCCGGCCGCAACGCTTCAATCATCCGCTTATCCTTACGCCCGCCGCATCAGTCCGAGGACCAGCGACACGACGAAAACGGCAAGGCACAGAACGAACAGGATTCTGGCGATTCCCGCCGCTCCCGCGGAGATGCCGCCGAAGCCGAAGACGGCCGCGACCAGGGCAACGATCAGAAAGATCAAGGCCCACCTGAGCATCTGTGTCCTCCTTGCACCAGCTGGGTGCGTCCAGGGTTCGGCTACAACGGGAGCAAGGGGTATGCCAGGGGTCAGGGAAACAACGGCAGCTGCACCATCCTTGTCTGGATCAGGTTCGAGGCCGTGACCCCGAGCAGCCGCACGGGGCGGGCCGCGGCCTCGGTCTTGCGCAGCAGGTCGCGGGCGCAGCCGGCGATGGCGGCGGAGTCGTGGACCGGCAGGGCGAAGGTCCGCGAGCGGGTCAGGGTGGTGAAGTCCGAGTAGCGCACCTTGAGCGTCACGGTGCAGGCGGCCAGTCCGCGGCGGAAGAGGCCGTCCGCCACCTCCGCGGCCATGCGGACGAGATGCTCTTCCATCTCCTCGATCCGCCGCAGGTCGACGGCGTAGGTGTTCTCGGTGCCCAGGCTCTTGCGCTCGCTGTGGGTCTCGACCGGCCGGTCGTCGATGCCGCGGGAGAACTCGAAGAGCACCCGGCCGTGCTTGCCGAAGCGGGCGGTCAGCTCCTCCTGCTCGACCTGCCGCAGGTCGGCCACGGTCTGGACGCCGAGATCGGCCAGGGCCTTCTCGGTGGCCGGCCCGACCCCGTGCAGCCTTCTCACCGGCAGCGGATCGAGGAACGCCTGGACCTTGCCCGGCGGCACGACGGTCAGGCCGTCCGGCTTCTGGAAGTCCGACGCGATCTTGGCGATCAGTTTGTTCGGCCCGACGCCGACGCTCACGGTGAGCCCGCGCTCCTCCAGCACCCGCCTGCGGATCTCCCGCGCCACGGCCGTGGCGCTGCCGGCTTCCCCCAGGTGCTGGGAAACGTCCAGGTAGGCCTCGTCGATGGACACGGCCTGGACGAGAGGCGTGATCTCGCGGTAGATGGCGAAGATCTTCTCCGACTCCTTGCTGTAGCGCCGGAAGTCGGGCGGGATGAAGACGGCATGAGGGCAGAGGCGCAGGGCCTGGGACGAGGGCATGGCCGAGTGCACGCCATAGCGGCGTACTTCGTAGCTCGCCGCGGCCACCACGCCGCGGCTCTCGGGCCGGCCGCCGATGATCACCGGCTTGCCGCGCAGCCCGGGATCGTCCCGCATGTGCACGGCTGCGTAGAAGCAATCCATGTCACAGTGAAGGACGCGCCGGGAGGGCTTGGGCTCAGGCTCCACAACGCATACAATTCCTCGGTTGGGACCAATGCGCAAGGTCCATCTTTCGCCTGAGCCGCTGGGGTTCGAGGTACGAAGCTGTTTTTATCGCCGACAGGATGACCCTTTTCCGCCGCACCCTCCTCCCCTGCCTCCTGGCGGCGCTGTCCTTTCTGACCGCTCGCCTGACGGCTGAAACGGCGCCTGTCCCGCTCCAGGGCGGCGAAACCCGATCCATGACCCTCCAGGTGGCCGCCGGCCAGTTCCTCGGGCTCGTCGTCGAGCAGGACCGGGTAGACCTGGTGGTGGAGGTCTTCGATCCCCAGGGCCGCAAGCTGGCTACCGCGGACGGCCCCGACTACTGGATGTGGGAGGAGGAGGTCGCCCTGGTCGCGGAATCCTCCGGTACGTACCGCCTCGAGGTCCACCCCTTCTTCGATTGGGCGGCCCCGGGGTTTTACCGGGTGCGGGTCGAAGGCCCGCGGGCGCCCCGGGACGCGGACCGGACGCGCATCGAAGCCCTGCGCGAGCTGTCCGCCGCCTACGCGTTCCGCCAGGGCACGGTGGAGCGCCTGGAGCATCTGGAGAAGGCGATCCGGATCTGGAGATCGCTGGGCGATCGCCGCCGGGAGCTGGAGGCCTTGTACCAGATCACCGAGATCCTGGGCGGTCTCGGGCGCATACGCGAAGCGGTCGAGGGCTTCCACCAGACCGTGCTGCTCTGCGAGGAGCTGGGCCTGCCTGTCCAGCAGGCCTGGACTCTCCTGGAGAGCTCGCGAATGAGCAAGGGCTTCTTCCAGGGCGAAGAGGCCCGGCGCAACATGGAAGAAGCCCTGAGCCTGGCCGCAAAGGCGGGGAGCCGTTTCCTGGAGGCTCGGGCGCTCCAGGCCCTGGGGCGCTTCTACGAGAGGGAGCCGCGCACCGCGGTCACCTACCTCGAAGCCGCCGAGCGGCTGGCCCCCGAGACCGGGGCTCGCGAGCTCCAGATGGCGATCCTCTATCAGCTCGGGTACACCTACGATGACCTGGCCGAGAAGCAGGACGCGTTGCGCTGTTACAAGGAGGCTCTGGCGATCGCGCACGAGCTCCAGGCCGCCGGGGTCGATGTCGCCGGGATGCAGGCCAACGCCCACAACAGCCTCGGGCACCTGTACGTCTCCCTCGGCCACTGGGACGAGGCCGTCGGGCACCTGGAGCAGGCGCTCGAGCTGGGCCGCAAGAGCCACGACCCGCGCAAGGAGGCGGCGGCGCTCAACAACCTCGCTCTGGTGTACGAGCGGCTCGACCCGGCGAAGGCCCGCGATCTGTACGAGCGCTCTCTGGCCATCGTCCGCAGTGACCGGCAGGACGGCAAGCAGCAGGGCGGCAACCGTCAGGGCGAGGTCATGACCATGAACAACCTGGCCTTCCTCGACCTGCGCACCGGGAACCCGGCGGGCGCCCTGGAGCGCAGCCGGAGCGCGCTCCCGCTGGCGGCGGGCGACGAGGAGTCCGAGAGCTACGTGCGGCAGGCCATGGGGATCGCCCACCGCAAGCTCGGGGACCTCGAGGCCTCGCGCCGGGAGCTGGAGACCGCCCTCGCCCTGGCGCGCAAGCGGCAGGATCGCTTTCGCCAGTCGCAAGTCATTCCCGAGCTCGCCCGGACGGAGAGGATGGCCCGCGATCTATCGAGGGCGGCCGCGCTCCTCGAAGAGGGGATCCGGCTCCTCGAATCGCTGCGCACCGAGGTGGTCCAGGAGGAGCTGCGGGCGGCCTTCCTCGCCTCCCGCCAGGAGACCTACCGGTTCCACATCGACACCCTCATGGCCCTCGACCGGGTGCAGCCGGGCCGCGGGCACGCCGCCGAGGCGCTCCGCGCGAGCGAGCGGGCCCGTGCCCGCACGTTGCTCGATACCCTGGCTGCCGCCGCGGCCGACGTCCACAAGGATGCCGACCCGGCGCTGATCGACCGGGAGCGCCTCCTGCTCGCCGACATCGAGACGATCGAGCAGCGCCGTTTGAAGCTCATGGACCAGGGGACGGATTCGCCGGAGGTCCGCGAGGCCCTCGCCCGCCTCGCCGCCGCCATCGAGGAGCACGTCCGGGTGCAGGCCGAGCTGCGGGAGAGCAGCCCGCGCTACGCCGCGCTGACCCAGCCCCAGCCGCTGGGCCTTTCCGAGATCCAGCGCGACGTGCTGGACGGCCGCGCGCTCCTGCTGGAGTACGCCCTGGGCGAGGAAAGAAGCTATCTCTGGGCGGTCACCGCGGATTCTCTGCAGAGCTTCGAGCTCCCGTCCAGGGAGCGGATCGAGGAAGCCGCCCGCCGCTGGTATGGCGCTCTCGTCGTCCATCCGGCGGACCCGGGCTACGCGGAAGCGGCGGCAACGGCCCGAAAGGCGGCGGACGAGCTCAGCGGCATGCTGCTCCGGCCTGTCCAGGAGCTGCTCCGGGATCAGCCTCTGCTCGTCGTCGGCGATGGAGCGCTCCAATACCTCCCCTTCGCCGCGCTGCCGGCTCCCGATTCTCTCGGCGGGTCCGACCGCGTCGCGCTGATCGCCGGGCACGAGGTGGTGAGCCTCCCCTCGGCCTCGGCGCTGGCGGTGCTCCGCCGCGAGATCGCCGGCCGCGCCGCCGCTCCGAAGACGCTCGCGGTGCTCGCCGATCCGGTCTTCCAGCCGGACGACCCGCGCACCAACCGCTCCACTACGCGGCCGGGGAAGCCGGCAAAGGAATCGCTGGTCCGCGGCGGCGATATCAGCGATAGGGGCGACCTGCGCGCCCACGAGGTCGACCCCCGCCGGCTGTTGCGCCTCCGCTTCTCCGAGAGAGAGGCCGAGGCGATCGCCGCCCTGGTTCCCGAATCCCAGCGATTCAAGGCGCTCGGCTTCGCGGCCTCGCGCGCCATGGCAACCGGGGGCGAGCTGGCCCGCTACCGGATGGTCCACTTCGCCACCCATGGCCTGATCGACAGCCGCCGGCCCGAGATGTCCAGCCTCGTGCTGTCCCTGGTGAACGAGAGGGGGGAGCCCCAGAACGGCTTCCTGCGGCTGCACGACATCTACAACCTGGAGCTCAAGGCCGATCTCGTCGTGCTCTCCGCCTGCCAGACGGCCCTGGGCCAGGAGATCCGCGGCGAAGGGCTGGTGGGGCTGACCCGCGGCTTCATGTACGCCGGTGCCGCCCGCGTGCTGGCGAGCCTCTGGAGCGTGGACGACCGCGCCACCTCGCTGCTCATGAGGCGCTTCTACGAGCACATGATCACCGGCGGGCTGAGGCCGGCCGCGGCCCTGCGCCAGGCCCAGATCGACATGTCGCGCGATCCGCAGTGGCGGTCGCCGTACTACTGGGCCGGCTTTTCCCTCCAGGGGGAGTGGCAGTGAAGGAGGGCGCGGGCCGAGGCCTGACACCTGCAGGCTTCGAGGCGCTCCTCGCCATGCTCCACCCGGACCGGGAGATCGCGGGCGAGCGCTACGAGGGTATCCGCCGCCGGCTCGTCCGCCTGTTCGAGTGGCGCGGCTGCGCCCACGCCGAGGAGCTGGCCGACGAGACGTTCAACCGGGTGGCGCGCAAGTCCGCCGAGGGGCTCACTCTCCAGAGGAACGATCCATACGCCTACTTCTGCGGCGTGGCGAACCATGTCTTTCAGGAGGTCGTGCGGCGCGAGGCGCGGGAGCACAAGGCGCTGGAGAGCGGCGACCTGACCGCTTCGGATCCTTCGGAAGACCAGCCCGACTACCGGCTCGACCACCTCCGCGCCTGCCTCGATACCCTGGAGGCCGACCAGCGCCGCCTGCTGCTGCGCTACCACCAGGAGGACCAGCGCATCCGGTCCCGCAAGAGCCTCTGCGACGAGCTCGGCATCCCGATGAACGCCCTCCGCATCCGGGTTCACCGCCTCCGCCGGAGAGTGGAAGCCTGTGTCCAGGAAAAGCTCAGGAACTAGTCCATGAAACGCTTTCCCGTTTCCGGGCACAGTAGATCGTAAGCAAGACGGGTGGATGATCTTTCCGGGGACACGAGGCCATGAGAGACGACGAGCTATTGCGGCAATATCTGCTGGGTGAGCTGTCCGGCGAGGACGAAGCGCTCTTCGAAGCGCGGCTGATCCAGGATGACAACCTGTTCGAAAGCGCCGAGGCGATGGAGGCCGACCTCCTGGAAGAGCATGCCCATGGCAGGCTCTCCGACGCGCAGCGTGCCCGCGTGCGGCGCCATCTGGCCTCCTCGCCCGCGACGCGGTCGCAGCTCGCCGTGGTCCGGGGGCTCGGCACGGTAGCCGGCGAGGAGCAGCCGGGCCGTCGCATCCTGAACGGCCCATGGGGACGGACCAACCTGTCGCTCCCCCAGGTGCGCACCCTCGCCGCCGCGGCCATGCTGGTCATGGGGATCGGGTCCGTGTGGCTGGCCACGCGCACCACGGCTCTCCCGGAGGAGGGAGAGCAGACCGCCGAGGTGACTCCGGCGCCGCCCGCTCCGCGGGTCAGACCGCCGGCTCCCCCGGCGGAGCCCCCCGTGATCCCAGACCGGATCGTGCAGGCGGAGCCCACTCCGGAACCCGTGCCCATGCCCACGGCGACTCCCGCGCCGGCCCCGTTCCTGTTCCAGCTCGCGCTCACCACGCTCCGCGGACCGGAGGACGGCGCCAAGGAGCTGCGCATCCCCGCCGGCACCGAGCAGGTGGATATCCATCTCCCCCTGAGCCCCGGCGACGAGTCCTACTCCTCCTTCGAAGTCGTCCTGCGCGACGAGACCGGCGCCGAGCTGATCCGGCGCAAGGACCTCCATTCCGTCCGCAGCGGCGAGAACGCGGACCTGGTCCTTCCCGTCGAGACGAAGCTGCTGCGGCCGGGGCGGTTTTCGGTCGAAGTCTACGGCGACGGCGAGGACCTGGCCTTTCCGGAGTTTCAGGTCGTCGAACCCTGAACCCGAAATGATTCCGCTCCTCTGATCACTCCAATCAGATGGCTCGCGACCGCGCAGCGAGCCCGGCCGACAACGCAGACCGCCGGCCAAACTCTGGCGGGCGGGACTCAAAGGGGGGATCACCATGGACATGCCTGGCAGCTACGACGGCAGGAGACTGGAGATGTCCGGAACTCAGCCGGATGACGGCTCGATCCGCACCGGCGGCAGCGGCGGCGGCGGCGGCGGTGGACAGCAGGGGCATCCCCCGAAACCCGAACCCAAGCCGCCCAAGAAATAGGGAGGCTCAAATCTCCAAGGGTGCCTGACCGAAGGCGCCTCCCTCTGGGGCGGTCTCCGCGCGGCGGGTCCGCCCCCTTTTTTCCGGTGAAATGTTTCCGCCCCGGCCGTCACATCCTCCTGAAGGGAGCTTGTCGATGGCCGAACCGATGCCCGCCCTCGCACCTCCGTCCGCCCGGCGCCCCGCCGCGCGGAAGCGGCTTCCCCACCCTCACCTGCCGGTCCCCCGTCAGGAGCCGGAGCCGGACAGCGAGTCCACGCTCCAGGGGAGAGCCCGGGCTCCCCGGTCCGAGAGCTGGACCCCGGCTGCCATTCCCATGGCCCGGCCCGCCGGCCGGGCGCGCCGGCGCTCCAGCCGGCAAACTCCTGCCGAAAGACTGCTGCGGTATTCCCTACGCTTCGGGTTCTTCGTCAACGGCGCCGCCCTGCTGATCCCGCGCCTCTTCCCGACCGCCGGCTTCCAGGCCTGGCGCTATGGCGGCGACGACTTCCTGCTCGCCGCCGCCGTTCTCCTGAGCGGCCAGATTCTCCTGATGCTCGGCCGGAGCGCTCCCAAGCAAGAAGACTAGCCTAGCCGCCGCCCCCTCCACCCGCGTGGATGCCGCCCTCGGTCATCCCCCACGGATCGAGCGCCTCGTTGAGCTCGGCCTCGGGCAGAACCTTGCGCTCGCGGCAGAGCTCGCGCACGGTGCGGCCGGTGCGCATCGATTCCTTGGCGATCTCGGCCGCCGCGTCGTAGCCGATCCTCGGCACCAGGGAGGTCACCATGGCGAGCGAGCGCTCGACCAGCTCCTCGCAGCGCTCGCGGTTGGCCTCGATCCCTTCCACGCACTTCTCGGCCAGCAGCGCCGAAGAGCTCGCCAGGATCTCGATCGACTGCAGCAGGTTGTAGGCGATCAGCGGCATCATGACGTTCAAGTCGAAGTGCCCCGACATGCCGGCCAGGGTGATCGTGGCGTCGTTGCCCACCACCTGGGCCGCCACCATGAGCACCGACTCGGGGATCACCGGGTTGACCTTGCCCGGCATGATCGAGCTGCCCGGCTGGAGGCTGGGAATCGAAATTTCCCCAATACCGCAGCGCGGGCCCGACGCGAGCCAGCGGATGTCGTTGGCGATCTTGGTCAGCGACGCGGCGATGGTCTTCAGGGCGCCGGAAGTCTCCACCGCCGCATCCTTGGAGGCCATGGCTTCGAAACGGTTCGGCGCCGGCACGAAGGGGCAGCCGGTGCGCTCGGCCAGGCGGGCAATGACTCGGGGCGCGAACTCAGGGGGCGCGTTGAGCCCCGTGCCCACCGCGGTTCCACCCAGCGGCAGCTCGGCCAGCCGCGGCTTGACCGCGGCGAGACGATCGAGGGCGTAGCGGGCCTGCTGCGCGTAACCGCTGAACTCCTGGCCGAGGCGGATCGGCACCGCGTCCTGCAGATGGGTGCGGCCGATCTTGACGACCGGGTCGAACTCCTGGGCCTTGCGCCCCAGCGCGTCGGCCAAACCGCGCAACGCCGGTTCGAGCTGCTCCTGGATGGCGAAGTAGGCGGAGACGTGAATGGCGGTCGGGATCACGTCGTTGCTCGACTGCCCGGCGTTGACGTGGTCGTTCGGGTGGACCGGCTTCTTGCTGCCGATGACCCCGCCGAGGATCTCGATGGCCCGGTTCGAGAGCACCTCGTTGACGTTCATGTTCGTCGAGGTGGCGGAGCCGGTCTGGAAGATGTCGAGAGGAAAGTGGCCGTCGAGCTTCCCTTCGGCAACTTCGGCCGCGGCCTGGCGGATGGCCCTGGCCTCGTCGCGGGGGACGATCCCCAGCTCCTCGTTGACCGCCGCGGCCTCCCCCTTGATCATGGCGACCGCCGCGAGGAACCGGCGGGGCAGGGTCAGGCCGGAGACCGGAAAATTGCGCCGTGCCCGTTCGGTCTGGGCGCCGTAATACGCCTTGGCAGGAACCTCCACCTCGCCGAGGCTGTCTTTTTCGATGCGAGTGTCTGACATGCTCTCCCTCCTTGCGGCGCCTATGGTATCGATAAACTCCGTCCCATGACTGGCCTCCAGATGATCGCGCTCGTCGCTTCGGCCTTCGGGGCCGGGGTGATGAATGCCATGGCCGGGGGCGGGACGATCCTCACCTTCCCCACCCTCGTTTTCCTCGGGATGCCGGCAATCACGGCGAACGCCACCTCGACCGTGGCCCTGCTGCCTGGTGCCGTGGCGAGCATGGCGGGCTATCGCAAGGAGGTATCGCAGAACCGGGGCTGGCTCAAGACGCTGTTCCTCCCCAGCCTGCTCGGCGGGACGCTCGGCTCGGTCCTCCTCCTGCGCACTCCCGAAAAGACCTTCCAGCTCCTCGCGCCGGTCCTGATCCTGTTCGCAACCGTGCTCTTCATGCTCCGCGGCTTTCTGGCCAGGCGGTTCTCTCCGGGAGCCCCGTCCGCGGGGCGGTGGGCCGTGGCCGCGCTCCTGCAGTTCGGGGTGGCGGTCTACGGCGGTTACTTCGGCGCGGGGATCGGCATCCTGATGCTGGCCCTGCTCGGCTTCCTGGGGCTGACCGACATCCACGCCATGAACGGGCTCAAGAACTTCTTCGGCGCCTGCATCAACAGCGTGGCCGCGGCGTACTTCGTGCTCCAGGGGGCGGTCTCCTGGCCGGAGGCCCTGATCCTCGCGGTCGGCGCGACGCTCGGCGGCTACGGTGGGGCGAGGTTTGCCCGGGTGATCGGGCAGGAAAAGGCGCGGGCCGCGGTGGTGGTGATCGGATTGCTCGTCACCGCCCTGCTCGCCTGGCAGCAGCTCCGCAAGTGACCGAATCGGCCGACAGACCTCTAGATTTTTCCGCGACGTGCCAAAACGCCCTGCAGACCTCTGAAAAAATTTTCGGCGTGCCAGATTGCCCGGCAACGTGCCAGAAGCAAAATCGGGCGCGCCAGATTGCCTTGCAGACCTCTGCAGAAAAAATTCAACGCGCCAAAATGCCCTGCAGACCTCTACAAAAAAATTTGACGTGCCAAATTGCCTGCTAGACCTCTGAAATTTATTTTGGCACGTCGAATCGCGCTGCAGAGGGCTGGCGGGCGATCCGGCTGGCGAGCACGGCCGCGCCATAGCCGTTGTCGATGTTCACCACCCCGATCCCGGGCGCGCAGGCGTTCAGCATCGTAAGGAGGGCGGCCAGCCCGCCGAAGCTCGCGCCGTAGCCGACGCTCGTGGGCACCGCGACGACCGGGGCAGGGACCAGGCTGGCCACGACGGTCGGAAGGGCGCCATCCATCCCGGCGACCGCCACCACCACGTCGGCCCGGCGGATCGCGGGCAAGTTTCCGAGCAGCCGGTGGAGACCCGCGACTCCCACGTCGAAGCAGCGCTCCACCTCGTGCCCGAACCAGGCGGCGCAGACCGCCGCCTCTTCGGCCACGGGCAGATCCGAGGTGCCGGCGGCCAGGACGGTGATGGCCCCAGGGCGGGATTCATGCGGCTCGCCGCAGGTCAGGATGCGGGCGCGCTCGTGGTAGGCCGCCTCAGGCCGGCCGGCGAGGATCGCCTCCGCCGCATCGGGCCGCAGGCGGGTGACGAGCACCCGGCCGTGGGCCTGCATCATCCGGTCGACGATGGCCTTGAGGTCTTCCGTCGTCTTGCCTTCGGCATAGACCGCTTCGGGGAGCCCGTTGCGCAGCTCGCGGTGGAGGTCCAGCTTGGCAAAGCCGAGGTCCGCGTAGGGTAGCTCGGCAAGCTCGGCGAGGGCCTGATCGGGGGAGAGGTCGCCGGAGGCGACCGAGTCAAGGAGCTGCCGGAGCTGCTGCGGGTTCACGGCAGTTTGATCGCCTGGTTGGCGCCGCCTCGCCGATAGCCGTTCGGGTCGTAGGTCACCCGGTGGAACCCGAGGTCGAGCAGGCGAGGCTCGATCCGGTCCCAGATCCCGGCGAGACGGCCGACCTCGTCCGGACCGACCTCGACGCGGGCCGCTCCCTCGTCGTGGCGGACCCGCACGACCCGGAAGCCGGCCTCGGCGAGCACTTCTTCCGCAGTCTCGATCCGGCGCAGCTTGCCGAGGGTGACGAGCTGCCCGTGCGGGATGCGCGAAGACAGGCAGGCGTTCGCCGGACGGTCCCACGCGGACAACCCTAGAGAGAGAGCGATGGCGCGGGTGGTCTCCTTGTCGACTCCGTGCGCGAGCAGGGGCGAGTAGATCCCCCGCTCGCGGATCGCCTGGAGCCCGGGCCGGTCGGGGCCGGGGTCGGAGGCATTGGTGCCGTCGCACACCGCCGCGTAGCCGCGCTCGGCCGCTTCCTGGAGCATGCGGTCCATCCGCATCCCCTGGCAGAAGTAGCACCGGTGGCCCGGGTTGGCGACGAACTCGGGATCGTCCAGCTCGCTGTAGGTGACCACCTCGTGCCGGATGCCGATCTCGGCCGCCAGCCGGCGGGCATGGTCGAGCTCGGCGCCGGCGAGCGTCTCGGCCGCGGCAGTGACCGCCAGGGCCCGCTCCCCCACCGCCCGATGAGCGAGCGCCGCCACCACCGCGGAGTCCACCCCGCCCGAGTAGGCCACGAGCACCGATCCGCGGCCGGCGAGGTCGGCTATCAGGGCTTCGATCATCAGAGCGTCCGCCTCCGGAACATGCCGAGCCTGTTGGCCACACCGAAAAAGATGCTGTAGACGCAGAAGGCGTAGAGGCCCACGAACGGAGCTGACCTCTGGAAGTCGAGCGGCATCATGGCTTTGAGCAGGAGGATCAGCCCGAGCGGGGCCAGGAAGTAGCCGGCCAGGCGACGGCGCCGGGACTGCGCGTTTGGATCGAGGTCCCGGGTACGGTAGACGTAGATGTTGCCCGCCGCCCAGCCCGCCGCGACGGCCACGCTGTAGTACGGGTAGAAACCCAGGTCCAGCGTGCCGTCGGGCATGACCAACCGGAATACGGCCAGCAGGTAGACCAGCCAGCACGCCAGGAAAAGCCCGAGCAGGACCAGCTCCCACCGCTTCACGCGGCGGCCCTACCCCTCATAGCTCTCCACCGGCGGGCACAGGCACATCAGGTTCCGGTCTCCCCAGACGTTGTCGATCCTCCCGACATACGGCCAGAACTTGCGCTCCTTGACCCACGGCGCCGGGAAGATGGCCTGCTCGCGCGTGTACGGCCGGTCCCACTCGGACGACATCGCGTCCTCGGCGGTGTGCGGCGCGTTCTTGAGCGCATTGTTCGTCCGGTCCATCCGCCCTTCTTCGATGGCCCGGATCTCCTCGCGGATCGCGATCATGGCCTCGCAGAACCGGTCCAGCTCCGCCTTGGACTCGCTCTCCGTGGGCTCGATCATCAGCGTGCCGGGCACGGGGAACGACATGGTCGGCGCATGGAAGCTGAAGTCCATCAGGCGCTTGGCCACGTCCTCGGCCTCGATGCCGGCGCTCGCCTTGAACGGACGCAGGTCGAGAATGAACTCGTGCGCCGCCCGGCCCTTCGACCCGCGGTAGAGCACCGGGTAGTGCTCCTTGAGCCGCGCCGCCATGTAGTTCGCGTTCAGGATCGCGACCTCGGTCGCCCGCTTCAGCCCCTCGGCGCCCATCATCGCGATGTACATCCAGGAGATCGGCAGGATGCTCGCGCTCCCCCAGGGAGCCGCGGACACCGGCCCGATCCCCTTGTCCCCCCCGCCCCCTCCGATATCCGTCAGCGGATGGCCGGGCAGGAACGGCTCCAGGTGCGTGGCCATGCAGATCGGGCCCATGCCCGGACCGCCGCCGCCGTGCGGGATGCAGAAGGTCTTGTGCAGGTTCAGGTGGCAGACGTCCGCGCCGTAGTCGCCCGGACGGCAGAGCCCCACCTGGGCGTTCATGTTCGCGCCGTCCAGGTAGACCTGCCCGCCGTGCTCGTGGACGACCTCGCAGATCTCGCGGATCCCCTCCTCGAACACGCCGTGCGTCGAGGGATAGGTAACCATGATCGCGCCGAGCCGTTCGCGGTGCTGCTCCGCCTTGGCCCGCAGGTCGGAGATGTCCACGTTGCCGTTCGAGTCGCAGGCGACCGCCACCACCTTCATGCCCGCCATCACGGCCGAGGCCGGGTTCGTGCCGTGGGCCGAGACAGGGATCAGGCAGACGTTGCGCTCTTTGTCGCCCCGGGAGCGGTGATACGCCCGGATGACCATGAGGCCGGCGTACTCTCCCTGCGAACCGGCGTTCGGCTGCAGCGAGCAGGCGGAGAAGCCGGTGATCTCGCACAGCCAGCGCTCCAGGGTCCGGAACAGGGTCTTGTACCCCTGGACCTGCGCGGCCGGCGCGAACGGGTGGATCCCTCCGAGCTCCGGCCAGGTGACCGGGATCATCTCGCTCGTGGCGTTGAGCTTCATCGTGCACGAGCCGAGCGGGATCATGGAGGTCGCCATGGACAGGTCCCGCGCCTCCAGCCGCTTGATGTAGCGCAGCATTTCGTGCTCGGTGTGATACCGGTTGAAGATCGGATGGGTAAGGATCTCGGACGTCCGGGCGTGGGGCGCCGGGATCTCCATCCCGGCCGCATTGGCCAGGTCTTCCAGGGAGAAGCGGCCCGCCTCGCCGCCGTCGAAGAGCGAGATCAGCTCCTCGATGTCGGTGACCGAGGTCGACTCGTCGAGCGCGATCCCTACAGAATGATCGTCCAGCTTCCGCAGATTGATCCCCCGCTCCTCGGCCGCTTTCACGATGCTGTCTGCGGAGCGGTCTCCGAGCTCGACGCGCAGGGTGTCGAAGAACGGCTCGTTCCCCATTTCGTAGCCGAGACGGCGCAGCCCTTCGGCGAGGACCGCGGCCAGGGCATGCACCCGGCGGGCGATCCTACGCAGCCCCTCGGGGCCGTGGTAGACCGCGTACATCCCGGCCATGATGGCGAGCAGCACCTGCGCCGTGCAGATGTTGCTCGTGGCCTTCTCGCGCCGGATGTGCTGCTCGCGGGTCTGGAGCGCCATGCGGAACGCGGTCTTCCCGTGACGGTCGCGGGACACGCCGATGACCCGGCCGGGGAGCTGCCGCTTGTGCTCGTCGCGGGCCGCCAGGAAAGCCGCGTGCGGACCGCCGTAGCCCATCGGCACGCCGAAGCGCTGCGACGAGCCGACCGCGATGTCGGCGCCGATCTCGCCCGGCGGACGCAGCAGGGTCAGGGCCAGCAGGTCGGTCGCCATGACGACCATGGCCTTGGCCTGGTGGGCGCGCTCGGCGATCTCCGAGTAATCCCGGATGCGGCCGTCCGTGGCCGGGTACTGGAGCAGGATTCCGAAGACGTCCTCAAAGTCGAGCGACTCCGCGCCGCCGACCCTCACCTCGACGCCGATGGCCTCGGCGCGGGTCTTGACCACCTCGATCGTCTGAGGGTGGCAGTCCGCGGCGACGAAGAAGGTCGAGCGCTTGCCGTCCACGCACATGTGCATGGCCTCGGCCGCGGCGGTCCCCTCGTCCAGGAGCGAGGCGTTGGCGACCGGCAGGCCGGTCAGGTCGGCCACCAGGGTCTGGTAGTTGAGCAGCGCTTCGAGGCGGCCCTGCGAAATTTCGGCTTGATAGGGGGTGTACTGGGTGTACCAGCCCGGGTTCTCCAGGATGTTGCGCTGGATGACGCCGGGCACCAGGCAGCCGTAGTAGCCCATGCCCAGGAAGGAGCGGAAGACCCGGTTGTTCGCGGCGATGCCACGGAGAATCGAGAGCGTCTCCGACTCTCCGAGCGAGCGGTCGTCCGGAAGGTGGGAGAGCGAGAAGCGGCCGCGCAGGCGGATGGACTCCGGGACCGTCTCCCCGACCAGTTGATCCAGGGAATCGGCGCCGATCGCCTCCAGCATCTGGCGGACCTCGGCCTCGTCCGGCCCGAGGTGCCGGCGGACGAACGTGTCCGTCGGCTGGAGGAGGGCAGGGATGGTTGCAGCCGGCTGCGTGCCGGCCTCAGCTTCGCCCAGGATCTCTAGCTCGTTATGCGTCGCCACTCTTCACATACTCCTCATACTGCTCGGAGCTCATGAGGGACTTGAGGTCCGCGGCCGAGGAGAAGCGGACCTTGATGAGCCAGCCCTCCGTGTGCGGGTCCTCGTTCAGCAGCTCCGGATCATCCACCACGGAATCGTTGATCTCGACGATCTCGCCGGCCACGGGCGTGTAGACTTCCGCCACCGCCTTGACCGACTCGATGGTCCCGATCTCGTCGTTCGTGTCGAACACCTGCCCGACCTCCGGCAGCTCGACATATACGACCTCGCCCAGCTCCTGCTGCGCGAACTCGGTGATGCCGAGCACGCAGATGTCATCCTGGACGCGCACCCACTCGTGTTCCTTGGAATAGAGGTATTCAGTCGGATACATCCTCAGTCTCCCTCCAATCTGGCTGGTCCAACCCGGCTCTGGACCGAAATATTCGCTACTTCGGACGACGATAAAACGGAACTTCGACCACCATCGCGGACAGGGCCTTGCCGCGCACGTCGACCTCCAGCGGGGTCCCCGGCGCGGCCAGCCCGGTCGGGACATAGGCCATGCCGACCGCCTTCTCGAACGACGGGCTCCAGGTGCCGCTCGTGACGGCGCCCACGGCCTGGCCTTCGGCTTTCACTGCGTGTCCCTGGCGGGCGATGCCGCGGCCCTGGACCTCGAAGCCGACCAGCTTGCGCCGCAGCCCCTCGGCCTGCTGCGCGGCGAGCGCCTCGCGGCCCAGGAAATCCCCCTTGTTCATCTTGACCACCCAGGCGAGCCCGGCCTCGAACGGCGTCGTGGACTCGTCGATCTCGTGGCCGTAGAGCGCCATGGACGCTTCCAGGCGGAGCGTGTCGCGGGCCCCGAGGCCTGCTGGAAGGGCCCCGGATTCCAGGAGCCGGCGCCAGATCGCGGGCGCGTCCTCGGGAGCGACATAGAGCTCGAACCCGTCCTCCCCGGTATAGCCGGTGCGCGAGATGTGGGCCGGACGTCCGGCCACTTCTCCTTGAAGGAAGCCGTAGTACTTGAGGTCCATGGCCGCGGGGGGAGCGAGCGGCCGCAGGATCTCGACCGCCTTCGGCCCCTGGAGCGCTATCAACGCCCAGCGGTCGCTCTCGTTCGTCACCTGGACAGTATTTCCTTCAGAGGTCGCGCGCGAGGCAATCCATTCGAAGTCGCGCTCCGCGTTGGACGCGTTGACCACGACCAGGAACTCCTCCGCGCCGATGCGGTAGATGAGAAGATCGTCGACGTAGGTGCCCTGGTCGGTGAGCAGACCGCTGTAGTGGGCGCGCCCCGGCGCGAGCTTGGTGACGTCGTTCGGGGTGAGGCGCTGGAGGAAGGACTCGGCCCCGGGCCCCTGCACCCGGACCTCTCCCATGTGGGAGACGTCGAAGATGCCGGCCGCAGTGCGTACCGCCCGGTGCTCCTCGATGACGCCCTGATACTGCACCGGCATCTCCCAGCCGGCGAAGTCCACCAGGCGCGCCCCGCTTTCCACGTGGCACTCGTACAAAGGCGTGCGCTTCAGGCTTTCGCTCGTCGCCATCCGGCTCCCCTGACTATGGATGATGTCGTTTTGCCCCGGGTTTTTCCCCCGGCATGCGGGCGACCCGAAACGCTATCACAGAGACTCCGTAGGAAATCTCTCTCCCGCGGGTTCCTGGTATCGAAAGGAGATTCAACGATGAAACGCAGACTGTCGATCGCCGCCGCCCTTCTCGCCTTCCTGGCCCTTCCCTTCCTGGCCACCGCCGCCAGCGCCGCCCCCGGACGGGGGAACCCCGCGGACATCCTGCGCAACCCCAAGGCCCTGGCCCGCTTCCTGAAGCTGACTCCGGCGCAGGTCGCGACCGCGAAGCAGCTCGGGCAGACTCTGCACAATACGACCAAGCCGCTCTACGACCAGATCGAGCCGCTCGAGGAACAGCGCCGCAGCCAGCTCGACGCCGCTAGCCCGGACGCCTGCGCCGTCGGCACCACCGTGGTCCAGATCGATGGGCTGCGCGACCAGATCAGGGAGGCCCGCGAGGACTTCGACGAGGCCTTCTCAGCCATCCTCACCCCGGAGCAGCTCGCCAAGTACGAGGCCCTGAAAGACGCCGTGAGGATCGGCGAGGAAGAGGGCGAGTAGACATGAATGGGGGCGGCCACAAGCGCCGCCCCCAGCTTGTCACACCAGCGCCTTTGCCAAATCCGGGCGTTTCGCGGTATCTCTCTACCCGGAGAGAGGTACCCGATATGAGACTTCTTCTCGTCCGACACGCCATCGCCGAAGAGCAGGAGGATTTTGCCCGCACGGGCAAGGACGACCGCCTGCGCCCGCTCACCGACGAAGGGCGCAAGAAGATGAAGCAGGCCGCCAGGGGCCTCCGCTCCCTCGTCCCGGAGATCGATCTCCTGGCCACCAGCCCCCTGACCCGCGCCGCCCAGACCGGGGCGATCCTCGACTCGGTCTATGGCGGAATCGACGTGGTCGAGATCGACGAGCTGTCGCCCGAGACCACGCCCGAGCAGTTCCTCCGCTGGCTGCGGCAGCAGAAGGGGGACCTGATCGGAGCCGTGGGGCACGAGCCCAGCCTCAGCCAGATTCTCGGCTGGCTCCTCACCGGTACCGACCGCCGTCTCTTCGCCTTCCGCAAGGGGGGCGCCTGCCTGCTGGAGTTTGGCGACGACGAGCCCGCCGCCGGCACGGCCACGCTCCTCTGGGCCTTGACTCCCGCCCAGCTCCGGACGCTGGCCGATTGACATGGATACGGATCTCCTCAGGCGTCCTCCTGAGGAGGGCGCCCGGCTGATCGCCCTTTCCTGGCTGGACCAGGCCGCCGCCGCCTTCCCCCGGCTGCAAGATCCGGCAGACACGGAAGCCCTCCACGATTTCCGGGTCGGCCTCCGCCGCCTGCGGAGCTGCCTGCGCTCCTACCGTGCCTACCTGGAGGAGAGCCTGCCCAAGAAACTCCGGCGGCGGCTCCGCGATCTGGCCGGCTCCACCGGACCGGGCCGGGACACCGAGGTCCAGATCGAATGGCTGCGCGGGCGCTCCCGCCACCTGGGCTCCTATCACCGGGCCGGCCTGGCCTGGATCCTCGGCCGCCTGGAGGAGCGGATGCTCGCGGCCAACGAGGAGATGTCCGCCAGTCTCCCCAAGGAGTTCCCCCGAATCGAGAAGGACCTGCGCAACCGCCTCTCGACCTACCACACGGAGATCCACCTGGCCCTTCCTTCTTCAACCCTGGCTCCAACCCTGGCGGAGGTCACCGCGGGCATTCTCCGGCGCCAGGCCACGGAGCTCGAGTCCCACCTCGCCCTGGTGGACGGCCCCGAGGACGAGCACGAAGCGCACGAGGCCCGGATCAGCGCCAAGCGCCTGCGCTACCTCCTGGAGCCGTTCGACCTGCCGGAGGCAGCCGGTATCGCCGGCGTGGTCAAAAGAGTGAAGAAGCTGCAGGACCTCCTCGGAGAGCTGCACGACGCGCACGTCCTCGAAACCGAGCTGTCCGAGTCTCTCCAGATCGCCGCCTCCGAGCGCGTCCGCCGGCTCCTTGAGGTCACGCTGAGCGAGGCGCCGGACGACGCCCTGATCCGCGCCGAGCGCCGCCGGGTCCGGGAATCCGGCCTCCTCGCCCTCGCCCGCCTGAACCGCGCCCGCCGCAACCGCCTGTTCGCTGAATTGGAGGCGGACTGGCTCGAAGGCAAGGCAACAGGATTTTTTGAGGAGGCGGCGGCGGTGGCGGAGAGGTTGGGTGGGGGCGCCCTCTCCACCGGCACGGGGGAGAGGGGGGACGGGGACAATTAAGATCCTCTACGGAGTCGTCGGCGAAGGCATGGGGCACGCGGTGCGGTCGCGGGTGGTCCTGGCATCTGCTCGCCCGGGGACATGAAATCGAGATCATGGCCTCGGGCCGGGCGGAGGACTTCCTCCGGCGCGGTTCCGCGGCGTCCGGCGCATCCACGGCTTCCATATCGTCTACGGGGAAAACCAGATGAAGCTCGCCGCCACGGTGGGCTCGAACCTCATCTCCACCGCGGCGGGCCTCCCGAAGAACGTCTCGGCCTGGTTCGACCTGATCCGCGGGTTCGCCCCCGAGACGGTCATCAGCGACTTCGCCTCCTGGATCTACCTCTACGGCAAGGCGCACGGCCTGCCGGTGATCTCGATCGACAACCAACAGATCGTCCATCGGTGCAAGCACCCCGCCGAAGTCGTCGCCGGCCACGAGCTCGACTTCCAGCTCACGCGCACCTTCGTCAAGTCCAAGCTCCCTTCTGCCTGCACTATGTCATCTCGTCCTTCTTCTTCCCCGAGATCCGCAAGCCGCAGACGACTTGCCACCCATTCTCCGGCCGGAGGTCCTTGCCGCGCCCTCCACCCGGTGGGAGCACCTCCTGGTCTACCAGACAGCCCAGGGCAACGCCGGCCTCGCCCGCACCCTTGCGGGTACGGGCATGGAGTGCCGGATCTACGGCATGCGGCGGGGGATATCCGAGGAGCAGGTCGAAGGCAACTTGCGCTACCGCCCTTTCGACGAGGCCGGCTTCATTTCAGACCTGGCGTCGGCCCGGGCGGTGATTTGCGGCGGCGGGTTCACGGTGCTCGGCGAGGCCGTCTACCTGCGCAAACCCACGCTCTCGGTGCCAGTTCGCGGACAGTTCCAGCAGGTCCTAAACGCCCGCTGGCTGGAGCGCCTGGGCTATGGATGCTATGCCGAGTCGCTCAGGATCCCGCCGTTGTCCACCGCTTCCTCGACGCCATCCCCGGCTGCGAGGAGAAGCTGGCCAGCTATCGGCAGGATGGCAACGAACGGCTGTATGCGACCGTGGAAGAGGTGCTGGCCAGCGAATAGAGGTACTCTATAGAGGTCACTTCTATGCTGCTCTTCATCAGTGACCTCCACCTGACGGATACTGCCGACCGTTCCACGGTCGATCTGACGAGGATTGCCGAGGCGTTGAACGGACAGCTCCTCCGGGCTACCCGAAGGAAGGGCATCCGAGAGGTGAAGCTGGTCCTTCTGGGGGACATCTTCGAACTCCTGAAGTCCCGGATCTGGCTGGACCGGGGGCTGCGCCCCTGGGATCGCCCTACTTCGGCCCACGTGCAGGCGGTCGCCGACATCTTCGAAGCCGTGCTCCAGGCCAACCGCCCTTTCCTGGAGGATCTCTGCCAGCTCACCCAGACCTACCCGGTGAAGCTGGAGTACCTGCCCGGCAACCACGACCTCTACTTCAACACCGAGATGGGAGTGCAAGCCCGGAGGCGGCTACAGGAGCTGCTCCCTCTCCCTCGGAGAGACGGCGAGCCCTTCGAGACCATCCTCCTGGATGACGGACATTCGGTGATGGCCAAGCACGGCCACGAGTGGGACCCGACAAACCGTTACGGCGAGGAGACCGCCGCCATCGGCGACGCGGTCGTAGTCGAGATCCTGCTCCGCCTGCCAATCCTGGTTGCCGCAGCCCTGGGCACGTCCGAGGACGATCCCCGGCTAGGCTTCCTACACGAGCTGGACAACGTCCGACCCCATCATCCCAAGGCGCTGGCCCACTGGCTCCTGACCGGGCTCGACGGGCTCGGACAGATGGGTCCTCAGACACGGCGGGCGCTTGACAGCGGCCTGTCCAACCTGGTTCAGGACCTGATGGCCCTCACGGATCGGGTGAAGTTCGGGAGTATCCGCGAGATGCGCTGGTGGGAGCTCTTCCTGCTCCGGACCGCGAAGGCCGTCCTGAAGTCGAAGATCCTCAGCGCGGCAGTCCGCTTCCCCATGGGCGGAGAGGAGGGGCCCACCTCGTACCGGCAGGACGCCCTGCTCGCCCTTGATTCCGCCCTGGTGCTCGGCAGAGACCTGCGGTACATCCTCTGCGGCCACACCCATCTCCACGAGCTGGTGCCGCTGGAGGTCTCCCGAGCAGGACCGTCCCCGCTCTACATCAACACCGGGACCTGGAGGCGCACCCACCGGCAGGCCGAGGTCTCCTCCCGCGGCCGTCACCGTACCTTCTCCACCTGGCTGGAGGAGTGCCTCATCTGCATCTTCGACTCCGAGGAGCAGCGCCAGGGGTTTCCTCCTTACGAGGTACACCGGTGCACCTGTGGACGAGCCGACTGACTCCCACGCCCCCTCCCCGGACCTGCCGGTCGAGCACCTGGTCGCGGGGCTGCTCCGGGCCGGTCCACAGGAGGCCTCCACCTATGCCGCGGAGATCATCCAGCGCTTCGAGCCCGCCCTTCGCCACGCTTGGCGCCAGGGCGCGTTCGACTTGGAGTACCAGGACTTCGTCCAGGACGTCTTCGTGCGCCTCTTTGGCAGCCTCCGTTCGCTGCGCAACCCTAAGGCGTTTCCGGGGTTCCTCTATCAGGTGGCCCGCTCCGTGGCGGCCTCGCATGCCCGCCGGTCCACCGGCTCCAAACCCGAGCCGCTCGACTTGGCCCTCGGGCTGCCGGACCGGTTCGACGAGAGGCTCCTGGCGGGGATCTTTGTGCGCTCCTACCTGGAGGAGCTGCCGCCTCGTGAGCAAGAAGTGGCTAAAATGGCCTTCCTGGAAGAAAGAACCTCCGAAGACATCGCCCTGGAGCTGAAGCTGACACCCGGCGCCGTCCGTGCCACCAAGGCCCGCGCGGCGAGCCGGCTGCGGAAAATCCTTTTCAAGGAGGCCGAGGCCCTGGAACGAGAGGTCAAAGACCGATGAAGCGTTTTGGCCCCGGGATGCGTCTTTATGAGTAGAAGCAGATGGGACGGGGTGAGCACTCTGACCCTGCTGGAGAGATGGACACGAGACGTCTGCAGGCATGAACGGATCATACGGGCATCCTGGTGGAGAGACCCCATGGGCAAATTGCTGCGTCTTCGAAGACGCCGGATCTGGTGGTCCTTCCGGGAAGGCATGGCCGAGTTGGGGGTCCGGTATCAGGGTATCCTCAACGAGATCCTGGACACCGCCGGAGTGCCCGTAGGCGAGCGGAAGAACGCGCAGGTCAAGCTCTGGGAGGCGACGCTGGACCAGGTCCGGCGCAACCCGGAGCCCTGCCGCGTTCCGCGGTTCCTCTGGTCGGCCTGCGCCGCCGTGCTGAGCCGCGTCGGGGCCGCGTCCAGGGAGAGGCTCAAGCGGAAGCTGATGCTGCGCGCGTTCATCGAGGAGATCCCGAGCCCCGAGGAGAGAAACTCCCTCCTCCGCCTGGCGTATCAGGACCAAGGCGCGGCATTCCAGGACTCCGGCCCGGACTGGGAACTCCTGGAGAGCCTCTCAAGGTCCTACCGGCTGCTTCATGAGCAGTTGAGCTGGAAGGCTGATGAACTTATTGACTGGTCGGACGGCGCCCTCCGGCCCAGAGACGTCGCCGCCATGACTCCGCCTTTCTCGGACTTCGAGGACTGGCTGTTTGAAACCTGAGGAGAAGACCATGAGCTCTCAGAATGAACTCCGAACTGCCGACAAGCGCTGGAACGCCATTAAGAGGACCCAGAGAAGGCTGACCACGCCGGACGGCGAGGACATCGGCGCTCTGCTCTCCCGGTCCCTGGACGCCTATTGGACCCAGGCCGAGGCTGAGGCCGCGGTCGAGCTGAACAGGCAGAACCCTCGGGTGTTTCGCCGCGCGGCTCACGTCCTAGGCGCCGCCGGCGGCGTGCTCGGTAGTTTTTTCACCTTCCGCTGGGTGCACAACCTGATCCGGCGGAAAAAGGATGGGCCCTCCGCGGTGCGCCCGATCTAGTAGGCCAGCCCTAGCGTCTGCCCGCCGTCTACCACCAGCACCGAGCCGGTCGTGAAACCGGAAGCCTGGCCTGCGAAGTAGAGAACGGCGCCGGTGATGTCCTCCGGGTCACCGATTCTCCCCTGGGGGATGGTCGCGAGCGCATCCGGCGACGACCAGAGCACCTCGCTGAACTTCGTGCGGATGATCCCGGGCGCGATGGCATTGACCAGGATGTTCTCCTTGGCCAGCTCCATCCCGAGCGCCTTGGTCAGCATGAGGACCGCCGCCTTACTCACACAGTAGACGCCCAGGCCGCGGTGGGGGAACATCCCCGCCACCGAGGCGATGTTCACGATCCGGCCGCCGCCCCGCTCCCGCATCCGGGGCACGCAGGCCTTGATCGTATGGACATAGCCCTTCACGTTCACCTCGAAGGTCTTGTCCCACTGCGACTCCTCGGCTTCGAGGATCGGCCCGAAATGAGGGCTCGTGGCCGCGTTGTTCACCAGAATGTCGATGCCGCCGTAAGCCTCCTGAGCCCGGGCGGCGAGGTTCTCGCAATCCTGCGCCCGGCCGGTGTGACAGGCCACGGCCAGCGCATCCCCACCGCTTTGGCGGATCTCCTCGGCCACGGCCTCCACGCCCTCCTGCTTGCGGCTCGCGAGGACCACCCGCGCTCCGGCGGCGGACAGAGCAGCGGCGATCTCGGCGCCGATTCCCCTGGAAGCACCGGTCACCACTGCCACCTGCCCGGTCAGGTCGTTCGGATTCGTTTTCATGGCATCCAAGATATCCTAACGGTCCCCAGCCATGAGAGAGATCTACTTCGTCAAGTACTACGACAAAGGCTCGACCATCATGGGGGCCGACCAGGTCAGCGAAGCCCTTCGCGCCCGGGGGATCGAGAGCCGCTCCGTCTACCCGAAGGATCTGAAGGATGTCCGCGATTCGATCCTGGTCTTCATCAAGACTTCGAAGCTGCCCGATCTGCTCGGGGCTCGATTCGGAGGACACCGGGGCAACCGTCTCGTCCTCGACGTGCAGGACACGACCGTATTCAAGCGCTGGATCAAGAACCGCTGGCTCTACCACGGCCTGATCTTCAAGAACCAGCGCCAGCTCCGGGACTTCTCCGTGCAGGGTGCGGTGAACCGGGTCATCTACCACCAGTGGGACCCGCGCTACGTCCCCAACA
Source organism: Thermoanaerobaculia bacterium (assembly GCA_035536935.1). GTDB lineage: Bacteria > Acidobacteriota > Thermoanaerobaculia > Multivoradales > UBA5704 > DATMER01. Next base: position 40,211 of record DATLNC010000227.1, read on the forward strand.
CCTTGGGCGAAAAAGAGCTGCGCATCGCTTATCTGGGATTGGGGCGGTCCCTCTCGCTCTGGGGTCAGCTCCCGGGCGTGGACTACTTCGACGGCGATTACTTCCGGCGGGCGCTCGATTACAACTGCCACCTGTCGGTGCGCGAGCCCGGCAAGGAGTCGCTCTACAAGCCCAACTGCAAGGTCTCGACGGCCGCGGCCTGCGAGGCCAACCTGGTCACCACCCGCGACGAGAGCACCCTCGAGCTGCTCGGGCCGGACTATCCCTACTATGCGGAGCCGGCGAGGGAGAGCCTGCTCGCCGCGCTCGACAAGGTCCGGACGACGTTCGGCGGTCCCGAATGGCGGCGCGGCCTGGAGCTGATGCGCGAGGTCCGGGAGCGCACCTCCATGGACCGGGTGATCGACGATTACCTCAGCTTCTTCGCAGAGCTGCGCTGATAGACTCGGCTCGAGGAGGCGAACATGGCGGTCGAGATCACGGGCAAATACATCGGCAATCTGGCGCAGGAAATGACGCACGGCCCTTCCGGGGCGGTCTTGAAGACCGTGCCGCCGGTGGACAACCAGGGGGACGGCAGCTCGTTTTCGCCGACCGACCTCGTAGCCACGGCCCTGGCGGCTTGCATGACGACCCTGATCTCGATCGTGGGAGAGCGGGAAGGGATCGACCTCTCGGAGATGTCGGTGCACATCGAGAAGCACATGTCGAGCAGCCCGCGGCGGATCTCCGGGCTCCCCTCCCGCATCCGCATGCCCGCGGGGCTCACCCCTCAACAGCGCAAGAAGCTGGAGAACGCGGCCCTCACCTGCCCGGTGCACATGAGCCTGCACCCGGATATCGAGCGCGAGGTGGTTTTCGAGTACCCGGACTAAGGACCTCAAGGACACCAAGGACCTCAAGGACGAAGAAGCTCCGTATCCTTGTTGTCGTTGAGGTCCTTGGTGT
>DATLNC010000228.1:0-14940 GCA_035536935.1 Thermoanaerobaculia bacterium
GAACGGCAGGTCCACCTCCTGGAAGGCGAGGAAAGCCGCGACCATCGCCGCCACCGAGGCCTTGGCATCGTTCGCGCCGATGCCATGGACACGCCCGTCCACCACCTCCACCTGCCACGGGTCGCGCGTCCAGCCGGGCGCGGGAGGCACGGTGTCGAGGTGGGTGTCGAGGAGGAGCAGCGGCCCCTCCCCATGGAGAGCCAGCACGCTCTCCCCCACCCGGACCGGCGCCGCGCCACGCTGCCGCAGCCGCTCTTCCACGAAACCGGCCAGCTCCGCTTCGTTCCCCGACACCGAGGGGATGCCGACGATCGCGCGGTGCAGGGCGAGGATCTCCCGCTCGGGCAGGATCACCGGAGCGCTCCAGCAAGATGGCCAGCTGCCTGCTCCGCCGGACTGAGCGTCCCCACGTCCTCCACGACCATGGTCCCGACGCCCTGGTTGGTGAAGACCTCGGCGAGCAGGCTGTCAGGCATATCGGCTCCGACAATGTGCACCCGCCGTACGCCGCCGAGCACCGCCGACTCGATGGCGCTCGCCTTGGGCAGCATCCCCTTCACGAAGCCGCCCTGCTCGCGCAGCCGGCGTAGCCCCGCAAGGTCGGTGTAGGAGACGAGCGATCCCGGATCGTCCGCCCTCTCCAGCACGCCCGTGGCGCCGGTCATCAGGATCAGCTTCTCGGCCCGCAGGCCCACGGCGAGGACCGACGCGACCGTGTCGGCGTTGATGTTGAGAAGCGTGCCGTCGTCCGCCGCGGAGAGCGGGCTGACCACCGGCACCATGCCCGCGTCGAGCAGCGTGTCGAGCACACCCGGCGACACGGAGACCACGTCGCCCACGAAGCCATAGTCGACGTTTTCGCCCTTGATCGCGACAGGCGGACGCCGCCGCGCCTGGACGAGCCCGGCGTCGACCCCGCTCACTCCCACGGCGGGCAGGCCGAGCCTTCGGCAGGCCGAGAGGATGCGCGTGTTGACCGAGCCGTTGAGCACCATCGTGGCGACGGAGAGCGCCTGTTCGTCGGTGACCCGCCGCCCTTCGATGAAGCGCGGCTCGGCCCCCAGGGCACGGGCGAGCGCGCTCGACTCGCTGCCGCCGCCGTGCACCAGGACGGTGCGGATGCCCACGTGGTGCAGGACCTCCACCTGGCCGAGCAGGTCGAACGTGGCGGCCTCGGATTCCAGGGCGCCGCCGCCCACCTTGACCACGAACGTCTTCCCCTTGAACAGGCGGATGTAGGGGGCGGCGTGCCGCAGGCCCGCCAGCTCGGCGGACCGCTGTCCCACGTCTTTCATCGGGCACCTCCGTGCAACAGGCGGTGAAGGACCGCCATCTGGACCCACATGCGGTTGTGCGCCTCGCGCACCACGGCGGAGCGCGGACCGTCGAGCACCTCGTCGGCGACGACCACGTTGCGCCGCACCGGCAGGCAGTGCATGAAACGGCAGCCGGGCTCGGCCGGAGCGAACCAGGATTCGTCGACACACCAGGAACGCAGCGGCGCCCGCAGCTCGGCTTCCCCGGCCGGATCGCCGTAGCGGGAGGGTGCCGTCCACGACTTCGCATAGACGGCGTGCGCCCCGGCCATGGCCTCGTCGCGGTCCGTGGTCTCGCGCACCGAGCCTCCAGAAAGGGCAGCGGCGTGCCGCGCGCGCTCCATCACCGGCTCAGGCAGAGCGAAACCCTCGGGGCGGAGCACGGTCACTTCCATGCCGCGCAGCGCAGCCATGTGCACCGCCGCGGCGGGCACGGCCAGGGGCAGCGCCTTGGGATGCCAGGCCCAGGTGAGGACGAACTTGCCCCCCGCAGGAATGCCCAGCTCGTCCAGCGTGCGCCAATCGGCCAGCGCCTGGCAGGGATGATCGATCGCCGACTCCAAATTGATCAGCGGCACCGGGCAGAGATCGACCATCTCGGCAAAGGTCGCGTCGGCCAGGTCCGCGGCCAGATCGGTCCCGCCTGCGAACGAGCGAATGCCGATCGCGTCCGTGTACCCGGCCAGTACCGGGATCGCCTCGCGCACATGCTCGGCCGCGGCGCCGTCCATGATTGCGCCGATCCGCGTCTCGAGCTGCCAGGTCCCCTGCCCCGGCGTGATCACGAAGGACGACCCTCCCAGCCGCGACATCCCGGCCTGGAACGAAGCGAGCGTGCGCAGCGAGGGGTTGAAGAACAGCAGCCCCAATACCTTGCCCACCAGGGACCTGTCGGGATGCTTTTCCAGGCGGTCGGCGAGCGCAAGGAGGTCCACCACCTCCTCCCGGGAAAGCTCGGACAGGGAGAGGAACTGCTTCACGGACGGATCTCCCGCAACGCCGCGACAAGCGAGTCCACATGCGCCTCGCGGAGGACGAGCGGCGGCAGCAGGCGCACGATGTGTGGGTCGCCGCTGGTTCCGGTGACGATTCCCCGGTCGATCAGCTCCGCCTGGATGTCCTTGGCCGGGCGCGTGGTGCGCAGGCCGAGCAGCAGGCCCTGCCCCTGGATCGCGGTGACCGGCCCGATGGCGCAGGTGGCGTGGATGCGGTCGGACAGCACCCTAACGTTGCGCAGCAATCCTTCCTCTTCGATGGCATCGATCACCGCCTCGATGAGCGCGCAGGCGAGCGGGCCGCCGCCGAAGGTAGTGCCGAGGTCGCCCTCGCGCAGCCCGGCGGACAGCTCGTCGCTGGCCAGCAGGGCGCCCGCGGGGAAGCCGCCGGCCAGGCCCTTGGCGGTGGTGAGCACGTCGGGCGTGACCCCGTACGCCTGTGCCGCGAACGGCTGGCCGGAGCGGCCCATGCCGCACTGCACCTCGTCGAAGATCAGCACGGCGCCGGCCGCGCGGGTGAGCTCGCGAGCGGCCGAAAGCCAGGGACCACCGAGGTCGTACGCGCCAGCCTGCCCCTGGATAGGCTCGACGATCAGCGCCGCCGCTCCTTCGAGAGCCGCCTGAAGCGCGTTCAAGTCGCCCCGCGGAACCCAGGTCACCTCGAACGGCGCCTGTGGGAAGCCGTACCACCTGGCCGAGCCCCAGGTGACGGCGGCAGCCGCGGCGGTGCGCCCGTGGAAAGCGCCCTCGACGGCGACTACCCGCTTCCGGCCCGTATGGCGAAAGGCGAGCCGGAGCGCGTTCTCGTTGGCCTCGGCGCCGCTGTTGACCAGGAAGGCGCGGGTGAGCCCCTCGGGCCCCCATTCAACCAACCGGCGAGCGGCGCGGGCGCGGACCTCCAACGGCACGACGTTGCTCTGAAAGAAGAGCGTCTTCGCCTGCTCGGCTAGCGCCGTGAGGAGCCGCGGGTGGCCGTAGCCGAGCAGGGCCACGGCATGGCCGCCGTAGAAGTCGATCAACTCCCGTCCGTCGTGGGTATAGAGCAGCGCCCCCTCTCCCCTGACGGGCTCGATGGGCGCGTGGGGATACACGGGCAGCAGCCAGCGGCGCTCCTCCGCGGTCATATCCATCACTTCAAGCATTCCTCTGTCCTCACAACCACCCTGGACCGGGTTGAGTCAGGCCGGCGGTCTCGGGGAGCCCCAGGAGCCGGTTCATCCACTGAATGCCGCCCCCGGCGGCGCCTTTCACGAGGTTGTCGATGGCCGAGAACACGGCCACGTGGTCGCCGTCGACGGCGACGCCCATCCGGCAGCGGTTCGTCCCTACCACATCCTGCAGCCGAGGCGGCGCGGCGAGCACGTCCACGAACGGCGAACCGGCGTAGAACGAGGCCAGCGCGGCACGCACGTCCTCCCCCGGCCGCAGGAGCTTTCCCTGGACCGTGGCGTAGATGCCGCGGGCGAACGGCCCGGCCTGCGGGATGAAGTGGATCTCCGCCTCGACACCCGAGGCCGCCTTCGCGAGCGCCTCCATCTCGGGCTCGTGCCGGTGGGAGAGCGGGCTATAGGCGAACAGGTTGCTCCGCCGCGCCGGATGATGGGTCGTGGCCGTGGGCGTCTTCCCCGCGCCCGTGCTGCCGGTGACCGCGACCACGCTGAGCCGCGGCTCGACCAGCCCGAGCTTGAGCAGCGGCACCGTAGCCAGCAGCGTGGCAGTCGTGAAGCATCCCGGGTGGGCCACGTGGCCTCTTGTTCCATTCGCGTGCTCGGGAACGGCGCACTGGAACGAGGCCAGCCGCTCGGGCGCACCGTGGGCATGGCCGTAGACCCGCTCGTACGCGGAGGCATCGGCAAAACGAAAATCAGCCGAGAGGTCCACGGCATGAACCGTCAAGCCCGCCTCCTCCGCTTCGGCCAGTACACCGTCTAGCAGAGCAGCCGCGGCGCCATGCGGCGCGGCACAGAACACCGCCACCTGACCGGCCAGGCCAACGAACAACCCCTCCCGCCCGGAGAACCTCAGCCCGGGAAAGCAGCCGGTCAGATGAGGGAACGCCGATTCGACCGGCTCCCCCGCCTGGCTCTCCGAGAGGATGGCCGCCGGGCGCAGATGGGGATGGCCCGCGAGGAGCCGCAGCAGCTCGCCGGCGACATACCCGGAGCCCCCCAGCACGACTACAGGAATCACGCCACAGCCTCCTCGGGCACCTGGAGCCGCTCCCGGATCCGCTCCGTCAGGCGGGCCGCGTCCAGCCGGGCATTGATCGCGGGCACCCCGAGCTGCTCCTCGATGATCCGCGTCCCGGCCAGGTTGTCCGTAGCCGGACCGGTCACCGCTGCGGGCTCGATGCCGAAGCGCTCGCGGAGCATCCGCACGCCGCCCCAGGCCGCCACCGGATCATTGGCGGCGAGCACCACGGCCGTGAAAGCGTTCCGGATCTTTTCGTCCTCCAGGATCGCCGCGACCCCGTAAGCGCCGAGCAGGCCGTCGCCGAGCTCCGCCACGATCGCGTCCGGCCGGTTCGCGGCCAGGCGGGTGAGGAGCGTCCGCGTCACCGAGGCCGCGTTGGCCGCCGTAGTGGTCACCACCCCGAGGTCCGTAAAGATGGCCGTCGTCCGCGCCCCGGCATCCTCCATGGCGAGCACGTCCCGCCGCAGCGACACGCCGGTCGCCTTGAAGCCGTCGACGGTCAAACCGCCGTGGCTCAGCTCGCGCACCAGCGCGCAGGCCGCGGCGGTCTTGCCGCAGTTCATGCACGAGCCCACCAGCGCCACCACCGGCACGCCGCCGGTCATCACGGGCGCGTTCGCATCGAGAGGAAGCCCGCCGATCTTGGCCGCGACGCCGATCCTCTCCCCCAGATACGGGAAGTGCAGCACGGCGCCCAGCACCTCGCACTCGAACGGCGGCCCCAGGTCCGGGCTCACCGAGTCGCAGATGCCGAGCACGCCGCCCATGTTGAGCAGGTGGATGTGGTCGCCCGGCGCCAGCGACGTGGGCAGGTGGCCCGCGTAGCCGAAAAGCGCGCTGCGATGCCCCAGCGCGCCGACGATGATGTCGCCGCGCTTGACCTGGGCCATCCGCCCGCTGGGCAGCTCGAGCTGGTTGTACGTGCTCTTGTCGTGGAGCACGCGCACCGCGACCACCACCCCTTCCTCGCAGGGGATGTCCGGCGTCAGCCGCACCTCCCGCTTGAGCTGGCAGGAACGGGTGACCGACGAGACCTTGTCCAGGACGACCGTCTTCATGAGACCTCCTCATACACGGGCTCGCCAGCGCGGGCCCAAAGCATCCCCGGCAGACCCGCCAGGCGCGAGAAGCCGCGGGCATCCGCGGCCGTCCACTCGCCGGTCGTCTCGCCGTAGACCCCCTTCGAGGCCGCGAGCAGCGAGAACGGCGAGGTCAACCCTTCGACGAACACCTGGCCGGGGCGGAGCAGGAGACGCACCTCGCCCGAGACCCGCTCCTGCGAGCTGGCGAGGAGCGCCTCGATGTCGCGGCAGACGGGCTCCAGGTGCTGCCCCTCGTGCACGAGGTCGCCATAGGCCGCGGCCACCATCTCCTTGACCTTCTGCTGTCGCCCGGTGAGCGTCAGCTTCTCCAGCTCGCGGTGCGCGGTGAGCAGCACCTCCGCGGCCGGCGCCTCGAACGCCACCCGGCCCTTGATGCCGAGGATCGTCTCGCCCAGATGGATGCCGCGGCCGATGCCGTACGGCGCCGCTGCCGACTCCACCCGTTCCAGCAGCTCGACCGGCGGCAGCTCCTCGCCGTTCCACGACGTGGGCACACCCTGCGTGAACCCGAGCGTCGCGCGGCTCGGCGGGAGCTGCGCATCGAAAGCGCCGCGGGTGAGCACCCAGGCGGCCTCGGGGAGCGGCTCCACCGTGTCCAGCGTCTCGCGCCCGCCGATGGTCACTCCCCACATGCCGCGGTTGATCGAGTAGGCGGCGCCGAAGGGGGGCACGGGCAGGCCGCGCTCCTCCAGGAAGGCCACCTGCTCGGCCCGTGCGCGCGGCTGGTCGCGCACCGGCGCGAGGATCTCCAGCCCGGGGGAGAGCGTCCGCAGCGCCACGTCGAAGCGCACCTGGTCGTTGCCGGCGCCGGTCGAGCCGTGGGCGACCGTGCGGGTCCCTACGCGGGCGGCGGCCCGAGCCACCTCCGCCGCCTGGATCACACGCTCGGCGCCGACGCAGAGCGGGTAGGTCTGGCCGCGGCGGACGTTGCCCATGATCAGGAAGCGGATCACCTGCTGGAAGAAGGCGTCGCGGCCGTCCACCAGCACATGCTCCACGGCCCCGAGCGCACGGGACCGATCTTCCAGCAGGGCGGCGGCGGCTTCATCGATGCCGCCCGTATCGACCGTCACCGTGACCACGGGCCGCCCGAGCGTCTCCGAGAGGAACGGAATGCAGAAAGAGGTGTCCAGCCCGCCTGAGAAGGCGAGCACGATCGGCTCGGTCATGGTTCACCTTTCCTCGAGGTAGCGCTCGAGACGCTGGAAGAACCGTTTCTGGTCCTGGGCGCCGGCCGTGGCCACGAAGATCGTGTCGTCGCCCGCCATGGTCCCCACCACCTCCGGCCAGGCGGCGCGGTCGATGGCGAGAGCCACGGTCTGGGCGGCCCCGGTGGCGGTGAAGACGACGGACAGGTGCGGACCCGCCGGCTTGAAGCCGTGCACGAAGCGGGCGACCTCCAGGATGCTTCCGTCCCCCTCTACGGGTCCGGCGGCGGGGGTCACGTAACGTCCGGCCACGCGCGGGATGCCCATGTCGCGCAGGTCGCGGCTGACGCTCGACTGAGTCGCCTGGATCCCCCGCCGCGCGAGCTCCTCCATCAACACGATCTGGTTGGCGATCGGATGCTCCCGGAGGATCGCGAGGATCTCCCGTTGGCGCTTGTCTCGGAGGTGGGTGTCGGTAGGCATGGGTCAACTATCACGTGCAATATTATGCGCGTGATAGTGACTGGAGCTGAATGAAATGTCAAGAGGCTGGATCAAACATCCTGCTTCAGCCGCGTCATGGAGGTGACGGTCTGGCGAACCAGCTCCACCTCCCGGGGCTCGAAGTAGGACTGATCGCAGCGGGTGCAGACCCAGGCGGGCAGGTTTTTCCAAGCCATGTTGTAGCCGTTGCGATGGACATTGACCTCCGTGGTCTTCCGCTCCACCGGCGCCTGGCAGTACAGGCACTTCATCGGCAGCACCTCGCGCGCCTCCTGCGGGCGCTCCGGTGCGAGGGGCAGGGTGGCGTCGAGGTCCACCGGGCTCACGCGGCGCGGGGCGGTCCGGTACAGACCGAACGGTTTCGGGGCCGGGTAGGCGACACGTTCAGGCAGGCTCATGCGAGGAATCCCCCACGTAATGTTCCAGCACAGATGCAATTCCCCTGCCGAACGGCCGGTGCTAGCATTCACCCATGCGTTGGCATCGAGCCCTCCCCGCCCTGCTCTTTCCACTCACCGTTGCGGCCCAGGATCTCCCCCGGGGCCAGTTCGTCGAGAAGGTGGTAGCTCAGTCCGACCCGAGCCAGAGCTACGCCCTGTACATCCCGACCACCTACAAGCCTGACCGGAAGTGGCCGATCCTCTACGTCTTCGACGCGCGCTCGAACGGCGTCGAGGCGGGGCAGCGCTTCCTGGCCGGCGCCGAGCGCTACGGCTTCGTCGTGGCGAGCTCGAACAACTCGATGAGCGATGGCCCGAACGAGCCGAACGTGGTGTCGATGCGGGCCATGTGGTCGGACACGCACGCGCACCTCGCGATCGACGACCGCCGGGTGTACGCCGCCGGCTTCTCGGGCACGGTGCGCTTCGCCTGCCGGGCCGCGCTGGCGGCTCCCGGGACCATCGAAGGGATCGTCGCCGCGGGCGCGGGCTTCCCCTTCGAGACCCGGCCGACCAAGGACACGCCCTTCCTCTACTACGGCACTGTCGGAGACCGCGACTTCAACTACTACGAGGTCCTGGACCTGGCGGACCAGATGACGGCCCTCGGGCTCCCCCACCGTATCGAGGTCTACGCCGGCCCGCATCAATGGATGCCGGAAGAGCTGGCCACCCGGGCGCTCGGCTGGCTGGAGATCCAGGCCATGAAAAAGGGCCTGCGGCAGAAGGACGCCGCCCTGATCAAGGCGCTCTGGTCCGAGGACATGGCCCGTGCCCGGGCGCTGGAAGCGTCCGACCTTCCCGAAGCCCACCGCCTGTACACGGCCATGTCTGGGGATTACCAGGGGCTCGCCGATGCCGAGACCCTGAACGAGGTCGCGGTCCAGGTCTCGCGCATCGCCGCCTCCGACGCCTTCAAGCAGGAGCGCAAGCTCCGGCAGGAGCGCAACCTGCGGGACAAGCAGTACCTGGCGGCGGCGCCGCGGGCCATGAGCACGGCGGACCTCGCCCAGGCGCTCAAGGACCTCCACATCAAGGAGCTGAAGAAGCAGGCGGAGTCGGACGACCCGGCGACGAGGCTCTCCGCGCGCCGGCTGCTGAACACGCTGCTGGGTCAGACCAGCTTCTACCTGCCGCGGATGTTCACCGAGCAGGGGAACCACGACCGCACGGTCTTCGTGCTCTCGATCGCGGCGGAGATCTCGCCGGACAGCCCGGGAATCTGGTACGGGATCGCGGCGGCGCACGCCCGCAAGGGGTCGAAGAAGAAGGCGCTGGAGAGCCTGCGCAAGGCGGTCGAGAAGGGCTGGGCGGACCTCGCGAGCCTGGAGGCGGAGCCGGCTTTCGCCGGGCTGCGGCAGGACAAGGGCTATCGGGAGCTGGTGGCGGAGATCGCGAAGAAGACCCCGGCAGGTTGATTTCAGCGGGCCGGAGGCGGCTCCTCGTTGCCGATGGAGAACATGCGGTCCATGTTGTAGCGCGAGAAGGCGCGGAAGGCGATCAGGGTTTCTGAGCGCTCGATGCCCTCGATCTTGAGCATCTGGTTGGTGACGGCCTCGGCCACGTCCTCGTTGGTCTTGACGCGCGCGATGGCGACCAGGTCCCAGTGCCCGGCCACCGAGAACACCTCGGTCACGCCTTGGAGCTCCACGATCCGCTCCGCGACCTCGTTGACCTTCCCCTTTTCCACGCTCAGCAGAATGACGGCATTCACCATGGCCCGGTTCTCCTCGGTCTGGAACTCTACAACAGCGCCCCCGACAACGGGAGGCCGTCCCGGCGCCCGGGCCGCTCGACCGGCAGGTTTTCAGGTCCAACCCGCGGGTTGGGACGGTAAACCCGCGAATCCCATCGTCCAACCGGCGGGTTGACATGCGGAACCCGCGGGCTGGGAGGCAAAACCAGCGGGTTGGGACACGGAACCAGCGGGTTGGGGCACAGAACCCGTGGGTCGGGAGGCGAAACCCGTCGGTTGAGACGTAAGACCGGGGGGTTGGGAGGGAGAACCCGCGGGTGGAACCGTCCGTCCCGCGGGTTTTCTGATTGGGGCGGGGGCGTCCTCTCCCGCGCAGCGGGGGAGGATCGAGGAGGGGGTCTTCGTCCCCGCTACAATGGTGTCTCCATGCCCACCTCCACCCGGCCCACGGTCTTCCTGAGCTACAGCCACCAGGACGAGGATTGGAAGGACCGCGTCGCGACGGCTCTGAAGGCCCTGGAACTTCAGAACGAGTTGGAGGTCTGGGACGACCGCAGGATCACCGCGGGGGACGGCTGGTTCGCCGAAATCGAGCAGGCCATAAACCGTGCGGCCGTGGCCGTGCTCCTGATCTCGAGCGACTTTCTCGCCTCCGGGTTCATCCGTGGCACGGAGGTCCCCCACCTGCTGAAGCGCCACCAGGAGGAGGGTCTGGGGGCTTGATGCGCCGGCACGAATGCGACGCCCACCTGGAATGGGCCCGGCTCTGCCGCCAGCGGGGGGACCGCGACGGCCTGCAACGGCACTTGGCGCGGGCGCGGAGGCTGGTCGAGGAGACGGGGTACGGGCGGCGGAGGCGGGAGGTGGAGTGGCTGGAAAAGGCCCTCACCCCCGTCCCCTCTCCCGGTCCCCGAGCACGCCCTCCCAGGGCGAGGGGCGCCACCACCAACCCTGAAGACCCCCTCCTCGATCCTCCCCCGCTTCGCGGGAGAGGACCCCCCCTGCCGCCTTGCGCGAGCCAGTTCCCGAGCCATTGCGTACGATTGGACGGATCACCTGAGCCAGCCCCCGGGCGACAGCGTCTAGCCTGGGGCGTGAGCCCCAGGTACAGAGTCCCCATGAACAGATCCAGCCCCAACGGGGCGGTACCTCTCCGCCGCGCTGGTCCACGGGGCTCACGCCCCTGGGCCGCCTGTCGCCCCTTGCGGGGCTTGGAGATATTTAGGGGTGGGCGTACCTGGGGCTCACGCCCCAGGCTAGATGCTGCCGCCCCTGCGGGGGCTTTCACTGGAACAGTTTTTTGTGACGAGCCCTTACTCAGTAGAGGACAGGTACTTCCTGGCTCGGGCCTTGGCCAGTCTCATGATGTGCTCGAGCTGCATGTAATGCTCCAGCTCGGAAGCCTCGTCCGCCGTCAGGCGGCTCTCCTTCTCCCGGGCGATCAGGTCAGCGACACGCGCCTTGGCAACCGCGGAGGGGCGAAAGGCGATCACCTTGCTCGGGCTGCTTCCGGCGGCGATGAAGTCGATGACTTCTTCGTAAACTCGGCTCGCTTCCATGTCGCTGAGTATAGGCTATGTCGCATGACTGCCGACCTCCCCGCTCCCGTCTTCGAGCGCACGCTCCAGCTCCTGCGCGATCTGACCGCGATCTCGTCTCCCAGCGGCGACCTGCCGGGGTTGCGCCGGATGACGGAACGGCTCTCCGCGGAGCTGTCGGCACGGGGGCTGACGCCCGAGGTCTGGGAGGAGGCCGGCGAGCCGGTGCTCCTGGCCCGGGGACCGGACACCTCCCGCGGGCATCTCCTCCTGATCGGCCACATGGACACGGTGCTCCCGGCCGCGGAACCCAGGATTGAAGGCGGCCGCCTCGTCGCCACGGGCGCCATCGACATGAAAGGCGGCCTTGCCGCCTTCCTCGGAGCGCTCGACCTGCTCGCCGAGCGGGGCGTCAAGCCGCCGGACGACCTGCTGCTCGTCGTGGTTCCGGACGAGGAGGTCGGAGGCCCGATCTCCCACGGCTCCATGAAGCGCTGGGGAGAGGGGGCGCGGGCGCTCTGGGTCCTCGAGCCGGGCGAGCCTGCCGGAGACGCCGAGACCATGGTCGCGGGACGCCGCGGCATGTTCGACTGGCGGCTGGCCGTGAAAGGCCAGGCCGCGCACTCGGGCCTCCACTACTGGGAAGGCCGCTCCGCCCTGACCGCCGCCGCCCGCTGGTGTGTCGAAGCCGAGTCGCTCTCGCAACGCAGCGGCGGCCCGACCGTGAATGTGGGCCGCCTCGTCGCGGGGGATGCCAGCTTCGTGGAGAACCTCGTCGTCGCACACTCCCTGGTCGGCACGGACCGCCAGCTCAACATCGTGCCCGACCGCGCCGTCGTGGAAGGCGAGACGCGCTTCCTGCGTCCCCGGGAAGGTCCTGAGATGGAAGACCGCCTGCGCTCCCTGGCCCGGGTGATCGCCCGGGACACCGGGACCGAAATCGCCCTCACCCGCGAGCCCACCATCCCGCCCGTAGATCCAGACGGTCCTCACGCCGCCGTGAGCCACCGGGCCGTGGCCCTCGCCGCCGCCCGCGGCTGGGTCCTGGAAGTCGAGCGCGAGCGCGGCGGAATCTCCTTCCCCAACTTCCTCCCCGACCCCGGCCGCCTGCCCGTCCTCGACGGCCTCGGTCCGGTCGGCGGCGGCATGCACACTCGGGAGGAGTACGTGGAGCTGCGGTCGCTCCAGAGGCGGGTGCTGCTGCTGGCGGATTTGCTGACAGAATCGGGATCCGATGCTGAAGCCCCGGCTTGAGATCCTCCCCCCCTCCCAACGGAGACTCTGGGACGAGATGCTCGGCGCGATCCCTGCGGATTTCGTCCTCTATGGAGGCACCGCTCTCGCGCTGCGGCTGGGGCACCGGGCTTCGGAGGACTTCGACTTCTTCTCGAACCGGAGCTTTCTTCCTGCTGACCTGGAAGCTCAGGTGCCATTCCTTGCGGGCGCCGAGCGGATTCAATCCTCCCCCAACACCCTGGTTTCTCTCGTGGAGAGGGAAGGACCCGTGAAAGTCTCCTTCTTCGGCGGCCTGACGCTGCACCGCGTCGGCGATCCCGAGCCGGCGGAGGAAAACGGCGTGCTAGTGGCGTCCCTGCTCGACCTCGCTGCGACCAAGGTCAAGGTGGTCCAGGATCGTGCCGAGGCGAAGGACTACCTGGACATCAGCCGCCTGCTGGAAGAAGGGACCGAGTTGAGTGAGGCGCTCGGGTCTGCGCAGGCCGTGTACGGTTCAGCCTTCAATCCCCTGCTCAGCCTCAAGGCTCTCTGCTACTTTGTAGACGGCGACCTGCCGACCCTGTCGCCCAACGTGCAGAAACGCTTGACGGAGGCTGCCCAGGAAGTGAATCCCGACAGACTGCCGGAGCTGACAACCCTTCCCGGAGGGTTGACACCATGACCGACCTGGAGAGGGTCGCCAAGAGGCTTTTCTGGTGGAAGACACCGGCCGAGGCCCTTGCAGATCCGAAGCGCTTCCTGGCCCAGGTGATGACTTACGGCAACGTGGAGGATCTCGCCGCTGCTCTCCGCCATTTTCCAAGGAGCGCATTGCGGGAAGTACTGAACGACGCGCCGCCGGGAGTCTTCGATGCCCGATCATGGAACTACTGGCACGTTGTCTTCGGAATCCCGACGCCCGAGTTGCCGACGAGGCGTCTGCCGGAGGTCCAAACGCACGGGTAGAAGGCTCTACCCACTGCTTTAACCCTTCCCCCGCTCCTCCACCTCCACCCCATCCGTGATGTCGGCGCCCGGGTGGATGATCACCTTCTCCCCCTCCTTCAATCCCGAGAGCACCGCGGCCGCCCGATCGCTCTGCGGGCCGACCTCCACCCTCCGGCGCACGGCTTTGCCGTTCTCCAGGACGAAGGCGGCCCAGCCCTGCTCGTCGCGGAAGAGCGCGCTCGTGGGTACCTGGACGGCATCGCCGCTGTCCCAGATCACCACCCGCACCTCGACGCGGAAACCGTCGCCGAGACCTCTCCGTTCCTCGGGCGAGCCCGCGAGGTCGACGATCACGTTGACCCGCTGCTCCTCCACCCCGAGGGCGGAGATCTTCAGGAAGCCCGAGGGCTCGACCCGGCGCACGCGGCCGGCCAGCGCCTTGCCCCCTCCCCACTGCTCGATCTCCACCGGCTGACCCGGACGGAGCCTCGCCGCGTCGGTCGATAGCAGGTCGGAGACGATCTCCAGATTGGCCGGATCGCCCACCTCCATCAACGGCTCGCCCGCGGGCACGACCGTCTCGCTCTCGCGCAGGCGGCGCAGCACCGTGCCGTCCACGGGCGAGCGCACCTCGTACGCGCCTCCCCCGCCTCCCTGCCCCGCCTCCAAGAGGCCGGCGCGCGCCGCGGACAGCTCGCTCTGGGCCACCTGGATCTCGAACTCGGCGGCCTTGAGCGTCTGCTGCCGGGTCTCGACCGCGAGCTGCGCAACCTCCACCTCCTCGCGGGAGACGATCCCCTGCTTGCCGAGGGCCGCGGCCCGCTTGAGGTCCGACTGCGCGAAGCGCAGCTCGGCGCGGGCGCGCTCCCGGTCGGCTCGGGCCCGTCCCAACGCCGCTTCCGCCGTGCGGACCCGGGCCTCGGAGGAGACCCGGCTGCGGGCGTCCAGCAGGTTCGCTTCCGCCGGACGCAGGACGGCGAGCACGCCGCCGGCACGCACCGGCTCCCCCGGCTCCAGCTCGATGCGCAGGATGCGGCCGGTGAACGGGGCCGAGACCACGAAACGGTCGCGCACCCGCGTCTCGCCCTCCTCGTCCAGGGTCACGCGCAGCGGCCCGCGGCCGACCGCCGCCACGTCCACGGGGAACGGGTTGGGACGCAGCGCCAGGACGAACCCGGCGACCAGCACCACGGGCGTGCCGAACATCAAAACCTTTTTGACGATGGGGTTCATGGGAGTCACTCCCGCATCTTGAGCACGGCGATGAGATCGAGCCGGTCGAGCTGGCGGCGCACCGCGAGCCCCGAGACCAGCGAAGCGAAGACGACCGTCAGGCCCGCCGCGGCGAACGCCTGGCGGGTCATCACGGTCGGGAAACGGTACAGCTCGGTGGCGAACGACGTCAGCGTCAGGGCCGACAGGGCCCAGCCGAGCGCGAAGCCCACCGGCAGCGCGAGCAGCGTCACGATCGTCAGCTCGCCCAGGAAAATGAAGGAAATCTCGGAGCGCCGGAAGCCGAGCACCCGCAGGCTCGCCAGCTCGCGGCTGCGCTCCGAGAGCGAGATACGGGCGCTGTTGTACACCACCCCGAAGGCGATGATGGTCGCGAACATCACGTTGAAGAACACCATGACGTCGAAGTTGCGGGCGAAGTTGGTCCGGAAGCTCTCGATGAACGCCGCCTTGCGGCTCACCGCCGCGACGCCGGGCGTGTCCTTGAGGCGCCGGTAGAGCTGCGGCGCCTGCGAGGGCTCGACGGTGAGGAAGGCCCCGGAGAGGGCGTCGTCGCGCATCAGGTGCTGCAAGGCGTCGAGCCGCATGTAGGCCGCGAGGCCCATGTGCTG
>DATLNC010000229.1:0-15182 GCA_035536935.1 Thermoanaerobaculia bacterium
ACATCGTTGTCCCGAACGAGGCGCAGCGCCTCGACGTGGCGACCGACTTCCTGACGCCGTTCGACTTCGGCTGGGTGTATGCGAACCTGCAGTTGGGTGCCGGCGACGTTCACCCGACCTACGGCGACCCCTACAACCAGGCGTGGCTGACCACGGTCATGGATGCGACGGGCCGCTTCAGCGTCGGCTTCGACGGCGTCCAGCTCGACAACGCCAACAGGCCGACCACGATCTTCATCCCCTTCCCGTAAGGGCAGGCTGAAGATCTCTACCCCGGGCGCTGTTCTTCGGAACAGCGCCCGTTCCTTCCCTTCCTCACCACGGCGGCGATTGCGCAGTGTCCCCCTGTCCACGGATGGGAGATAGTGCGGAAGACGCCGAATCTCCAGGCAGGCACGCAAGACCATAGCTGCTGCTTCGCAGGAGACGAGGCCATTCTTTTCGGCAGGAGGAAGCCTTATGTGCATTGATCATTCTCGAGTGTCCGCCCGCGCCCGCATGGGAACCGTGCTCCTCGTCCTGGGCCTGGTTCTGGGAGCCGGCGCGGCCCGCGCCTTCGATCCAGCCAAGACTCCCGCGAAGGCGGTGGAGTCGTCGCGCTGGGGCGCCCTCGAGCCCTCAGGCAATCCGATCGGAGACACCACGGGATTCGCGTTTCATCGCGATCCCCGGCAGACGGAGCCGTTCTATTTCGCGGTCGACATCGAGAACGGATGGGTGTTCGTGCCCACCGGCCGCGGACTGCAGATCTACAACGCCAACGTCAACCCCGGACAGCCCAGCCTGTCGGCTTACGGCTACGGCCCGAACCCCTCCACCCAGGGTTCCGGCGGCCTGATGCCGGTGTGGTATCACTCCGACGAGGACTTCTTCCTGCGAGAGGCGGACGCCCCCGAGGGCGTCGACAGCATCGTGGCCGTCGCATCCTTCGGGCAGGGGGTGACGATCTGGGACACTTCCAAGAAGGATGCCCCCTCGGTCCACTACCAGGACGACGGCGTCGGCGCCCGGGGCGTGTACGCCGCCACCTTCGGGAACAAGAAGTACGCGGTCGCCATCTCCAGCGGCGGCGCCTTCCTGTATGACCTGGACGAGGCCGCGAAGAAGTCGAAGTGCCTCGACAGCAGCAATGTCGCAAGCCTTCCCTGCGGGGGCGTCTACAAGGGCAAGTTCGGAACGGTCGCCGCGCCCAACGTGATCCATGGCGTGGGCCCGTACGTCGCGTTCGGGACGGCCAGGACCTTCGAGATCTGGAACGCATCGAATCCGACCGCTCCGTTCAAGGTGATGGAGAGCGCGCAGCCCGCCCGCGGCATCGCCATGTGGCAGCAGGGCAATTCCTACTACCTGGCGCTCGGCAACAGCGGCAAGGTGCGGATCTACGACGTGTCCTGCATCCAGGGGGGTATCTGCAGCCTGCCCATCGAGCTGAAGGTGCTCGACGTGCCGAACGGTACGCCGCCGATCTCTCGCCTGACCTTCTCCCGGGCCACCGGCGGCGTTCCCTACCTCTACGTCAGCGGTGAGGACTCGACCTCCTGCGCGGTCCAGCGGGAGTACCTGTTCAACGTCAGCAATCCGTTGAACCCCGTCGAGATCACGCCCGATCCGACTCCGGCGCACCCAGGCGGCTACTGGGGCTGGTATTACTATGGTTGCGACACCGGCTACAACTGGGTGAGCCCGATGGCCGGGAAGTTCTACGGCAATTATTTCTACCGGGCGGCCTACAGCATCATGGACGTCCACAAGCTCGTCGGCGCGCAGAAGCCGACGGCGAACTTCTCCTGGCAGGACCCGGTCTACGCGGGAGTGCCGGTCCAGTTCACCGACCAGTCGAGCGGTACCCCCGCGCCGGACCAGTGGG
Source organism: Thermoanaerobaculia bacterium (assembly GCA_035536935.1). GTDB lineage: Bacteria > Acidobacteriota > Thermoanaerobaculia > Multivoradales > UBA5704 > DATMER01. Next base: position 1,868 of record DATLNC010000229.1, read on the forward strand.
ATTGGAGCTTCGGGTTGGACGGCTCGCCGGCCACTGCGCTGGAGCTCGATCCGGTTCCGCCGACGGTGACCTTCCTGCAAGAGGGGACGAAGACCGTCAGCCTGAAGGTCCACAGCGCCGAGGGGTGGAGCCCGGCCGTGCCCAAGACCGTGACGGTGCTCGATCCGAAGCCTAAGATCGGGAGCGTGACGGTGTCGCCGGCGAGCCCGGTGCGCTGCCAGCCGATCACCTTCACCGCCACCGGCGTGACCGGCCTGCCGGCGCTCACCCACTCATGGTCGCTCCCCAACGCCGTGCCGGCGCCAGGCGCCACGAACGGGAACCCGCTGCAGTGGAACACCACGGCGAGCACCGCGCCGGGGACCTACACCGCGACCCTGACCGTCAGCAACGCTCACGGCAGCGCCCAGAAGAGCGTCAGCGTGCTCGTCGGAGATCTGCAGACGATCAATCCGGCGTACACGCCCACGAACCTGCCTTTCACGGCCGGCACGGTCAAGTTCGACGACAACCAGCCGGCGGGCAGCGCCACCGAGTGGTCGTGGGACTTCGATGACGACGAAAATCCGGCGACCTCCCAGTGGACCGCCTGGAGCAACGATCCCATCAACGGGCCTTCTCCGACGCATTCCTACACGAAAATCGGCGTCAAGAACGTCCGCGCACGGGTGAAGAACTGCACGACGCCCGATCAGGCGACGGGCATCGTCAGCGGCGCGCTGCAGGTCACCATCCTGCAGGTGACGCCTCTCAAGGCCAATTTCAGCCCCGTGTGCCCCTTCAACTTCTGCGCCTTCAACGTCGGCCAGACGGTCACCTTCCTCGATGGGTCGACCGGGGCCGAGGTCTGGGATTACGACTGGGACGGCGACGGTAGCTACGAGGACGCGAACAACACCGCGGCCAAGACGACGCACGTCTATACCAAGGTCGGGGACTACATTCCCAGGTTGAAGGTGCGCCGCGGCGCCAGCGAGCAGGACATCTACATCGCGCCGGTCACCCTGCAGGTCGGGGCGCCGACGCCCGGCAGCATCCAGGTGAACGGCCCCAGCACGGGCTCGCCGAACCAGGCGCTCTCCTTCAACGCTTCCGGCGGCGGAAGCTGCCAGCCCGCCGCGAGCGGCTGGGCCTGGTCGTCCCCCGGCGGCACGATCACCAGCGGCACGACAGACAGCGTGACCATCTCCTGGAACGGCAACGGCACGAAGACGGTCTCGGTCACCAACAGCGCCTGCTCCGGCGTGAGCGGCAGCAAGACGGTGACGATCGGCAGCACGCCTCCGCCGCCTCCGCCTCCCCCTCCTCCGGGCGGGCTCAAGGCCGAGTTCTCCTATTCGCCGACGGCCCCTGCCGCAAACCAGGCGGTGTCCTTCAACGGCGCGGCTTCGACGGGCAGCCCGTCGAGCTACACCTGGGACTTCGGCGACGGCAGCGCCTTCGGCTCCGGCGCCCAGGTCAGCCACACCTACACCGCGATCGGCACCTACACCGTGCAGCTCATCGTCACCAAGCCGGGCAACTGCGCTCCGGCTCCGTTCTGCGACAGCGTAGCGACGAAGACGATCACGGTGGGCACCGGGGAGCCGCCGCTCAGCGCGAGCTTCCAGTCCAACGCGAGCTGCATCACCGACTTCGGCTTCAACGTCTGCACGGCCGGGGTCGGTCAGACGGTGGCATTCACCAGCACGAGCACGGGCGGCCCCACGGCCTGGTCGTGGGCCTTCGGTGACGGCCAGTCGGCGACCGGGGCGGCGGTGAACCACACCTTCAACCAGCCCGGTACCTTCACCGTGACGTTGACGGTGGGCAAGGGGAGCAACACGGCGAGTGCCTCGATGACGTTCAACGTCTCCGGGGAGGCGCCGCTCGGCGCCAGCTTCCAGACCAACGCCGCATGCAGCGGCAACACCTGCACGTCCGGGGTCGGCCAGGCGGTGACGTTCACCAGCACGAGCACGGGCAACCCGGTGAGCCAGTCGTGGAGCTTCGGCGACGGCGGCAACGGCAACGGCGGTTCGGTGACCCACACCTTCCAGACGGCCGGCACCTTCACCGTGACGCTGAACATCGGCAAGGGCGCCAACAGCGCGTCCGCGTCCAAGACGTTCAACGTCTCCGGCGTGGTGCAGCCCGAGGCCAGCACGATCGTCCTGCCCTGGGTCGCCCAGAGCCGCGGCGTGCTGCAGCAGACGAGCAACCTGTACATCCACAACCCGGGCGCGACGGCCATGGAGGTCGTGCTCGAGTTCCGCCGGCAGGGCACCCCCGAGGCGAACCCGCCGCGGGCCGCCCTGACGATTCAGCCCGGCGCGACCCAGTACGTGGTCGACGTGCTGAAGGGGCTGTTCAAGGTGGAGAACACCGTCGGCTTCGTGACCATCACGAAGACGAAGGGCGACCGCAACCCGGTGATGACCTCCTTCAACACGGTCACCGGCAAGAAGGGCTCCCAGTACGGCCAGACGATCCCGGGCGTGGCGCTGAGCCGCGAGGGGACCGCCGCGGCTACCACGGGCAGCCGCATGCAGTACCTGGTCGGCCTGAACGACAACAGCGACCGGCAGGCCTACTTCGGCATCACCAACCCGAACCCCGAGCCGGCGGTCTACCGCCTGAAGTTCGTCGACAGTCTGGGCCGGCCGATCGGCAACCCGAGCAGCGATCTCACACTGCCCAGCTTCGGGGCCAGGCAGTACCAGCTCTCCGAAATCCGGTCGCAGTTCGGTATCACTACCGAGGACGACTACCGGGTCGAGGTGGAGACCGTCAGCGGCAAGCAGCTCTATCCGTACGGTACCAATGTGCAGACCGTCTCCAAGGATCCTTCCTACCAGGGGGCCGGCCAGAGCCAGGACAAGCTCTACCTGATCGGCGCCATGCGCACGAAGGGCCTGAACAAGAGCGAGTGGCAGAGCGACATCGTGCTGTCCAACACCGGCTCCGGGGTGGCGCTCGCGGATGTGAGCTTCCTCAACGCGGGCCCGACCAGCCAGCCCACGGCTCCTTTGAAGGTCACTCTGCAGGCGGGCCAGACCGATCGTCTGGAGAACGTCGGCAAGAGCTGGAACGTCAAGGATTCAGTGGGTCTCCTCATCGTGGAGAGCAACGCGCCGGGCGGTCTGTTCCCGGTCGTGCAGGGTGAGAGCTACCTGAGCACGAGTGGGAAGCCCGGATCGCGCTACGGCCTGGCCATGGCGGCCTTCACCGACGAGGATGCCGCCGGAACCGGCCAGGGCCACTACCTGGTCGGTCTGCGGCACGACTCCTACAACCGCACGACCCTCTGGGTGTACAACCCCAGCAACGAGGCTGGCAACTACGACCTGATCTACCGCGGTCTGGACGGCAAGGTGCTCGGCCGGATCGACAACGTGGCGGTGGGAGCGGGCAAGATGCGGCAGTTCAATCCCTCGCAGCACCCGCTCAAGGCCGTCGGCAAGAAGGGCGGCGGGGTGCCGGGCGGCTTCACCATCCAGGTCGTGGTCAAGAGCGGCAAGGTGCTCGCCGCGGCCCAGGTGGTGAACAACAAGACGAACGACCCGGCGTACGTCCAGGGTCAGGCTCAGTAACAGGTCTGACTCCGAGCCGTCCGCTCCTCGAAAGGCCGTCGACGATTCTGTCGGCGGCCCTTTCTTTTTTTCTGCTGCTTCTGGGCGCCGCTCCGCCGGACCAGGGCAAGTGGCGCGCCCTCCCTTACCTGCAGGGGTATCGCCCGGCGCAGGACCTTCCCCTCGTCGTGGAGCACGATCCGGCGGCGGTTTCGCCGGGCCTCAACCTCTATCTATCGGGGCATGCCGCGGAGGCGACGCTCCTGGACCATAAGGGCCGGACGCTCCATCGCTGGCGGTATCCGCTGCGCCGGCTCTGGCCGGAGCTCGCCTCCGATCCCGGCATGAAGAAGCTGGAGTACTGGCGGCGGGCCTGGCTCTTCCCCAACGGCGAGCTGCTGGCCATCTACGAGGGGCTGGGGATCGTGAAGCTGGATGCCCGCTCGAACGTGCTCTGGTCCCGGCGCGGCGGCTTCCATCACGACCTGCAGGTACAGGCGGACGGCCGGATCTGGGTCCTCGACCGATCGGGCAGGGAGCGGATGCTGGAGGACTTCGTGACGGTCCTGAGCCCGGAAGGCGGGGTGGTGCGGAAGATTTCGCTCCTCCGGGCCTTGGAGCGCTCCCGGTTCGCCCCGCTCCTGCAGCGGACCGAGCGCGCCGGGGACGTCCTCCATACGAATACGCTGGAGGTCCTCGACGGCCGGCACGCCTCTCAGGACCCGGCGTTCCGGAAGGGCAACGTCCTCCTGTCGATCCTCAGGCTCGACGCCCTGGCCGTCCTCGACCCGGAGCGGGAGGAGATCGTCTGGGCGCGGACGGGGAGCTGGCGGCGCCAGCACCAGCCGACGTTCCTGGACGACGGCGGCCTCCTCCTGTTCGACAACCGCGGGCCCGGCGGCGAGCGGTCGCGGGTGATCGAGATCGACCCGCGGACCGGCAGGGTCCGGTGGCAGTTCGGCGGCGTTCCCGGGGTGGAGCTCTTCTCGAAGACGCTCGGCTCCTGCCAGCGGCTGCCGAACGGGAACACACTGATCACGGAGTCCGAGGGCGGCCGCGCCCTGGAGGTCACCCGCGCAGGGCGGGTGGTCTGGGAGCTCCACAACCCGAACCGGACCGGGGAGCGGGGGGAGCTGGTGGCGGTCCTCTTCGAGGTGATCCGCCTTCCCGAGGAATTCCCTTTCCAGGGAACGTCCAGCTGATGTACAATCCCCCCGAGCTGATTTTGAGCAGTCAAATGGAAGCGCGGTTCCTGGATTCCGGGACGCAGCAAACTTTATCGAGGAGATTGTCGCAAATGAAGAAGTTAAGCCTATGTCTCGCCCTGATCGGCCTGCTGGGTGTGGGCGGACAGGCCTTCGCCGTCATCAACGCGATCGACGACGTGCCCGCCGCCACCCTGCTGCTCCCGTATTTCGAAGTGGACCTGTCCAGCACCGACGGGGTCAACACCCTGTTCTCGGTCAACAACGCCTCGGCGACGGCCGTGCTGGGACACGTCACCATCTGGTCCGACCAGTCGGTCCCGGTGCTCGACTTCGACATCTACCTGACCGGCTATGACGTCCAGACCATCAACCTGCGCGACGTCCTCCAGATCGGCAACCTGCCGCGGACGGCGTCCGACGGCCAGGACACGCCCCAGGATACGATCAGCCCACAGGGTCCGCTGTCCCAGGACATCAACTTCGCGTCCTGCGGCGGCACGCTGCCGTACTCCAACCCGGCTCTGAACCCGGCCTTCCGCGCCCACCTGCAGGCCATTCTGCAGGGCAACGCGTCGCCGACGTTCGGCACCTGCTATGGCTCGAAGACCAAGGACAACATCCTGCGCGGCTATGTGACCGTCGACACGGTCAACTCGTGCAACGTGCTGTTCCCGAGCCAGTTCCCCCTCTATGACACGGTGCTCACCGACCAGAACGTGCTCTGGGGTGACTACTTCTACGTCAACACCGGCCAGAACTTCGCCCAGGGCGAGACGCTGGTCCACATCGAGTCCTGCCCGACCTGCTTCCTGACGGGCGACCACACCTTCTACGGCCGTTACAACGGCGCCACCGCGATCGACGGCCGCGAGGCGCTGCCGACCACGATGGCTGCCCGCTACCTGAACGGCGCCGGCTTCAACGGCGGCACCGACTTCCTGATCTGGCGCGAGGGTGGCAGCCAGGCCTCCGCGACTTCCTACAACTGCAACCTGCAGGGTCCCAACGAGTGGTATCCGCTCACGGCCAACCAGATCGGTGTCTTCGACGAGACCGAGCAGGTGGTGACGAGCGAGAACTGCCCGTCCGGCTTCGACTGCGGCGAGGACATCGTTGTCCCGAACGAGGCGCAGCGCCTCGACGTGGCGACCGACTTCCTGACGCCGTTCGACTTCGGCTGGGTGTATGCGAACCTGCAGTTGGGTGCCGGCGACGTTCACCCGACCTACGGCGATCCGTACAACCAGGCGTGGCTGACCACGGTCATGGATGCGACGGGCCGCTTCAGCGTCGGCTTCGACGGCGTCCAGCTCGACAACGCCAACGCGCCGACCACGACCTTCCTCCCCTTCCCGTAAGCCAGGCCTCAACCGCCTGACTGATTTGGCACGGGCGCTGTCTCTGACAGCGCCCGTGCTCTTTTCCGCTTTCCGCTCGGGATAGAATCCTGCCAATGTGGAACGCCGTCGAAGCCGAGGGCCTGACGAAGGTCTACCGGGTGTACGCCTCGCCGTGGCACCGCCTGGGCGAGGCCCTTTTCCGGCGGCCCCGCCACCGGGAGTTCCGTGCCCTGGAGGGGGTCGGCTTCTCGATCCCGCGGGGGGAGGGGCTCGCGATCCTCGGCGAGAACGGCGCGGGCAAGAGCACGCTCCTCAAGATCCTGGCGGGGATTACGACGCCGACGTCGGGGTCGTTCCAGGTGCGGGGCAAGATCGCTTCGATCCTGGAGCTCGGCTCCGGGTTCCATCCGGAGTTCACCGGCCGCCAGAACATCGTCCTCAACGCCGCCATGCTCGGCCTGGGGGAAGAGGAGCTGCGGCAGAAGCTGCCGGACATCATCGGCTTCAGCGAGCTCGGCGACTTCATCGACCAGCCGGTGAAGACCTACTCGACCGGCATGGCCATGCGGCTCGGCTTCTCGATCGCCACGCAGGTGGAGCCGGACGTGCTCATCATCGACGAGGCGCTGTCCGTGGGCGACGGCTACTTCCAGAAGAAGTGCATGGACCGCCTGCTCCTCTTCGTCGAGGGGGGCGGCACCCTGCTGTTCTGCTCCCACGCCATGTACTACGTGTCCAACTTCTGCCAGCGGGCGCTCTGGCTGAAGGGCGGGAAGGCAGAGGCGCTCGGGCCGGTCTCCGAAGTGATCCGGGAGTACGAGAACTTCCTGGTGGCGAAGAGCGCCGCCGCCCATGCGGCCGAGACCGAGCCCGGGAAGGCAGCCGAATCTGCGTTCCGGCCGGCCCGCATCACCTCCTTCAGGTTGAACGCCCCCGAGCCGCTGTACACCTCCGGCCAGCTTTGGGAGCTGGAGATCGAATGGGAGACCGAGGACCCCGGCCTCGTCTTCCACCTGGGCGTGGGGATCAACCGCTCGGATGAGGTGGAGGTCTGCTCCTTCGCCACCCATCTGGACGGCGTGCCGGCCCGGACGGGGCAGCGGCGGTATGCCGCCCGGCTGCGGATTCCCGAGCTGCCTTTGGTAAAGGGGGAGTTCACGGTATATATTTTCCTGCTGGACGGCGAGGGGCTCCACATCTACGACCAGCGCCGGATCCCGCGCGCGTTCACGGTACACAGCCCCACGTACGCCTTCGGCCTGATCCGGGCCGACCACGCCTGGGATCTCGACGCCCGGAGCGGCTCATCCGTACACAGGGTAGTTGCGAGCTCCCGATGAAGACTGAAAGCCTGACGATCCTCAATGCCGCCAATGCCGCCAATACGGCCTCCCGCCCCTGGAGCACCACGGAGCTCCAGGTGAACCCGTTCCTCCACGTGGGTCCGGACCGGATCTACAACCCCCTGACCGACCGCACGATCGCCGAGGGCGAGCCCGGCTATGCCGAGCTGCGCTCTCTGGTGGCCGGCGGGAGTCTCTCTTCCGAGCGCGAGCACCTGGCTGACGCCGGCTGGCTCGTGCCGGCGGACTCGGAGCCGGAGCGGCAGTTCCTCCTCAAGTACGTCTCGCTCGAAGCGCACACGGTCTGCAACCAGTCCTGCTACTTCTGCCCGGTCTCGGTCGCTCCGCGCGCGGACCACTTCATGCCCATGGACCTCTACGAGCGCATCCTGGGCGAGCTGTCGGTCTGGCGGGACACGATCGAAGCCGTGTTCATGATCAACTACAACGAGCCCACCGCCGACAAGCGGTTCGTGGAACAGGTGGGGGCGATCAAGGCCGCGGGCCTGCGTCCCGCGGTGCTCACGAACGGCACCGGCCTGACCCCTTCCCGGGTCGATCAGCTCGTGGAGATGGGCGGGCTGCGCTTCCTCTCGATCAACATCTCCACTCTCGACCGCGAACGCTACAAGAAGGAGCGCGGCGGCGATCACCTCGGCGCCGTTCTCAAGAACCTCGACTACGCCAAGGACCGGCCGGTCGGGGAGACGATGGACATGGTGGTCCTGGGCACCGGCGACGAGAATCACCTGCGGGATTTCGACGAGATCACCCGGCGCTTCGCGGGCAGCCGCTTCGCGGTGAAGTACTTCGAGGTCATGGACCGCACCGGCCACGTGCAGATCGGCCATCGCCCGGCGGTCCCCAACCAGCACCTGTGCGGGTGCGACAACGTCGGCTCGCGCCCGCTGCAGCACATCCACATCACCCCCCGCGGCCATTGCCTCCTCTGCTGCGAGGACTACGACGAGAAGTACGTCGTAGGGGACCTGAACCACGAGAGCGTCCACGAGGTGCTGACCGGCCCCAAGCTGGCTCTCATGCGGCGCTGGATCTATGGTCTCGAGGAGGCGCCCAAGAATTTCATCTGCCGCGGGTGCACGTTCGCTCTCAATCGCCCGTCCTGATGCGCCTGGCGCTGATCCTGGTCCACTACCACACGCCCGAGCTCGCGGCGGAGGCGGTGGCGGCTCTGCAAGCAGATCTCGCCGGTATTGAAGCCGAGTGGCTGCTGGTGGACAACGGCAGCGACGCCGAAGGCCGCGCCCTCCTCGAAAGCCTCCCTGTGCAGCGGATCGATCCCGGGACGAACCTCGGTTATGCCGGCGGCGTGAACCTGGGCGCCGCGCGCTCCACGGCCGACGCGCTCGTCCTGATGAACCCGGACGTCCTGGTCCTCCCCGGCTGCATCCCTGCTTTGCTGGATCGGCTCCAGTCCGGAGCTGCCGTCGCCGGACCGGCGTTCTATTGGGACCGTGGACGGCGGATGCTCCTCCCCCCGGCCGAGGCGCGGGGCCGGCGGGAGGAGCTGCTCCGCTCCCGCAGCCGGTGGCGGGTCCATGCCCGGCGGCATTGGGAGGCGAGCGCTCCGCTCGAAAGCCACTCGCTGAGCGGCAGCCTGCTCGCCATCCGGCGCGACGCATGGGAGCGGGTGGGGCCGTTCGACGAAGGCTTCCGGCTGTTCTTCGAGGAGACCGACTGGCTGCTGCGGGCGCGGCGCCTCGGCCTGCGCTCGGAGTACGTGCCCGGCGCCGAGGCGGTGCATCTCTACAACCGGAGCGCGGTGAAGGAGCCCCGGTCGCAGCAGTGGTTCGAGGAGTCGGCCTACCGCTTCCGGCGTCTCCACTACGGCTCCGGGTTCACCTGGCTCCTGGAAAGAAGGAAGGAGCGCCCGGCTCCGGAGCTTCCCATCCTGAAGGAGGTCCCCGTCGAGGCCGGCTCCTGGGTGGAGGTCTCGCCCAACCCGGCCGGGTTCCCGGCAGCTACGGAGCGGGTCTCCGCTCCGGGGCTTTGGAAGCTGCCGGAGGAGATCGCCGGCCGGCTGGAGGGGAGCTGGACCGTGCAGGTCACCGATGGAAAAGGCCGCGAGCTCGTCCGGGGAAGGCTCTGACGTGCGCATCACCTACGTCCTGCCCTACCCGGAGCTGAACGGCGGCAACAAGGTCATCTTCCAGCACGCCAGCATGTTGCAGGAGCTCGGGCACGAGCTGACCATCCTGGCGGAAGGCTCCAAACCGGACTGGATCCGGATCGACGCCGCCTATGTGAACATCGGCATCGAGGCGATCGCCGCGGTGCGCATCCCCTCCCAGGACCTGGTCATCGCCACGTACTGGACGACGATCGAGCGGTCGCGGCAGCTCGCCCTCGGCCCGCTGGCCCACTTCTGCCAGGGGTACGAGGGCGGGCTCGTCCACCTCGCGCCGATCCTGCCCCGGATCGAGGAGGCCTATTCGATACCGCTGCCGACGCTTACCGTCTCGCCCCATCTGGCCGACCTGGTGCGGGACCGCTTCGGCCGCGAGGGCTTCGTGGTGCCGCCGCCGCTCGACCCGCTGTTCCACCCCGCCTTCCGTCTCCGCCCGCGGCGGGAGCCATGGATCGCGATCCCCGGTATCTTCGGCGCCGAGGTGAAGGGGGTGCCCACGGCGCTGGAGGCGGTGCGCCGGCTGCGCGAACGGGGATACGCTTGCCGCGTGCTGCGGATCTCGGTGATGGAGCTGACCGAGGAGGAGCGGCGGCTGCTCGAGCCCGATCGTTTCCTCACCGGCGTGGCGCCCGCCGAGATCGCCCGCGAGCTGCGCGAGTGCGACCTGCTTCTCTTCCCGTCGCGGGAGGAGGAGGGCTTCGGCCTCCCGCTGCTGGAGGCGATGGTATCCCGGGTACCGGCCGTGGCCTCGCGCATCTCCTCCACGATGAACATCGGCGACGGATCGGTAAAGCTGGTGCCTCCGGGCGACGCGCAGGCGTTCGCCGAAGCCGCGGAGGAGCTGCTATCGGATGCGGGGGCGTGGAGGCGCGCGCGGCGGCGCGGCTGGCAGGCGAGCCGCCGTTTCCGGCCCGAGGAGGTCGTCCCCCGGTTGGATCAGGGCGTGCACTGGGCGCACGCGAAGGCATTGGAGAAGGAGAGCGAACGATGAGGTTCCGACTGAACGCCGATCCGGCCGCGCTGCGCGAGCAGTACGTCAACGCGCGGCCGTTCCCCCATATCGTCCTGGACAACCTGTTCCCGAACGAGATCCTGGAGGAGGTGCTGGACGACTTCCCCCGGGCGGACGAGATCGCCTGGCGCAAGTTCGACAACCCCACCGAGAAGAAGCTGGGCTACTGGCACGAGAACGCCCTGCGGCCGCGCATCCAGCTCTTCCTTTACGAGATGAATTCGGCGCCGCTGCTCCAGTTCCTGGGGGCGCTCACCGGCATCGAGGGGCTGGTCTCCGATCCCTACTACGGCGGGGCCGGGCCGCACCAGATCGAGCCCGGCGGCTTCCTCAAGGTCCACGTGGACTTCAACTGGCACCCGCTGCTCAAGCTGGACCGCCGGCTGAACCTGCTGGTCTACCTGAACAAGGATTGGGAGGAGGAGTACGGCGGCCACCTGGAGCTGTGGAACCCGGACGTTTCCCGCTGCGAGCAGAAGGTGCTGCCCGTCTTCAACCGGACGGTGGTCTTCAGCACCACGGATTTCTCCTACCACGGGCATCCGATGCCGCTTGCCTGTCCCGAGGGGCGGACGCGCAAGTCGGTTTCTTTCTACTACTACTCGAATGGCAGGCCGGACGAGGAGCGGTCAGCTCCGCACGACACGATTTTCCGCGAGACTTGACCGTTTGGAGGGCCGGAGCAATGGGTAGATCCCTCCACCCAGCCGTTTGGGCTCGCCAACGAGTGGGTAGAGGGGCTGGCGGCTCGTTTGGATCGGCTACCCGGTGGGTTGAGCCCTCCATCCGCTCGTTTGGAACCTGCTACCCAACGGGTAGATGCCTCTACCGAGTCGTTTGAGCGCTCTACCCGGTGGGTAGACCTTTCTACCCACTCGTTTGAGGCTTCTATCCATTGAGTGGACCCCTCTACCCAGCCGTTCGGCTGCGTTAAACTGCACGTGATGCTGGCGTCAGCCAGTGCCTGAGCTCTGTCGATTCTATGGAATCGTCATCAGGATGTACTTCGAGCCACTCGGAAAGATCGAGCCGCTCCGCTAGTCCTGTCACCCGTGCACGATCACGTAGAACCCCTTCGTCGCGAGGCTCTCGGAGTCCACCTCGAAACCGGGGAGATTGCCGAAGCGCTGCGGCAGCTCCGTCTTCTGCGGGATGAGCTCGAAGCGTTCGATGCCGGAGCGCCGCAGCCAGTCTCCCAGGCTGCGGTGGGTGAAGAAGCGATAGTGCGTGTAGCAGAGGAGGCCGATGGGCAGGTAGTCCCAGCGGCCGGCGAGCAGGTCCTCCACGATCGACCAGTGGCCGGCGTTGGGGATCGAGAAGACCGCCCGGCCGCCGGGCGCGAGCAGTCCCCTCACCCGCGCCAGGAAGCTCTCGCTGTCCACCAGGTGCTCGACCAGCTCCAGGGCGATCACGGCGTCGTAGCGGCCGTCGAGGTCCAGGGTCTGGACGTCTCCCTGGATCACCCGGTGAAGATGCCGGGCGGCTTCCTGCGCCACGACCGGGTTGAGCTCCACTCCGGTCACCCGGCAGCCTAGACGCTCCTGGATCAGCCGCCCGGTCACTCCCCGGCCGCAGCCCACTTCCAGCACCTCGCGCGTCCCCTCGGGGAGGAACTGCAGCACGTCGTCCCGGACCTCGCCGTAATAGTCGATGAACTCGTGGCAGAGCCCCGCGAAGACGGGGCTCGCTCCGGAGCGCCGCTGGTATTCGTCCCAGGTGAGCAGGGCGACCGAAGACGGGGGCGGCGGGGTGTCCCCGGGTCCTTCTTCCAGGAAGGCGCGCTCCAGCCGCTCGTAGCCGCGCAGGGTGTAGACCGGAAAGCGTGCCGCGAAGCCCGTATCCGCCAGGCGATAGGGCCGGACCTCGGAAGCCCCGGCGCGCAGCCGGTCCCGCATCACTTCCAGCGTGCGGCGGGTGAGGAGCACGTTGGCATCGGAGAGGAGGAGCACGGCGCCAAACTCGGTATCGCCCTCGCGCTTGGGCGGCTCCCCGACGGCCAGCTCGGCGTTTCCGAAGGCCTGCCGGGCGTGGAGCAGGCAGAGCGAGAGCAGGTATTGGAACTCGGGCGATTCCGCGCTGTCGTCGCCGAGCGCTTTGAGGACGAGGAGGCCGGTCACGAAGTCAGCATACAATCCCGCCGATGCGGTGCGACATTTCGGTGGTCATCCCCGCCTACAACGAGGCGGAGCGGCTGGGCTCGACGCTCGAGCGGACGGTGGATTATCTCTCGCGGCGGGGTCTTTCCTACGAGGTGCTGGTGGTGGACGACGGCAGCCGCGACCGGACGGTGCAGGTGGCGGAGACGTTCGCGGACCGCGGCGTGCGGGTGATCCGCCACGAGCAGAACCGCGGCAAGGGCGCGGCGGTCAAGACCGGCGTGCTCGCCTCGCGCGGCGCCGAGGTGCTGCTTTCGGACGCCGACGCCTCGACGCCCATCGAGCAGCTGGAAAAGCTCCAGCGCAGGATGCCCGAGGCGCAGGTGGTGCTGGGGAGCCGCGCCGTGGCCGGCGCCGACATCCGCCAGCACCAGCCGTTCTACCGCGAGGTGATGGGCAAGACCTTCAACCGGCTCATCCGGCTCGTCGGGGTGCGCGGCCTGTACGACACGCAGTGCGGCTTCAAGCTCCTGGCGGGGGAGGCCGCGCGTGAAATCGCTGCGGAGCTGACGGTCGACGGCTTCGCCTATGACGTGGAGCTGGTCTGGCTGGCGCG
>DATLNC010000230.1:0-13837 GCA_035536935.1 Thermoanaerobaculia bacterium
CCGCGGCTGCCTGGAGGACGACAGCGGCAAGAGGGTCGTCTGCCCGCCGGAGTACCGGCACGACCCCCAACATCCCGGCTGGCGGGCAGGGATCGAGCGCCAGCCTCAGGGCTGGCGGCTCGTCTTCTTCAACAAGAAGGATTAAGTCTGGGCTCCCTCTCCCCCGGCCCGGGGGAGAGGGCTGGGGAGAGGGGGGATGGGATCAAACCGTTTCGTCTACGTCCGTGTACGACTGGCCGGTCTCTTCCTCGGCGGCGTGGGTCCAGATCTCCAGCTCCTCGGCGCTCATGGGACCGATCGGCTGCAGGCGCGCGTCCCGGTAGCCCCACTTCTCGATATCCACCAGATACTGCGAGCGGGAGAGGATCGTGCCCCGGCAGAGGCGTTCGCTGGAGACCGAGACCCCCCGGCTATGGCGCTGGCGCTTGATCAGGTCGTCCATGACCTTGGCAGGGACCTTGTCCGCCTCGTCGGGATAGATGTACCCGAAGAGGATCAGGTGGCTGAACAGAACCGGCCAGTGCGGTCCGAAACGGAGCAGCAGCCGGTCCCAGTCGAGCTCCTCGGCCCGCGCCCGCAGGAGGTGGGCTACGTCGCCGCCGTCGAAGCGCTCGCGCTCCTGGATGAACGCCTTCGACCAGATCATCTCCTCGGCAGGGCAGAGCCGCGACGGGATGCCGAGCACCTCCTCGTCCACGGCGTGCTCGAACCAGAGGTCGTCCACCCGGGCGATTCCGTTGCCGGCGCTGAAGATCACGTCGACGAAGTCGTCCTTCCAATAGCCCTTGCCCAGCCAGTGGGGGAAGGGCCGCGCGATCGAGCAGCCCATCCGCTTCAGCTCTTCCAGGGTACGGTCGAAGTCCCGGGGATGGACGAAGATGTCGAAGTCCTTGGTGTGCCGGACGATCCCCGTGTAGCGGGCGAACGCGTAAGCGCCCCCGACGAGGAAAGGCACGCGCGTCTCACGCAATGTGGTCATCACCCGGCGATAGAACTCCTGGGTCTCGGGTGAGAGTTGATCGTGGGGTTTTTCCTTCGTTGCGATCATGGCTGCAACGAGAGCAAAGAGCGTACCAGGGACGGATCTGGCACGGGGCGTGCTGAAGAGCGCGATGAAGGGAGGGAGAGAATGGATGCGAACAACCGAACGGTCCGAATCGCGGCGGTAGGCGACCTGCATTATGCGCAGACGCTCGACCCTTCCGTGCGGGACATGCTGTCCCGGGTGGGCCGGGAGGCCGACGTGCTCCTCCTCTGCGGCGACCTGACGGACCATGGCCTGCCCGAGGAGGCGCAGGGCCTGTCGCGGGAGATTCATAGCTCGATCGCCATCCCGGTCATCGCCGTGCTCGGCAATCACGACTTCGAAAGCGGCAAGGAGGAGGAGGTCAAGAAGATCCTGGCCGACAGCGGCGTCAAGATGCTGGACGGCGACGCCGTCGAGGTGGCCGGGGTCGGGTTCGCGGGGGTCAGAGGTTTCTGCGGCGGTTTCGGCAAGCGCGCGCTCGGCCCCTGGGGCGAGCAGATCATCAAGGACTTCGTGCGCGAGGCGGTCGACGAGGCGCTGAAGCTGGAGTCGGCCCTCGCGAGGCTGCGGCGGGTGCCGCGGATCGGGGTGCTCCACTACTCGCCGATCCAGGAGACGGTCGAAGGCGAGCCGCCGGAGATCTTCGCCTTCCTCGGATCGAGCCGCCTGGAGGAGCCGATCAACCGTTACCGCTGCAACGCGGTCTTCCACGGCCATGCCCATCGTGGCCGGCCGGAGGGGATGACGGCGACCGGCGTGCCGGTCTACAACGTCTGCGTCCAGCTTCTTCGTCACAACTATCCGGACCATCCGCCCTACCGCCTGTTCGAGATCGAGGTGGAGGACCGGCAACTGGCCCCCGTCTCTGAGGAAAGGAGACCCAGTCATGCCTAGAGCATGGAGCGACAAGGACGAGCGCAGGTACGAGCACATCAAGGAGAGCTCCGAGGAGCGCGGCATCCCCGAGAAGAAGGCCGAGGAGATCGCCGCCCGCACGGTCAACAAGGGCCGCCGCCAGGAGGGCCGCACCCCCAACAAGACCACCCAGGGCACGGGCAATCCGAACCGCGGCCTCGAGGACCGGACCGCCGCCGAGCTGCGCAACATCGCCAGCGACCAGAAGATCCCCGGGCGCAGCAAGATGAAGAAGGACGAGCTGGTCAAGGCGATCCGGTCGAAGCGGAGCCATTAGAAAGAGCCCCCTCCCCAACCCTCCCCCGCTGCGCGGGAGAGGGGGTCCCCCGCCCGCCCACAGAATTCCGGAGCCAAGGAGAGGGTCGGGGGAGAGAGGGGAGGGGATCAATCCGGCTCCCTCTCCCGCGCAGCGGGGGAGGGTTGGGGAGGGGGTCCGCCCCGTGTAGTAGACTCACCGGGCGCCGCCGCGGCGCCCGATCTCATGAAAAGCACAGAGGGTTACGTTTTCGTCCGGCCGGGGCTCCAGCTCTACTACCGGACGCTCGGGGAGGGGGACGAGACGGTCGTCATCCCGAACGCCAACTGGCTGGGGGACGCTCTCCATCCGCTGGCCGAGGGCCGCCGCCTGCTCCTCTACGACCCCCGCAGCCGGGGACGGTCCAGCGCGGTGACCGACTTCCGCCAGCTCGGCCTCGAGGAAGATGTGGCCGACCTGGAGACCGTCCGCCACTACTTCGGGCTGGACCGGATGACGATCCTCGGCGCCTCCTACCACGCCGCCATCGCTGCCCAGTACGCCCTCGATTACCCCGAAAAGGTGGAGCGGCTGCTGCTCGTCTGCCCGATCACGCCTCGCATCCCGGGGGAGTGGGCGCAGGAGCTGCCGCGCTCCGAGGAGCTGGTCTATCCGCCGGGCATCCCGCGCCTGGACGAGCTGCGGCGCGAGGAGATCGACGAGCGCGACCCGGTGGCGTTCTGCCGCGCCTGGTTCACCTGGTTCCTGCTGCCGGCCCAGATGGGCGACACATCGGCACTCATCCGCTTCCCGCTGGAAGACGTCTGCAGCTTCCCCAACGAGTGGCCGCGGCACGCCATCTCGGTCTACTTCGACCACATCCTGCCCAAGATGGGGGATTGGGACTTCCGCCCGCGCCTGCCGGAGCTCAGCGTGCCCATGCTGGTGGTGCAGGGCACGGACGACCTGGTGCCCGAGGAGGCGTCGCGGGAGTGGGTGGAGCACGCGCAGGACGCGCGCTTCCTGCGGATCGAAGGATCGGGGCACCACCCCTACCTGGAGCGCCCCAAGGAGTTCTTCCCCGCGGCCGATGCCTTCCTCCGGGGAGAGTGGCCGCAAGGGGCTGAACTGGTCAGGCGGGTGGCCTAGTCTCGGTAGGAGCTACCGTCAGGTCGTTCGGATCGTCGTTGATCCAGGCATAGCCCGGCTCAGGCTGCCAATCCCCCTCCTTCTCCGCGGCCAGGACGTGCTCCTGGCCGGAGTGCCGCCTGCCTGGCTTCCAGACCACGCGCATGTCATCGATTCCCTTGGCCTCGACCCAGTCGTAGCCCGCGGCCGGCCGCCACTGGTCGGGCTCGCTGGAGGCGACGACGTTGGGATGCTCGGGGTGCTTGGCATCCGGCACCCACTGGACGCGATGGTCGTCGGGTGCGTCGTTGATCCAACTGTAGCCGGGCTCGGGGTTGAGCCGGCCGTCGTCCCCCATGACGACGTGCGGAGGGATCTGCACCGGCTCCGATGTCTCCTCGCCCGCGCTCCGGCTCTCTTCCCCCGTGGGTTGAGTGCCGGAGGCGCGTTCCCGCCGGCTGGTCTCCAGCTTCTCCTCTACCCCCTCCATCCAGAAAGCCAGCCGGCTCATGAGCAGGCGCGCCTCAGGGGTGATCGCCACCACCAGCACCAGGAAGAGAAGTGCCAGCAGGCTGATGAGGTTTACGCGTTTCGTGCTCATTGCGTGGTGGATCGACCCGGAGATGCTAACTTAACTTGACGTCTCCCGCGGCTTTTGCCACCCTAGATCCGTGCAACCCCGATATACGGGCTGGCTGCGGCTTCTGCTGCGCGCCGTTCTTGCGCTCCCGATGATCGGCTCCGGGATCTCCCGGCTGATCCCTGTCCAGATGCCCCCGCCCTTCCCGTTCGATTTCCTGCGGCGGCTCGGCGAGCTCACTCCGATGGAGCTGCTGTGGACGTTCATCGGGGCCTCTCCGACCTTCCAGTCGTTTACCGGTCTCGCGGGACTGGCGGGGGGCTTGCTGCTGCTCTTCCCCCGCACGGCCTTGCTCGGCGCCCTGATCTGCGCCGCGAACCTGCTGATGGCAGTCACGCTGAGCCTTTGCTATGACCTGCCCTTCACGCCGTACTTGTCATTCCTGCTCCTCCTGGCCGTCCTGCTGATCGCTCCGGACCTGCGCCGGCTGGCCAATCTTTTCCTGCTCGACCGCGCCGTGGAGCCCGCCGAGGAACCGGTGACCGCTCGTTCACCGCAGCTCGTAATGTTGTTGCTGGCTCTTTGCGTGATCGTTTGGACCTCCATCTCGGCCGGCTTGCGGTTCAAGGAGCTCTACCCGCCGAAGCCGCCGTTCTACGGCGCCTGGTCGGTGGAGGAGTTTGCGGTGAACGGCGAGGAAGTGCCGATGTTCACCGACCCTGACCGCTGGCAGCGGGTAGCGATCCAGGAGCCGGGCGCGCTCGACGTCGAGCTGATGATCGGATCGCGGAAACGCTTTCCGAAAGCCGCGTTCTCTTTCGCGCAGCCGGAGCCGGACGTGCTCATCCTGGAGGGCCGCCGCATGCGGGCGAAGCTGCGCAGGATGCCGTTGAGCTCGTCGTGGTTCCACTGGATCCTCGATATGGACGAAGAATGAATCCAGACGAGTCACCGCGCTGGAGCCTGGCTACGCGAATCGCTTTCCGGTTCGCGTTCTGCTACTTCGCGCTCTACTTCCTGCCCGGCTTCGCGTTCGCCAGACTTCCCCGTGGGGAAGTGGCCGGTCAAAAGTACTTCGAGATCTGGGATGCCATCGTCCTCCGGGTCGGCGAGGATGTGCTCCATCTCCCTTACGAGTTTTATTTCGAAGGGCGCGGCGTCAACAACACCGCCTACGGCTGGGTCCTGTTCCTCTGCTACCTGGCTCTGGCTGCCGTGGCCACGGTGATCTGGTCGGTGCTCGACAGGGACAGGGGCCGCTACGATCGGCTCCACCAGGCGCTCCGGCTCGTGCTGCGATTGATGCTCGCGGGAGCCATGATCCATTACGGGGTGATCAAGGTGATCCCTTCCCAGATGACTGCCCCTCCGCCCATGGGTTTGCTGTCGTTCCGGATCGGCGATCTCATTCCGCCTCACCTGCTGTGGTGGACCGTCGGGACCTCCCCGCCTTTCGAGACGTTCATCGGCTTGGCTGAGATGCTGGGCGGCCTGCTGCTGCTCGTCCCCCGGACGGTGCTGCTGGGAGCCCTGATTTGCGCCGCGAACGCGTCGACCATCTTTCTGCTGAACATGACTTATGACGTGTCGGTCAAGCTGCCCTCGCTCAACCTGCTGGTCATGGCCGTTCTGCTGATCGCTCCCGATCTGCGCCGGCTGGCAGACGTGTTCTTTTTCAACCGCAGGGTGGAACCGGCGCGGGCGACGCCGCTCTTTCAGCGCAAGTGGATCAATGGAGCCATTCACATCCTCGTGCTCGTGGGCGGCCTAAACGCGATCGGTCCAAGCCTGGAGTTTGCCACCCGGCAATACGAGAAAATGCATCCGCCAAGGCCGCCGATGTACGGGCACTGGTCGGTGGAGGAGTTTGCGGTCGACGGCAAGGACGTGCCGCTGTTCACCGAGCCGGAACGGTGGCGGTGGGTGAGCTTCCTGAAGCCCGGATTCCTCCATGTCGAGCACATGATCGGATCGGCGAAGTCCTACGAGCTCGACCTGGATATGAAAAAGAAGGTCATGACGCTCGATCGGTCCACTCTCTCGGTCGAACTGCCCGAAACGGGCGTGCTGATCCTGGACGGTGATTTGGATGGCCACCATACCCGTGCCAGGCTGCGCAGGATGCCGTTGATCCGCGAAGTCCCCCCGCCCTACAAAGGTTAGGCCGCAACAAAAGGAGCGACCGTCCGTAGGGGAGAAGGGTCTCACCTGGGAGGAGTCGTCCGTGCGAAAAAGCTTGTCGATCCGATCCGCCGCCCTCATCGTCCTGACTCTGTCCTTTTCAGGGGCGGCCCGCGGCCAATCCGTGGTCCCCGCCAGTCCGGTCGGCGCGGTCGAGACGAGGCCCCACCCGTGCCAGATGCCATGGTCTGACCAGGAGGTGCTGTGCGCCACCTATCCCGTCTGGGAGAACCGCGAGACCCGGCAGGGGAGGAAGATCGGCCTGAACATCGTCATCCTCCCAGCGCTGGAACCGGACAAGCTGCCCGATCCGGTCTTCGAGATCGCTGGCGGTCCCGGGCAGGGAATCTCGGAGATCGGGGAGTACGCCGGGGTCGACCGCCGGAAGCGGGACGTCGTGCTGGTCGACCAGCGCGGCACTGGCCGGTCGAGCCCGCTTTACTGCCACCTTTATGGCGATCCCGTCGACTTCCGCCGCGCTGCCGCGGAGCTGTACCCGGCTGACACGCTCAAGAGCTGCCGCGACGAGCTGGCGAAGGTCGCGGACCTGAGCCAGTACACCACGCCCGCCTTCGTGGACGACCTGAACGAGGTCCGCCAGTGGCTCGGCTACGACAAGATCAACCTGATCGGCGGCTCGTACGGCTCGCGCGCGGCCCAGGTCTACTGGCGCCGTCATCCGGAGACCGTGCGCAGCGTGGTGCTGACCTCCGTCGCTCCGGTGGACCTGTTCCTCCCCCTGCGCCATGCCTACGCGGGCCAGCGGGCGCTCGACCTGTTGCTCGAGGAGTGCGCCTCGCAACCCGAATGCCGGGCCACGTTTCCCGACACCAAGGCGGACCTGAAGGCGCTCCGGGAGAGGATCGACAAGGGCGTGACCGTGACGGTCGCCAACACGCGCACCGGGGAACAGCAGGAGGTGCGGCCGACCTGGGGCCTGATCGCCGAGGGCATCCGCTACTCGCTGTACGGGCCCGAGGGAGCGAGCCTGCCGCTTCTCCTCCGGAACGCCGCCCAGGGCGACCTCTCGCCGCTCGTCCAGATCTCGATCGAGCGCCGCCTGGACCTCAGCATAGGCTTCGAGGGCCGGCCCTACTACAACGGCCTGAACTTCTCGGTCACCTGCGCCGAGGATTTGCCATTCATCACCGAAGAGATGACCCGCCGGGAGACCGCGGGAACCTATCTCGGCGACTACCGCGTCCGGGAGCAGAAGGCCGTCTGCGAGATCTGGCCGCGGGGCAAGGTGCCGGCGGATATCCACGAGGATGTCCGCTCGGACGTGCCCGTGCTGCTGATCTCCGGTGAGCGCGACCCGGCGACCCCGCCGGAGATGGCGGAGAAGGCGTCGCGCTACATGACCAACCGTCTGCACGTGGTCATCCCGCGCGGCGCTCACGGAGGCGGCGGAGAGTGCCGGGTCAAGCTGATCCGCGACTTCCTCGACCGCGGCTCCGTCCAGGGGCTCGAGCCCTCGTGCGCCGTGAGCGAGTCGAAGCCTACGCAGTTCGCGATGCCGGCTCCCAGCGGCCCGGTCGCGGCGGTCGAGAAGAAGCCCTACCCCTGCCGCGTGCCGGACATTTCAGGTCCAGGGGCTCGACCCCTCGTGCGCCGCGGCCGTCTACGGTCCGACGCAGTTCGCGAAGCCGTGAGAGCGGCTCTTGTAAGATAGGCGCTCAATGCGAGCGAAGACCGTCCTTGCCCTGCTCCTGTCCTGCGCCTGCTGTCTCGCCGGGGGGCTCTCCGGATGCCGGCCGAAGCGCAACCCGAACGTCCTCATGCTGGTGATCGACGCCCTGCGCCCCGACCACCTGGGGTGCTACGGCTATCCGCTCGCCACCTCGCCGACGATCGACGCGCTCGCCCGGCGCGGCGTGCTCTTCACCAACGCGGCCAGCCTCGCGAGCTACACGCGGGCGGCGGTGCCCTCGATCTTCACCTCGGTCCATCCCGGCGCGCACGGCGTCCTGACCCAGGGCAAGAAGGTCGAGATGCTGAGCGACGAATATGAGACGCTCGCCGAGACCCTGAAGGAGCGCGGCTACGTCACGGCAGCCTTCGCGCCGAACCCCTCCCTCAATCACGCGTTCAACTTCGACCAGGGCTTCGACCTCTACGACGACAATTTCCAGATCGGCGTCCGCGGGGCCGAGGACTTCGAGACGGCGAGCAAGATCAACGAGCGCACCCTGGGCTGGCTCCGTGCGAACCCCGGGAAACCGTTCTTCGCGTATCTCCACTACCGGGACGTACACGCTCCCTACGTGCCTCCGCCGCCCTACGACCACATGTTCGACAAGCCGGGCGACGGCCGGCCCCTGAGCGAGGCCGAGTACAAATCGCAACCTCCCGACGTGAGGCAGCCGCGCCGCTTCCGGGACCTCGACTCCTACGTCGAGCAGTACGACGGCGAGATCCGCTACACCGACGACCATCTCGCCCGGTTCCTCGAAACCCTTGCCAAAGAGGGCTTCCTCGACGACACCGTTATCTTCCTCACCGCCGATCACGGAGAGTCGTTCCTGGAGCACCGCTCCTGGACGCATGGCACCGGCCTCTACGAAGAGCTGACGCGCGTCCCCCTGCTGCTGGTGCTTCCGGGGGAGAAGCACAAAGGCCAGCGCGTCGTGGCGCCCGTGCAGACGACCGACATCTATCCCTCGATCCTCGAGCTGCTGGAGTTAGGGACCTTGCCCCAGATCCAGGGCCGGAGCCTGTTCGACGCCATCGAAGGAAAAGCCGACCCGAAGCGCCCCGTCTTCAACGAGGCGCTGGTGAGCCACGGCCACCGGCCTTGGAACTTCGGCGAACTGGTCGCCGTCCGCTACGACGGGTGGAAGCTCATCTACAACCGGCGGAGCCGGACCGCCGAGCTGTACAACCTGGCGCAGGATCCGGGCGAGACACGCGACCTCGTGGACAGCGAGCGCGAGCGGGCGCGGGACCTCCTGCGGATGATCGCCGCGCAGGACCGGGAGAACGCGAAGCGGAGCCATCGCGTCAAGGGGAACGAAGAGCTTCCCGAGGACGTGGTCGAAGGGCTCAAAGCGCTCGGCTACGTGCGGTAGACGCGACCTCCGGCTCCTGCCAGTCCCAATGCTCCATGAAGCGGTGGAACCCTGTGAGGCTCCTCTTCCAGGGCGCCTGGAAGCGGTACGCCGGGATCTCGCCGACGGACATCTCCCCCAGGGCCAGGCTGGCGAACGAACGCGACAGCTCGGAAGGGTTGCGCTCCCATCTCTGGTTGTCCAGCCAGTAGATCCCTACCGGGTCCACCTTGCCCTCGGCGCGGCACACCAGAGAGCACCAATCCGTGGAATCGACGAAAGGGAACCAGCAGAACCCCCGGAAGTCCGCCCCGGAGGCGGCGAGCTTCTCGCACTCCTCCAGCATGTGTTTCATCCAGCTCAGCCGGTCCGAGACCAGCCCCTTGATGTTGGTCTCCGCCAGCATCACAGGGAGGCCGTAGCGCTCCACGTAATCCGCGGCCACTTCGCTGAAGCCGCGCGGGGAGGAACTGACGAAGCGGATGCTGCGGACGCGCCGCTGGTGCTCGCTGTGGGGGTAGTAATCCAGCCCCAGGACGTCGATCCGGGCCGGATGGGCGCGGAACCAGCGCAGCTCCTCCGGGCTCATGCCGTTCTGGGTCAGGTAGCCGTGGAGGGGATGCCTGTCGTCGATCCTGCCCAGGATCAGGTCATGAAACAGAAACCGCCGCTGGTTGAGGAATTCGACCCGCTCGCGGGAGCTCTTATCCAAGGCGGTGTGGTGCTCGCAGGTGTCCACGTGGACGAGCTCCAACCCCGGGACCAGACGCTGGAGGCTCTCGCTGATCCGGCAGATGGCCCGCCCCACGTTGGCCGTCATGAGGACGAACTGGCGCCGGCTCCGCGCCCGTGGATACCAGATCCCCTCCCGGCCGCAGAAGAGTGTCGTCACATAGGGTTCGTTGAAGATGGTGTACTTCGTCAGCCACGGGTACCGCCGCGCGAGCTCCTCGACAAATTCCTGATAGAAATCCGCAAACTTCGGGTGAGCGAAGCCGCCCACGATCCAATCGGGAAAGGACGTGTGATGGATCGGGTCGACGATCGGATCGAGGCCCGCGTCGCGCATGTACGCGAATACCTTGTCCATCCACCGCCAGTCGTACTCTCCGCGCCGCTTCTCGATGCGGTGCCAGGGAACGGGATAGCGCAGGGTGGTGACCCCGGCGGCTTTCGCCAGCGCGAGGTCGTGTTGCCAGCGTTCCACGTGCCGCGTCCCCTCGAGGACGTCCGTTCCGGTACCATGGATGTGGGTGCTTTCGAAGCCGGTGAGAAAGGGAAACTTGCGAGTAGATAGCTTCATCTAACTGACCTATGCAGTTCATCTGCCATCGTTTAAGAGCTAAGCAGCTATGAGCGCGCTCGCGGTCATTACGGGCGCCAGCCGTGGCATCGGCCGGGAAACGGCGCTGCGCTTCGCGCGGGGCGGATACCGGCTCGTCCTGGCCTACCGCCGGGACGCCGGAGCTGCCGCTGCCGTAGCGGAGGAGTGCCGCGTCCTGGGATCCCCGGGTGTCTGGACCCGCGAGTTGGACCTGGAAGACCCAACCAGCATCGCGGGCTTCGCACGGGAGACGGCCGCCTTCGGAGAAACGGCGGTACTGGTCAACAACGCCGGGGTGATCGTCTGGAAGCCCCTGAGCGAGCAGCAGGACGGCGAGATCGGGCGCCAGATCGGGACGAACCTGGTGGGAGTCATCCTATTGACCCGGGAGCTGCTGCCGCACGTGAGGACGGTGCTCAACGTGGGCAGTGATCTCGCCACCTTCGGCATGGCGCAGCTCACCGTTTACTGTGCCGCCAAGTTCGGGCTGCGCGGGTTCACCCAGGCGCTGGCGCTGGAGCACCCCGAGCTGCGGGTGCTCTGCGTCAATCCGGACCGGACCGCGACCGGCATGAATGAATTCCAGGGCCGCGACCCCGCAACCGTGGCGGAGGTGATCTGGCGGGCCGCCGAGGGGCAGTACGACGTCCCGAGCGGCGGGGACGTCAACGTGTGGGAGGTGGCGGGCCCGCTCTGAGGAAGGGTTTCAATACTTCCAGAGGATCAGCTCACCCTGCCTGCTAGATAAATCCATAAGGTCTCTCGACCCGACCAGGACACTGCCCGAAAGAGTCAATGGCGCGCAGGTGGAGGCGGGTTTCGCTCGGTCGATTCTTGCACGATCGCAGGTCCATCTCAGATCGAGAATCACCGGCACGATCTCCCCGGTCCATGAATCCGTGAAGCTGAGCGCGGTCTGCACGGAGGCCGTTTTGAGCCCCTGGGTGCGGAAGGCATTGTCGGGAATGAGCATGGAGCCCCTGACTACCGAGACATAGGTTTCCTCGCAGGTATCGTAGTGGAGGCTGTCGATCTTGAGCGTCGTCGAGTGCTCCGTCAATCCCGATTCGAGAGGGGTCCAACGCTCGAACACGTCGAGGTAGGTTTCAAACAGGTCGCAGCCTTCGGTCTGTTCATAAAAGTAAGCGAAGGCGTTGTATTCCTTGTAGCCAGGGGTCTGAGCACTGGCGAGGGACGAGAAGAGAGCGCACAGCGCGAGAGCAACGGCACAAACCAGGCGCGGCCCGCAATACATGTCGTGATCCCTCCTTGACGAATGCGTCAGTGTGGAAAATAGATGGTTTTGGACGCCTCGCTGCTGATCTCTAGGGCTCCATAGGCCTCTTCCGTGGCTGCCAGGTTCCTCGACTCCACTATCAAGCTTCCGGAGACGGTTGCATCGCGGGAACTGCCGCTGGACTGCGTCATGAAACGGCCAAACGAACCCCATTGCCCCGAGGTGGTGCTGCGTCCGTTGTAGATCTCACCCGTTCCGGTCCAGGTCAGATCGAGGGCTGCCGATCCGGGGTCGCCGGCCCGGCCGTAGCCAACGACCGTGAACCGCAGGGAGGCGGTCGACAGGTGCCCGCCGCTGGTACTGTAGGCGGCTCGCGGGAGAGAGGCCCAAGCATAGAAGACCGTGCTGTAGGTATCCTCGCAGCGGTCGTATTCGGACACATAGAGCGAGAGCTGGCCATTGTCCCCATTGTTCGCGATCTCGGTCACTGAGAGATCGGTATAGGTTTGGATACAGTAAGTGGAGTGCTCATAAAATGTGGCAGAGGCGCTCTCTCCTCGGAATCGGGAGTGGATGACTTCGGCCCCAACGAGGGAAGGCACGAGAACGCTCAGCGCCAGAGCGGCGCAGGACAGGCGCAGGTTGCGAAACATCTGGTGCTTCTCCTTCAATGCTTCAGCGCGGTTTTTGAACGGTGATGGAGCCGCTGTGACTGAACCCCAAAATCGCGAACGATTCCGTGTCCGCAAGGTTTTCCCCCCATAGCAGCATGCTCCCGGAGACGGTCGCAGCGCGGGCAGTGCCGTGGCTGCGGGTCACGGTCCGGAAAAATCGATTCGAGGTGGTCTGGCTGCTGTGTCCCGTAGTGACTTCACCCTCGCCGGTCAAGACCACGTCGATGGTAACCGGCACGATTTTGGGTTGGCCTCGTTCGTAGGCCGCATAGATCGTGATCTGCAGGGTGGCGGTCGACATGCGCCCGCCATCCGTGTGGAAGGCGCCCGCCGGAATGGCCTCGTAAGCGAAGTACTCTGCGCCGCCGGGATACCCGCAGGGGCTGTATTGGTCTATGTAGAGAGAGATCCAGGGGGACGAAGATGGCGTCCCGGAGGTGTCGCTGAACTGCATCTCGTTGATCGAGAACGCAGCCAGGGTATAGACGCATTTGACGGGGTCGTAATCACTGAAGGAAACACCGATGCTGGGGCCTTGGAGCTTTGAGTGAAACACCTCGGCGTTTGTACTCGAAGTGACAAGAGCCAGCGTAAAGGCGGCAATGACGCAGGGCAGGCGGAGGTTACGAAACATCTTGTACTACCCTCCAATGGGCTGCTTCAATCAACAAGGAAGGAACGGCAAACATCGAGGCGGGAACCTGTAGTGGAGGTCCCCGCCGTAGCAGAGTCTAAGAGCGGCCCAGAGATCTGTCAAGCTTTTAGCAACTAAAGCTTGAAGTGCTCTAGGAGCTTCGCTGGAGCGGGATGCCGGTCGCCGCCGCCTCGCGCAGCTTGGGATCGGGCTTCAATCCAAACCCATCGGCCATTCGCGGGAAGTAGTTGAAGATGGCCACGATGTGGGCGACTTCGAGGAGACCCTGCTCGTCCAGTCCGGTATCGCGCAGCGGCTGCCAGTCCTCGGCCGTCATCTCGGTCGGCGTGAGAGTCATCTTCTCGGCGAGCGTACAGAGCGCTCGCTGCCGCGGCGTGAGATGGGGCAGCTCGCGCCAGCGGCGCCTCTTGATCGCCTCGACCAGCTCCGGATCGTTGTTCTCGACACGCAGAAACTCTGCGTGGGATTCCGTTCAGTACTCGCAGTCCTGGGCCGCCGAGGCGACCGCGGCGAGCATCTCGCGTTCGGCGCGGTCGAGCGCCCCCGGCGCGAACATCATTTCGTAGAACGTCGCCTGCATGGCCTTGCCGATCCGCTCGTGCGCGACGAGCAGACGTCCCATCGCGCCGATGAAGCCAAAGTTGGAGGTCGGCTTTGCCCCGGACGTCTCCCTCAGGGTGCGCATCTTCTCGTCCGTGGGCAAAGCGATGAAGGGCTGCTGTTCGTCTGACATCGAGGTCTCCTCCGCCAGGTTTCGTTCGGCGCATTATACCTGTGGCCTGGCAGCGCTTCTCCGGCGCCATTGGGCGGCCGGAAGGGACACGGGCTGCGCCT
>DATLNC010000231.1:0-15094 GCA_035536935.1 Thermoanaerobaculia bacterium
GAGATCCGCCAGAGGGTCAGGTCCTTGCCGGTGCCGAGGAAGTTCGCGTCCTGGAGCGTGAAGTCGGTGCTGTTCTCGCCGCCCGCGCGGTTGAAGCTGATGCCGGCCCGCAGTGTCCAGACGTCGCGGGTCACCACCTCCAGGTCGATATGGCCGTTGCCGGCCGGGATCGGCCGGATCTCCGCCTCGTACAGGTAGCGGTTGGCGCGCAGGATGCGCTCGGACTCGGCCACGGCCTCGGGCGAGTAGGGATCGCCCGGCTCCAGCAGGATCTGGCGCCGGATCACGTCGGGACTGGTGGTGCGGTGGAGGCGGTCCGCCATGCGGAAGACCCACTTGTCCTCGCCGGGCTTGTTCGGGTCGAAGATGCTCTTGGCCACCACCCGGATCTCGCCGATCGTGCCTTCGAGGGCCGGGGGAGCTTCCTGTTCAGGTTCGGAGGCCTCCCCTGGCTGAGGCACGGCTTCGGGAGGAGCGGGAGATTCCTGTGGATCGGGATAGGCCGTCTGGGCATGGGCCGCCGGGAGAGTGAGGAGAGCAACAGCGAGAACTGCAAGGACTTTCAAGTCAAACCTCCAGGCCGGCCCAGAGCGCCCGCATCTCGGGCGCGAGACGGGTCAGCTCCTCCAGATGCACCTGGGCAAGCCGCACGAGAATGCCCGTTCCCTTGGCAGTCAGGCGCACGCGGACCACGCGGCGGTCGTCCTGGTCTTCCAGGCGCTCGACCAGGCCGGCGGTCTCCGCCCGGTCGACAAGGCCCACGGCGCTGTGGTGGCGCAGGAAGAGGTAGCCGGCCAAGTCGCCGATGGTCGGCCCGCGCGAGTCCTGGTGGCCGCGGATGGCCAGGAGGAGCTGGTGCTGGGCGGCCGTCAGCCCGGCGGCCTCGGCCTGCTGGGCGCTCCAATGAAGGAACCGCCGGAAGCCCGTCCGGAACAGGAGCAGCCGCTGATACTCGGAATCTCCGACTTCACGTGGCACGGCCGGAAGTTTAGCCCAGGTTCACCCTGGTATGATCCGCACGCCTTCATGGCCGTTCCGCTCAGTGCCCTCCTGCTCGTCGTCGGCTCCAGTCTCGCCTGGAGCGCTCACGACGTGACCCGCAAGTTCCTGGTCGGACGGGTGCGGCCGGTGCCGCTCGCCTTCCTGCTGACCGTGGCGGCGGCCCCGCTCTTCGCCATCTGGACCGCCATCGACGGCATGCCCGGCATCCAGCCGGGGTACGCGCTGCCCGCCGTCTCCTCGGTGCTGCTCAACATCGCGGCGAACCTGATGTTCTTCGTCGCCCTGCGCACCTCGGCGCTGAGCGTCACCATCCCTCTGCTCTCGCTGACGCCGGTCTTCACGGCGCTCCTGGGCATCCCGATGCTCGGGGAGGTGCCCACGCCGCTGCAGGGGCTGGGAATCGCCCTCGTGGTCGCCGGAGCGTTCGCGCTGAACCTGCCGCAGGAGAGGCCCTACTGGCGCTGGGAGCGCGGCGCCGCCCTGATGACGACCGTGGCCCTGCTCTGGTCGCTGACGGTGCCGCTCGACAAGATGGCCATGGCGCGGGCGAGCGCGCCGTTCCACGCGACGGTGCTCTGCGGGGGAGTGGCGGCCGGCGTCCTCGCGGTGCTGGTCTGGCAGCGGCGGCTGGGCGAACTGGCCGACCTCCGCCATGTCCGCGGGGTGTTCGCGCTGGCCCTGGTGACGAGCATCCTGGCCCTCGGGCTCCAGCTCCTGGCCATGCAGCAGGTCTGGGTGGGCCTCGTGGAGACGTTGAAGCGGGGGCTCGGCAACGTCTCGGCGGTGGGCTTCGGCCGCGCCATTTTCGGGGAGCCGGTCACCCTGCGCAAGCTGCTGGCGGTAGGATTGATGGCGGTAGGGGTCGGGCTGATCCTGATCTGAGCTAGAATGCATTCACAGTTTTATCTATCTCAGTCTTCTGAAGGGAGGAGCTCGTGGTCAACCTTCAGCAGGTCCGTGGGACGGGTATCCGGTTCACCCTGCCCTACGTGCTCCGGTTCTCGGGGATGTGGATCCTCCTCACGGTGGTGGTGGTGATCGTGTTCGCCGTCACCTCCTATCTCGTGATGTTCGACCGGCTCAGCGAGGGCGCGCGCGGGGATCTGATCCTGGTGCTCGCGATCCAGACGACGCTGGCGGTCCTGGCGGTGGTCCTGCTCGCGGTGTTCAGCACCCACCGCCTGGCCGGGCCGCTGATCGGGATCCGGAGGGCGATGGAGGACGTGAAAGCGGGCGACCTGAACCGCCAGCTCCGCTTCCGCAGCTCGGACCCTCACCTGGAGGAGATCGAGACCGCCTTCAACGAGATGATGGCGACGATCCGCGCGCGGACCGGCAGCAGCGGTTCTTAGATCCCGGGCCAGCGCCGCTGCTGGTCGAGCGTGGATTCCCAGTGGGCCTTGAGCTCGGCGATGGAGTCTCCGCCGAGCTTCTCCAGCACGGCGTCGGCCAGCACCAGGGCGACCATGGCCTCGGCGATGACTCCCGCGGCGGGGAGGGCGGTCACGTCGCTCCGCTCGTACTGCGAGGTCTGCGCCTCCATCGTGTCCAGGTGAACGCTGGGCATCCCCTTGCGCAGGGTGGCGATGGGCTTCTTGTAGGCGGTGATGACCACGTCCTCGCCGTTGGTCACTCCGCCTTCGAGGCCGCCGGCCTTGTTGGTCGGACGGGTCCAGCGGCCGTTCTCCCTCGCGATCGGGTCGTGCGCTTCGCTGCCGAAGCCGCCGGCCGCCTGCACTCCCGCACCGATCTCCACCGCCTTGACCGCGTGGACCGACATCACCGCCTGCGCCAGGCGGCCGTCGAGCTTCTCGTCCCACTGCACGTAGGAGCCCAGCCCGGCCGGCACGTTGTGGGCGATGACGGTGACCGCGCCGCCGAGGGTGTCCCCATCCTCCTGGGCCTGATCGACGAGGCGGACCATCTCGTCTTCGAGCGAGCGGTCGATGGCGCGCAGGGGGGAGGACTCGTCCACTTGCAGCAGGTCTTCCCAGGTGGGGACCGGCCCGCCGGCGCCGACCGGGCCGAGCGAGCGGACGCCGCTGCGGATCTCGACGCCGAGCTCCGCGAGCAGCATGCGGGCAAAGGCGCCGGCCGCCACGCGGGCGGTGGTCTCGCGGGCGGAGGCGCGCTCCAGCACGTCGCGCAGGTCCTGCCGCAGGTACTTGATGCCGCCCGCCAGGTCGACATGGCCCGGCCGCGGGGAGCGGACCCGCCGCTGCTCCGCCCTGCGGGGATCGACCTCGACGGGGCTCATCATCGGCTCCCAGTTCACGTAGTCGCGGTTGGCGATCCAGAGCACGAGCGGGGAGCCGAGGGTCTCGCCGCCGCGCACGCCGCCCCGCACCTCGGCCGCGTCTTTCTCGATTTTCATGCGGTTGCCGCGGCCATAGCCATGCTGGCGGCGGGCGAGGTCGCGGGCCAGGAGGTCGAAGTCGACCCGCAGCCCGGCGGGCAGGCCGGTGAGGATCGCGGTGAGGCCCGGGCCGTGGCTCTCACCGCCGGTCGTGAGATGGAGCCGGCGCATGGTCACGAAGGATAGCTGAATTCCACCACGCCCCCCTCCACTTCCACCGCCGCCACCCGCACCCATATCCGATCGCCCACGTCGAGCCCCCCGGTCGCCAGCCGCCCCGCCACCGGCGGATCGCAGGCCCGCGCCCAGTTCACGCCGATCACCACCGCCTCGAGATCCTCGCCGATCCGGTCGGCCAGCAGCAGGGCTCCGGCCGAGCCCTCGACGCGGCGCTCGACCCGGCCGGCATCGTCCTCGCGGCGGGTGCACCAGGCGGCCAGATCCTCGAGCTCGGGAGTGGAGTAGGGAGAGGGCCGGCCGGCAAGCGCGGCCTTGAGCAGGCGCTGGGTCACGAGGTCGGCGTAGCGGCGGTTCGGCGCGGTGGAGTGGGCGTAGTCGTCCACCGCCAGCGAAAAGTGGCGCGGGAGCGGACGCCCCGGCAGGTCGGCCACGTACTCGCCCAAGCCCACAAGCTGGAGCACGGCGAGGGCCAGGTCGGGATAGCCCTCGGGGTCCGACAGGCGGCGCTCCTCCAGAAAGGTGGCGAGGGCGGCGGAGTCGGGCTCCGCGGGAAGATTGCCTGCCAATTCCATCAGGCGCGGCCAGCGCTCCGGCGCGCGGACCAGCCGCCGCAGCGAGGGGAGCCCGCGGGCCGAGAGGAACGCCGCCGTGGCCTCGTTGGTCGCGACCATCAGGTCCTCGATCAGCTCCTGGGCCCGGGCGCCCTTGAGAGGCAACATGCGCACCCGCTCCTCGCAGTGGAAGACCGGCTCCAGGCGCCAGCGCTCGATGGGCAGGGCCCCGCGCTCGTACCGCCGCCGCCGGAGCTTGCCGGCGGCCTCCTCGTGCAGGCGCAGCTGCTTCTTGAGGACCGACATCTTCATCTGCCGGTTCGTCAGCGGTCCCTTCTCCTCCAGCCAGTCGGCGACCTCCTCGTAAGCCAGCCGGGCTTGGTTGCGCACCCACGCGCGCCGGATCTCCACGCTGGAGATCGAGCCGTCCTCCTCCACCAGTAACTCGACCGCGACGGCCTGGCGGTCCCTGCCTTCGCGGAACGAGCCGAGGCCGGTCGCGATCTTCTCGGGCAGCAGGGGGAAGGCGCCCCCGGGCGTGTACACCGAGCGGGTGTTGTAGCGGGCGTGATGGTCGAGCGCCGAGCCCGGCGGCACCAGCGCATCCACGTCGGCGATGGCGATCCGGACCAGAATCGAATGTCCGCGGCGCTCCGCGGTGGTGATCTGGTCCAGCGTGCGGGTGCCCTCGTTGTCGATGGAGAGCCAGGGGAGCTTCCGCAAGTCCTCGATGCCCGGCTCCACGGGGGTTTCGTCGGGCAGGGCCTCGGCCTCGGCGAGCGCCTGGGCGGGGAAGTCGGCCGCGAAACCGTGCTCGAGCAGGACGCGGCGGGCGATCTCCCTCAGGACCTGCCTGGCGATCTGGTCCATCAGCGGCAGGAGAAGTCGATGAAGCCGCGCTCGACGTTCACCGAGACCAGCTCGACCCGGACCCGGTCGCCTACATCCAGGTTCTGGTGATTGCGGGTCAGGCGCCCCTCGACCGGGTGGCGGCAGGTGCGCACCCAGGTGCCCTTCTCGGAGTCGCCGGTGACGATCGCGTCGAAGGTCTCGCCGATCCGGTCGGACAGCAGCAGGGCGGCGGCCGACTTGGTCACCTGGCGCTCGACGCGGCGGGCGTCGTCCTCCTTGCGCGTGCACCAGCGGGCGAGCTCTTCGAGAGCGGCCGGCTCGTACGGCGCGGGCCGGCCGGCGAGCGCGGCTTTGACCAGCCGCTGTGTGATCAGGTCGGGATAGCGGCGGTTCGGCGCGGTGGCGTGGGTGTAGTCCTCGGCCGCGAGGCCGAAGTGGCCCGGCGCGGGCTGGCCCGGCAGATCGACGGTGTACTCGCCCGAGCCGAGCAGCTTGAGCACGGAGAGGGACAGCTCGGGAAAGCCGTCGGGATCGGCCGCCCGGCGCCGCTCCAGGAAGCGGGAGAGGTCCACGGGCCGGGGCTCCTCCGGCAGCCTGTCGCCGAGCCGCGCGGCGATGTCCATGATCCTCGGCCACCGGGCGGGGGAGCGGACGAGCCGGCGGATCGAGGGATACCCCTTCCCTTCGAGGAAGCTCGCGGTGGCGGAGTTGGCGGCGAGCATGACGTCCTCGATCAGCTCCTTGGCGCGGTTCTTCCGGTCCTCCTCCAGGGCGCGGACCCGGCCGTTCTCCATCACGGGCCTGGACCGCAGCGTCTCGAACTGCAGCGCGCCGCGCTCGTGGCGGCGCAGGCGCAGGCGCTCGGCGGCCTTGTCCTGGAGGCGGAGCTGGCCGTCCAGCTTGTTCGCCCCCTCGGGCAGCGGTCCGTGCCCTTCGAGCCAGGCCGCCACGGCGTTGTAGGTGAGCCGTGCCTGGTTGTGCACCGCGGCGCGGAAGAGCGTTGCCTCGGGCACGGAGCCGTCCTGGTCGACCCGCATCTCTACTACGACGGCCAGCCGGTCCTCTCCCTCGTGGAGCGAGGTGAGGCCGGTGGAGAGCCGCTCCGGCAGCATGGGGAAGATCCGCGCCGGGGTGTAGACCGAGACGGTGTTGTGGCCGGCGTGGCGATCGGTGTCCGACTCCTGCGGGACGAGCGCGTCCACGTCCGCGATCGCCACGAGCACCCGGATATCCGCGCCCTGAGGCTCCGCGAACGTGAGCTGGTCGAGGTCGCGGGTGTCGTCGTTGTCGATCGAGAACCAGGGGAGCTTGCGCAGGTCGCGGATGCCGTCTCCGCCAAACTGCCGGACTTCCTCCAGCTCCCTGGTCTCTTCCATCACCGCCGGTGGGAACTCGGGGTACAGGTCGCGCTCGATCATGGCGCGGCGGGCGATCGCTTCGAGGTCGATATGGTCTCTGTCTTTCACCGCGCTAGGCTACTGGAAGTAGCCGAACACGTCGATGGCCACATGCACCGGCACCCCGGTCGTGTTGGAGACCCCGAGCGCGCCCGAGCCGGAGGAGGACAGCATGACCGTCGCGTTGTTGGCCCGGGTGATGCCGGTGGTGAAGCTGATGGCGGTCGCGGCCGTGGGTGCCGCATTGCCGGGGAAGACTTTCAGGTGCCCGGTGGAGCCCGGGCTGATGGCCGTGAGGTTGACCGCCAGGGCCTTGGCCGTCGCGGGGATGCCGCACTGGCCCGTGGCCACGAAGACCCGCTGACCCGGGAGAACGGCCGGCCCGCCGTACGCCCCTGGCGTGGTGCGGGTGTCCACCAGCCGGCAGGGGGTGAGGGTGTAGTAGTCGAGCGCGGCGGTGCTGGTGCCCACGGCCGGCTTCCAGCCGAGCCGGATCACCTCGAAGTCGCTCGCCGTCAGGCTGGCGAAGGCCGGGTTGAGCACGCCGTTGTCCCAGCGCGTGTCGTAGGCGCCGGAGATGTACATGTCGGAGCCGTTGTCGGCCACGATCAGGCCGTAGGTTTTCATGGCCTGGAAGATCCTCTGGACCTGGGGCGTGTAGCCCGTGATGTTCTTGCTCGCCTTGAGCCGCAGGCGCGCGCCCATGGGCAGGGCACCTGCGGTATCGCCGGCCTCATGCGAGGCTGGCCACACGTAGCCATTCGTATAGTCCAGAGTCATGCGGAAGGCGTGCTTGATCGGTGCGGTCCCGAAGACCTCTTCATAGCGCACGAGTCCCGGCAGGATGGCGAGACCGGCTGCGTCGGCGCTGGTCCACCCCTCCGGCCGCCGCTCCAGGGAGTCGAGCTTGTAGATGGCGCCCGAGTCCGCCTCCCAGTCCTGTGTGGCCGGATTCCAGACCGTGCGGTAGAGCTCGTAGAGGATGCGGTTGTCCTTGTCGACGATTAGCATATGGCGGTCGCCGCCCTGATCATCGTTGCCCGCGTGGCCGCCCTCGATCCACCTGGTCTGCGTCCGCGCCTCGACCGGAATGGGATAGCCGACCGGCCGGCCGGGCGCGCCGTCGTCGCTCTCGTTCCAGTCGGTCGTCCAGGTGACGATCTCCAGCGGCTGGGTGCCGGGGACGGTCATGTAGACCATGCCGTAGATCCCGGCGGGAGGATCGTCTTCGTTGTCGCCGCCGAAGTCGGGATGAAGACCTGTCGTGGCGCCGATGAAGTTGATGAAGCTCGTGCTGTTGGTATCGACCGGCGCGGCGCTGATGTCCACGTTCCACCAGTGATCGGGCGGGTGGATGGGGAGGGGAGCCGGGAGCGCGCCGCCGCGGATGATCTGCGCGGACGCCGGGGACGAGAGAAGACAAAGAACCATCAGGGCAGCGCGTGAGCGCATCGTGTTCTCCTTTATCGAGAAACTTCGATGTGGCGATAGGGTAGCGTGGGTACAGCCCTCTGTCAAAGCGTCTGGCGCGGCAACGGCGAGGTAGGCCGCTCCAACGAGCGGGTAGAGCGCTCTACCCACTGGGTACGGCGCTCAAACGAGTGGTTGGAACCGTCTACCCACCGGTTAGCTGCTGCCAAACGAGTGGGTAGAGGAGGCTACCCCCTCGTTGGAGAGAGCTACCCGGTCGTTGGAGGGGTCTACCCGGTCGTCCGGTGCTAGACTTCACTCATTGCCGTTGTCTCAGGCCCGCCGGCATGGCTGGGCCTTCTCGCGGGGGCTACAACAGGAGGTGAGCGATGTCCTCGTGGGTCCGCCGAGTCACGTTGAGTGTCGTTGCAGGGTCCGTGCTGCTGGTTGCGGCCGCCGGATCTTCCGATGAGCCCGCTCCCTTCTCGCGCAGCCGCTGGATCGCGGAACGCAGCAAGACCGCCAAGTTCTCCTCGGAGGGCGTCCTGCCCGCCGAGGGTCCGGTGCCCGCCTCGGCTCTCGAAAAACCGGCGGTGCCGCCGATCACCGCCGAGGCCCGCAAGGGCCGCAAGACCTGGGTGCGGGTGAGCCGCGACATCCTGCGCCCGGACGGCGGAACGGGACAGGCCGAAACCCAGGCCGAGCCCTTCCTCGCCATCGACCCCGAGAACGATCTCCGGCTCCTGGCCGGCTACCAGGAGGGCCGGTTCGCGGAAGGCGGCGCCCGCTCGCTCACCTGGGCCTTCTCCAAGAACGGCGGCCGCGCCTGGCGCGAAGGCGCGGTGCCCGGCCTGACGCACGCCTCCGGCGGCGCCTTTGAAAAGGCCTCGGACCCGTGGGTGGCGTACGGCCTCGACGGCCGGGCCTACTACGCGTCGCTGCTCTTCAACGAGACCAGCCCCGAGAACGGCATCTACGTCTCCACCTCGGAGGACGGCGGCCGCACCTGGGGCCCGCCCGTGGTCGTCCACAACGGCGACGCCACCCACTTCGAGGACAAGCAGTCCATGATCGTCGACAACTACGCCGACAGCCCTTTCCGCGGCCGGATCTACGTCACCTGGGACACGGTCAGCGAGACCAACCAGATCCTCCGCGTGGCTCGGTCCGAGGACGGCGGCCAGTCGTTCCGGCCGGTGGTTTCGGTCGAAGGGGTCGGCGCGAATTTCGGCGCGCTCCCGCTGGTCGGGCCGGGCGGCGTGGTCCACCTGTTCTGGATGCACGCGACCGCGGTCGCCAACCTGGCGATCTACACCTCCCGCTCCGAGGATGGAGGGGTCACCTGGAGCCCGAAGACGGTAGTGGCCCCGGTGTCGAGGCAGGGAGTGGAGAACCTCCGCACCGGCGAGCTGCCGTCCGCGGCCATCGATCCCCGGACCGGCCGGATCTACGTGGTCTGGCCGGACAGCTTCTTCACCGGCGGGGACATAGTGGGCTCGGACGAGATCGCGCTGGTGCGGTCGGACGACGGCGGCCGCACCTGGACCTCGCGCCGGAAGGTCTCGGACGACCAGAGCGACGCGAGCTTCACCCCGGCCGTGGCCGTGGACGGCCACGGCCGGGTGGCGGTCTCCTACTATGGCCATCACTACGCCAAGCCCTACCAGGTCGACCATTACGTCGTGATCTCGAAGGACGGCGAGAGCTTCGGCGCCAGCCGCCGCTCGAACGGCTCGTCCTTCGACGCGCGCTTCGCGTCGGTCACGGACCGCGGCTTCTTCCTCGGCGACTACCAGGGGCTGGTCGGCGGCAGGAACCTCTTCTACGCGCTGTGGGTCGGCACCCTCGAGCCCTCGCTGCTCCACAAGGGGGAGCGGCAGCCGGACGCGTTTATGAGCAAGATCCCCTAGCCCTGAGAGGGGAACGGCCCCTGCCGTTCGTTCCTGTCTCCATACACCGGGGGCCCCTGTGCCCCGGGAAAGGAGAGGAACCATGCGCAAGACCCTGATCCTCACGGGAGTCCTGGGGCTGTGTGCTCTGGGGTCGTCCGCCTGGGGTGCACAGGCCTGCCCCGGCAACGGCGGCTGCATCTACAGTCCCGTCTGTCCCAAGGGCGGCAAGTCGGTGAAGACGATGAAAGATCTGCTGTCGGCGATCAACAAGGCCAAGGACGGTGCCACGATCTGCGTCCAACCCGGGAAGTACGTGGGCAAGATCGATTTCCACGGCAAGCCGATCACGCTCAAGTCCACCGGCGGCCCCGGCGTCACGTTCCTCGACGGCGGCGGGACCGGCCCCGTGGTCTGGTTCCACACGTCTGAAGGAGCCAACAGCGTTCTGGCCGGCTTCACCGTCCAGAACGGCCAGGCGCCGAACGGGGGCGGCATCCTGATCCAGAACGCGTCTCCCACGCTCCACTACAACATCATCCTTGGGAACAAGGCGACGGGGGCTGGCGGCTACGGCCGCGGCGGGGGCTTGCACGTGGCCGGCGCCTCGGCCAAGCCGGTCATCACCTGCGCCCGGTTCGTCCGCAACGAGGCCGAATTCGCCGGCGGCGGGCTGGCCACCACCTACTTTGCCGATCCCTACGTGAGGTCCAGCCACTTCGAGGCGAACAGGGCCCCCTATGGGGGCGCTATCGCGTCCCACTTCAACGGCCGGCTCGACCTCGCGACGACGCTGATCGTAGCCAATGAAGCGACCGGGGACGGAGGCGGCATCCACTCCGGCACGCCCTACGGCAACGTCCTCGTGCGCAACGTCTGCCTGAAGGACAACAAGGCTGGGAGCCAGGGCGGCGGCGTGTGGGTTCCGGCTGGCCTGGCCGAGGTGGTCAACAGCACCTTCACCGGCAACCAGGCTTCGGTCGGAGGAGGGCTCGCCGTCGGCTTCGGCAGTCTGGTGAGCGTCTCCGCCACGCTGTTCACGGCCAACACCACGAGCGGCGGCAGCGCGACGCTGGTCAATGCCGGCGGGAGCAACACCGGCCTGATCAACCACTACAACGGCTTCTTCGGCAACACCGGCGCCACCCACCTGGGCACCTACGGCGACCTCGGGCTGGTCTTCCTCGACCCGGCGCTCACCCAGTGTGGCGGTTGCTGCCCTGGAACCGTCTCGCCCGCGATCGACGCCGGCATCCCGGACTACCACTTCGACGAGGCCGACGGCACCAGGGACGACATGGGTGCCTGCGGCGGGCCGGTGGTCTACTAGTCGGGGAGCCCTGCCAGCCTGCGGAACTGCTCCCGGAGCGCCACCGGCATGCGGCACGGCTTGCCGGTGGCCGTCTCCACCCAGATGTGCTCGGTGGCGCCGGTGACCAGGACCTCATCTCCCTTGCGGACCTCGTAGGCGAAATGGAGGCCCCGGCTCCCCAGACGGTCGTTCCAGCAGGCCACCTTCACCGTGTCGCCGTAGCGCGCCGGCCTCCGATAGGAAGCCTGGACGCCGGTCACCATCAGGAGATAGCCCATCTTCTCGATGTCCGCGTAGTGGAAGCCCGAGGAGGCGCAAAGGCGGGTGCGGGCCAGCTCGAACCAGATCACGTAGTTGGCGTGGTGGACCACGCCCATCTGGTCGGTCTCGGCGTAGCGCACTTCGATCTCCGTTTCGATGCGGACGGGCTCGGTCATCTCTTTCTCTTCCCTTTGCTGTAGCGCAGAACGGTCCAGAGGATCTTATAGCCGGCGCGGATCGTCCCCGACACGGTGCCGGTGATCTTGGAGACGCCCACCCGGCGGCGGTAGGAGACCGGCACTTCCGCGCAGCGGAGACCATGGCGCAGCGCCTTGACCTGCATCTCGGCCGTCCAGCCGAAGCTCGGATCGGCCATCTGCAGCCGCTCCAGAGCCTCCCAGCGGATCGCCCGGAACGGCCCCAGGTCGGTGAAGCGGTGGCCGTAGAGGAGACGGATCATCGCGCAGGCGACCAGGTTGCCGGCCCGCGCCTGGGGGAGCAGGGCGCCGGGCTCGCGCCGGCCCAGGATGCGCGAGCCGATCACCAGGTCGGCCTCGCCGGCCAGGATCGGCGCGATCAGGCCGGGCAGCTCCTCGGCATGGTCCGACCAGTCGGCATCCACGAAGACCACGATGTCCGGAGGCCCCGTGCGCCGCAGATGGTCGAGCCCGGCCAGGCAGGCGCTGCCATATCCCCGCCGGGGCGCAGGTACGACCTCCGCTCCGCCCTCCCGCGCCACCCGAGCGGTGCCGTCCGCGGAGCCGTTGTCCGCCACCACGATCCTCCGCACCGGCGGCCGGGGGATGTCGGAGAGGACACTGGGGAGCGAGCGCTCTTCGTTGAGGGCGGGGATGACTACCGCTATTTCGAAGAGACTGGCTTTGGACACCGGCGGATTTTATGCCATGCTTCCTGGGCCGGCCCCCGAGGGCCGGCGCTCGATTTTCGGTCATGCCGATCCATCCGTTCCAGGGCATTCACCCCAAGCTGGGCGCCCGCGTCTTCATCGCCCCCGGAGCCTATGTCGTGGGTGACGTGGAGCTCGGGGACGACGTGTCCTTCTGGTTCCACACCGTGGCGCGGGGCGACGTCAACTCCATCCGCATCGGGGCGCGGACGAACATCCAGGACGGCACGGTGCTGCACGTCGCCCATCTCCATCACCGGCTCGTGATCGGCGAAGGGGTGGTTGTGGGACACAGCGCGGTCGTCCACGGCTGCACGGTGGAGGATGGCGCGCTGATCGGCATCGGCGCCCGCGTGCTGGACGGAGCCGTGATCGAGCGCGGCGCCATGGTGGGCGCCGGGGCCGTGGTGGCGCCGGGGCATAGGATCCCGGCCGGGCATCTCGCTTTGGGCATCCCGGCACGGCCGGTCCGGCCGCTGACCGAGGAAGAAACCCGGCGGATCTCGGACACCGCCGAGCGCTATGCCGAGTTGAAGGAGCATTACCGCGGGATGTTCTCGCAGGGATAGAAGGGGATATGGCTGAGACTCTGAAGAGGCGTGGAGCGGGGACGATCACGGGGGAGGACGTCGGCACCCGGGTGCGCCTGCAGGCGTGGGTGCAGCGGCGGCGCGACCATGGCGGCGTCATCTTCCTGAACCTGCGCGACCGCAGCGGCATCGTGCAGGTCGTGGTGACGCCCGAGTACGAGCCCGAGGCGGCGCGGGTCCTCGATCCCGTGCGCAACGAGTGGGTCGTGGAGGTCGAGGGCGACGTGGTCCGCCGCTCGCCCGAGAACGTGAACCGCGACCTGCCCACCGGCGAGGTCGAGGTGATCGCCCGCAGTGCCCAGCTGCTGTCGCGCTCCGAGCCGCTCCCCTTTGCGCTGGACGGCAAGACCGATGTCTCCGAGGAGGTCCGCCTGCGCTACCGTTACCTCGACCTCCGCCGGCAGGAGCTGCAGCGCAGCCTCCTGCTCCGCGACAAGGTGACGATGGAGGTCCGCGGTTACTTCCACGAGCACCAGTTCGTGGATGTGGAGACGCCGATCCTCACCCGGTCCACGCCCGAGGGCGCGCGCGACTTTCTGGTGCCCTCGCGAGTGCGCCGGGGCAGCTTCTACGCTCTTCCTCAATCGCCGCAGCTCTTCAAGCAGATCCTCATGGTCTCCGGGTTCGAGCGCTACGTCCAGATCGCCCGCTGCTTCCGCGACGAGGCCCTGCGCGCCGACCGCCAGCTCGAATTCACCCAGATCGACGTCGAGATGTCCTTCCCCACGGAAGAGGACATCTACGAGCTGATCGAGGGGCTTTTCCAAAGGATCTTCCCGCTCGGCGGTATCCAGCCGCCGTCGCCCTTCCCACGCATGACCTACGCCGAGGCCATGGCGCGCTACGGCAGCGACCGCCCCGACCTCCGCTTCGGGCTGGAGATCAAGGACCTGACCGACCTCCTGCGCGGCAGTGCCTTCCGGGGCTTCCAGGAAGCGCCCGTGATCCGCGGTTTTGCCGTGCCGGGGGCCGCCGAGGCAAGCCGCAAGGAGGTGGACGGCTGGGTCGAAATCGCCCGCCGGAATGGCGCCGCGGGCGTCCTGACCCTGCGGCGCAAGGGCGGGGAGATCGTCTTTCAGGTGAAGAACGCCCTGACCCAGGCGGAGCTGGAGGGCGCCGCCGAGGCCCTCGGCCTGGAGGA
This sequence comes from Thermoanaerobaculia bacterium, assembly GCA_035536935.1. Taxonomy (GTDB): domain Bacteria; phylum Acidobacteriota; class Thermoanaerobaculia; order Multivoradales; family UBA5704; genus DATMER01. Next base: position 13,849 of record DATLNC010000231.1, read on the forward strand.
GGGCGGGCTCGCGCTGATCGTCGCCGGTCCCCAATCCGTGGCAGCCAATGCGCTCGGCACGCTCCGCCTGGAGCTGGCCAGGTATTACAAGCTGATCCCGCAGGGCAGGCACGAGTTCCTCTGGGTGACCGAGTTCCCCCTGCTGGAGTGGAACGAGGAGGAGGGCCGCTGGTACTCGACCCACCACCCCTTCACGAGCCCCGACCCGCGGGACCTGGACAAGCTGGAGACCGATCCCGGCGCGGTCCGCTCGCGGGCTTATGATGTGGTGCTCAACGGCATCGAGCTGGGCGGCGGCTCGATCAGAATCCACGACACCGAGGTGCAGAGCCGGATGTTCCGGCTGCTCGGCATCGGCGCCGAGGAGGCCGAGGCCCGTTTCGGCTTCTTCCTGGAAGCGCTGCGCTACGGCGCACCCCCTCACGGCGGCATCGCCCTGGGCCTGGACCGCCTCGTGATGCTCCTCGCCGGCCTGAGCACCATCCGCGACGTGATCGCCTTCCCCAAGACCGCCTCGGCCACCGATCTGATGACCGACGCTCCGTCCGAGGTCGATCCCAAGCAGCTCGACGAGCTGGGGATCGCCGTGGTGAAGGACAAGGAGTGATCCTCCGCCACCCGTCCGGCTCCACCCCCGTGCTGGTGGGGAAGGACGCCCTGGCTTCCGCTCACGGCCAGCTCGCCGGGTGGCTCTCCGGACGGACGGTCTTCCTCGTCAGCACGCCGCGGGTGCTCGGGCTGCATGGCTCGCGGCTGGAGCCGTTGCGGCGGGAGGCCGGGCGGTGGGTGGTGCTGGAGGTGGAGGAGGGGGAGCCGGCCAAGACGGTGTCGTCCGCCGAGCGGCTCTGGAATGCCATGCTGGAGGCCGGCGGCAAGCGGGACAGCCGGGTGATCGCGTTCGGCGGCGGCAGCGTGGGCGACCTGGCCGGCTTCGCCGCCGGGTGCTTCCTGCGCGGTATCCCTTTCACGCAGATCCCGACCACCCTCCTCGCCCAGGTGGACGCCGCGATCGGCGGCAAGACCGGGGTGGACCTCCCCGGCGGCAAGAACACGGTCGGCCTCTTCCATCACCCCGCATTCGTGGTCTGCGACACCTCCGTCCTCCCGACCCTGCCCCGGGAAGAGCTGCGCTCCGGGCTGGTCGAGGTGGTCAAGATGGCCGCGCTCCTCGATCCCGACCTGCTCGGCCGGGTCGAGGAGCGGCTCGACGCGCTCCTGGCCGGAGATCCGGCCGAGTTGGGGCCCG